>JBGGMZ010000197.1:0-39683 GCA_041287745.1 Chthoniobacter sp. | reverse complement strand
AAGGCACGAAGGGGCAAAGTGTGATGGCTGTTGCTGAGATTACTCCCACCTTCGTGCCTTCGCGTCTTCGTGGTTAATTACCAATGCTTCCCAAAATGGCGCCCCGAATTATGCAAATCACTCGGCTGACAGGACACTAGTAGTGGCGGCGCCCAATACCGCCGGCGTGCTGCCCGGCATGACCTTCCTACGTTCGATCGCGATCAGCGGACGCGGCGGGGCCACCGACGGCGCGTCGTTGCTTAGCATCGGCAACAACACCTTTTCGGGGAATATCTACACCAGCAGCATCGGTGAAACCCGACTGGGTTCCGCCATTGGCACCGCGCTCTTCACAGGGAATATTAATATCACGACCGCGGTGCAGAACCTCGTTCTGGCGGGCAACGGAAATTTCAAATTCACCGGCAATCTCGGGGCCGCGGCGAATGGCAGTGCCTCCGGCCTGGACAAAGCGGGCAGCGGGGGTCTCGATTTGACCGGACTTGCGGACAATAACGACATCGGGCGTCTGCAGATCGATGGCGGCACCGTGCGTGTCAGCCAGGGTTCCCAGATCGGGCGCAGCACGCGCGCGGACGCGGTCATTCCGAACGGTGGTTTCCTCGAAATTCGTTCGGACGCGGGCAACAGCTTTTCGAACGTCTTGATCACCGCTAATAACGGCAGCACGTCGCTGTTTGTGGATCGCGGGGTGGCCGGCACTGGTTCGCTGAACCAGACGATCTCCCTCAACAATTACATTACAAACAACAACCTGACCTCGACCATCACGGGTCGCAACGGGACGAACGTCATCATTACCGCCCTCACGCAGGGCGTCGGCGCCAACGGCGTCGGCACGACCTGGAGCGGCAATGGTCTGCTGACCCTGGGATCGTGGACGGCGGGCAGCTCGGCAGCCTCGCAGGGCCTCACCCTCACCTCCACTGGGGATATCCTCGTCACCGGCACCTTTGGCTATACCGGCAGCGGCGCCACGCCCAACTTCAACAAAGGCGGGAAAGGGATGTTAACACTGCTGGGCAGCACCAATACCAGCACGGCCACCATTCCCCTCACCATCGCCGATGGCACGCTGGCGGTGGCCAACCTGACAAACGCCTCCACTTCCGGCGCGGGTGGTGGCATCAATGTCGGTACTGGCGGCACCACCGGTGCTCTCGTTTACCTCGGCGCCGGCGGCGGCGCGTTGTACGGCGGCAGCGGCGCGGGTGAGACCGACAGCCGGGTGCTGAATGTCAATAGCACGGCCAACAATGTCATCTTTGCCAATCAAGCGGGGTCTGGCGCCTCCGCGCTCATGCTCAGCAACCTGACGGTCACTGCGGCGACATCGAGTTCCCTCTATCTCGGCGGGTTCAACACGTCGAACAACACCATCACCAGCAACATCCCGGCCAGCACGGCTCTCACGGTGGGTAAAATTGGGTTGGGTACTTGGGTCCTGTCGGGCAATAACGCCTACACCGGTGCGACGGCGGTCTACGGCGGCACTTTGGTCATCGATGCCTCCGGGGCGACGGGAAGCAGCACGAAACTCTCTGACACCGGGGCCATTATTTTCAATAGCAACGGCAGCGCCGTCGCCATTTCCACCGCGGCCGGGACCGGCGGCTGGACGGGAGATAACACGGCGGGCGGCAACTTTATCTACAAGGGCAGTGCCAACGCCGGCGGTACCCAGGAAACGCTCGGGGCTCTCCTGCCCGTGGCGGGCGCAGGGAATGTGACGATTGATCCCAGCAGCGCGAGCGGGACGAAGCTCACCTTTTCCGGGATCGGGGATTCAACCTCGCTGACGGCGGGGGCATCTGCGACGGCGACTTTGACGGTGGCCAGCACGGCGGGCATCGCGGTCGGCATGACCCTCTATGGTGGCAGCGCAGCGGCGACGGTTTCGAGCATCACCGACGCCACGCACGTGGTCGTGAGTGCCGCGCAAACGCTTTCGAGCGGGGCGGGGGTCACGTTCACTGCGCGGCAGGCGGGCGCGGTTGTGAATTTCACTCCCAACAACGGTTCGATCGCCTTTACCAATGCCAGCAATGGGACCAATGGAATCATTGGTGGCTATGCCATTTTGAATGGAACCGATTTTGCAGCGACCGTCGCGGGTGGCGGTACTGTGACTGCGGCCAGCTATACACCGCTGGTGACGACCGTCGGCTCGGCGACCACGAACTATCTCTCGGCGGGATCGCTGGTGACGACCGGAGCCCTGGCGGTGAATTCACTGAAGATCAACGGCGGTGGATCGGTCACCGGCACCGGCGCGCTGACCGTGACCGCGACCAATGCGGGGTCGGAAGGCGGTATCCTTTTCGACAACAGCGGCGGCGCAGGTGGAATCTCCGGCTTCACCAGCATCACCACCTCCACTGCGAACCAGGAACTGGTCTTCTATACCGGTGGTTCGACCCCGACCAATGCCTTCACCGTCGCATCCCCCCTGGCGAACGGCACCGGCGCCCTGACCAAGGCCGGTTCCGGATTAATGATCCTCACCGGCAACAGTTCCGGCTACACGGGCAGCCTGGTGGTCGATGAAGGAACGCTCAAAGCCTCCGGAAACACGGCCAACCTGCTCGGTGCGCCGGCGACCGGCAGCACGGCGACTCTGCGGCAAGCTGCCACTCTGGATATCGGGGGCGCAGGGACGAGCGCGGTGCCCTACGGCACGGCGACCGGCATTCCGACGCTGGTCATCGGGGCGCTGGTGGGCGCTGGGGCGAACGTTCCGAGCCTTGCGGTGCAGACCACGCTTTCAAGTCCCTCCGCGAACAGCAACACCATCACCGTGGCCAGCACGGCCGGCATTTCCCTGGGCCAGACGGTCACCGGCCTGGGCGGTGTGGGAATCGGCGGTTACCCCGTCGTGATCGCGATCAGTGGCAACAATATCACCCTGAGCAGCCCGCAAACGATTTCCTCGGGCGCGACGATCAATTTCGTCAACTACACCACCACCGGGGCGCTCATCACCAATAGCGGCTCCCCATCCGCGATTGCGCTGGGCACTTCCGCCAGCACGGGCGCAGTGGTTTACAACGGCCTCATTTCGGATGGCGCCGCCGGGACGGGCGGAACGACCGTGATCGTCAACGGTGCGTCCGGCCGCAACCAGACGCTGACCGGCTACAACACTTACACCGGGGCGACAATCATCTCCGGCTCGGCGGTCCTGCGCGCGACCAACCTGGCCAATGGCGGTGTCGCCAGCTCCATCGGCGCCTCGAGCAATGCGGCGTCCAACCTTGTCTTCAATGGCGGCACGCTCCAGTACATCGGTACGACCAACGCCACCGGGAATATCTACCAGACGACTTCCACGCCGTCGGTCTCGATCGACCGTTTGTTCACGATGGCGGCTAACGGGACCATCGATTCCTCCGGCTCGGTCGGAAACAATTTCCTGACCACGGCGGTAGCGGACAACGCGGCCCTGGTCTTCAATAACACCGGCCCGGTTTCCTTCGCCAATACGACGGCTGCTGCCCGGACCCTCACGCTGCAAGGTTCGTCCGTTGGGGATAACGAGATCGATCTGCAGTTGGTCAACAACGGCACGACGACGAATTCCCTGGGCATCACCAAGGCAGGCACCGCTTTGTGGATTTTGGGCAACACCAACAACACCTACACTGGTCTCACCACGATCAGTGGCGGCCAGTTGCGCGCCCAGGATGGCACTTCCCTGCCGACGGCCAGCCCCTTGTTTCTGAGCGGCGGCGTGCTCGAGATGAGCGGAACTTTCTCCCGTAACCTTCTCACGACGGCGCCGACCGCAACCTCCGCCAACGGCGGTGTGTGGTGGAGCACCGGCGGTGGTTTCGCCGCCTCGACCTCGAAGCTCACGGTGAACCTCAATAACGGTTCCGCCACGCCGCTGGTCTGGGCGGGCACGGGCGGCAACGCCGGCTTTGTGGCCAATGGCCAGCAGCTCATCCTCGGCTCGACGACGGCCTTGGCGGAAACCGAGTTTAAGAACAACATCGATCTCAACGGCGCGATCCGGACCATCACCACCAACGACAACGGCAATACGGGTCTGGACTATGTGATCCTCTCCGGAAACATCAGCAATGGCACCGGGACGGGCGGTTTGAGCATTCAGGCCAACACCCCGACTTACCTGTTGGGCGCCAATACTTACAACGGCACGACGACGATCACGAGCGGCAACGTGTTTGTCACTTCGTTGGGTAATACTCTCACCAATCCCGGGGCGGCGACCAGCGTCGGCATCGCGAGCGGCACGACCGCCCTGTTGTTGGGCAACGGCACTACGACCGGCGCCACCCTCACCTACGTGGGGGCAGGTGAAACCACCAATCGTCCGATTACTCTGAACACGACCACGGGAGGCGTGACCCTGGATGCGTCCGGTTCCGGCGCGTTGGTGATCACCAGCATGAGCAATGGTGGGGCCGGGATAAAGGCGCTCGCCCTCAACGGGCTGAACAGCGACTTCAACACCATTTCTGCCAATTTGGCGGACAACGGCGGTGCGCTCAGTATCACGAAGAATTCCGGCGGCACATGGGTGCTTTCGGGCAACAACGCCGGAATGAGCGGCACGACCACTTTAACGGGGGGCATCCTCGGCGTGGGCAGTGACACCGCCCTCGGCACGGGACCGATCTCCTGGAACAACGGCCAGCTCATGGCCGTCGGCGCCGATCGTTCGTTCACCAACGCCATCACGATTAATAACAACAATACCTGGGCGGCGCTGGGTAATTACAGCCTCACGTTCAATGGAACCTTCACTTGGGGCGCGGGTGCGAATAGCACGACCTTTAGCAATAACATCACCGGCGCGGGCAAGGCGTTCACGATCAACAATGGTTTCACGATAACCCAATCCGCCAGCCAGACCATCACGTTCAATGGTTTGGGCAACACGGTTATCAACGGGGCCATTACGCAAACGAACAATATCGGTATCCAGTATACCGGTATCGGGTCTCTGACGTTCGGCGGTACTGGAAGCAACACTTACACCGGCACCTTTACGCAAGGCGCCGGCACGGTCCTGATCAATCGCACCGGGGCATTTACTTCCGAAAGCAGCTACTCGGTCAGCGCTGGTTACATTCAGAATATTTCCGGCGCACCCTTGACCGGGGCCAACGCCTTGATTCCCGTGACCCTGACTACCGGTACGAATGCCGGGGCGCCGGGCGTCTTCAACATCAACGGTAATGCGATCTACCTCCAGGGTTCGGGCGCCAATGCCAGCATCGAAATCGCCGGCCAGTTCAACAACGCCGGCGCCAACAACCGCACTATCTATAACAACCTGACCGGCGGGGCGAATTTGATCCTTTCCGGTGCCGTCAATCTGTCGAGCGATACGACCAATCGCATCCTGACGATTGGGGGCGGTTCCGGGCAGATCAATTTCACCGGTCTTATCAATCCGAGCTCGGCTGCGGGCTTCACGAACGTCGGCGGCACCCTGGTCAAGCTGTCCACCGGCGACTTCAATATCGCTCCGGCCACGAACGTCAACCAGGCGACGCTCGGCAACTTTGTCATCGAAGGCGGCAGCGTGACCTTCAACCAGACGAACGCGAACAGCTTCAGCATGACGAAGTTCGATGTAGGCAGCCTGGGCTCGCTGAACATCGATTACAACACTAACAACGTCACGACGACCGTGGGGGCGAACAGCGGTGCCTACCGGACGATCAACCTTCTCGGCGGCACGCTCAATTTCACCGCCAATAGCGCGACCGGTACTTCTGAGACGTTGGGGGCGCTGCAACTCGGCTTTGCCAGCGCCAACCTGCCTTTCTCAACCACTGGCGGCGGTACGCTCAATTTCATTAACAGCGGCTCGTCCAACTCACAGTTGACCTTTGGGCAATTGAACGCCTCCAGCCAGGGCGGCACCTTGAACATCGTCGCCTCGTCGCTCGGAACGACCAACAAGATCATCCTCCCGGGCTTGCTGAGCAATGCCGCCTTCGGCGTCAACACCCGCATCACGGTCAACGGAACCGACTACGCGACGAACAGCGCCAACGGCCTGGTGGCGTACACCGGCTACAACGTGAGCAACAATCTGGATAACACCCAGACCCTATCCATCCTGCCGCAACTGGATAACTTCAACTTCACTTCTTCGCCGACGTTTAGCGGCAAGACGATCACCGGCCTGAGCCGAACCTTGAATGCCCTGAAGATCGGTGGCAACAGCGTCAACGTGGGCAGTAGTACCTCCCTTTTCCAACTCAATGTGGCGAATGGTGGCATCCTGGCGACGGGGACGGGCGATGTCATTGGCGCGTCGATTCTCAACTTCGGCACGGAAGGGATCGTTAATGTCTCGGCGGGTGCGGACCTGACCATTTCGAGCACCGTGATCGGCGGCACCGGCTTGACCAAGGCGGGCAACGGCAAGTTGATCCTCGGTGGCCCGCTGTATTATGCGGGTACCACCGCTATCAACGGTGGCACGGTGCAGATGGCCAACGGGGCGGCCATCCCGGTTCTGCCCACGGCGACGACCCCGACAACTTCCAACTTGCATGTCAACAAGGGAGCCACCTTCGACCTCAACGGTATCAGCCAGATCGTTCAGACCATCAATAACAACGACGGCCTGAACGGCGGTGGTGGGACGATCGACAATACGGCCGCGGGTGCGGTGACCTTGTATAGTGCCTCTGCTGGATCGACCTTTGGCGGAGTTATCCAAAATACGGGCGGCGCTCTTACTCTCTCCAAGTCGAATAACACGACCTTCTCGCTCAGCAACAACAACACCTACACCGGCGCGACCAATATCTACGGTGGCACCTTCCAACTGGTGGACGGTGGCCGGATTTCCGGGACGAGCGCGGTGAACATCAATTTCGCGGGCCTTACTTTCAACAACGCAGGGCTCAATGACCTGAGCAACCGCATCAACACCGCGGCGCCGATCACCATGAATGGCGGCACGATGACTCTCACCGGCGCTGTTTCTGTGATCTCCCAGCAGACGGTGGGCGCTGTGAGTGCGGCCAGCGGCCAGAACACCATCAGCGCCAACGTTACTGCTAACGGCGGCTCCTTCCTCACGCTGAGCAGCCTCACCCGTTCCCCGGGAGCGACCGTCAACTTTACGGGGAGCAGCCTCGGTCTGCTTTACAATAACACCCAGTCCGGCCGGGTCATCATCGGCGGCCAGGCCACCGGCTTCATCGGTGGTTGGGCGACGGTGGGCGGCACGGAATTCGCCACCTATATCGGGGCGCTGGATACGTCGATCACGCCGAACGCTGCCCAAGGTGTGACCACCCTTCAGGCTTACGCCACCACGGCGGACAGCACGTGGCAGGTCGGGGACAACGTGAAGATGGCCAACAACACGGGCAGCAACCCTGCTGTCTACACGCTGGGGGGAATCCGGACGATCAACTCGTTGAACATCCAGTCCGTCACCAGCCCCATTACGGTCAATAACCCGGGCACCCTGACGGTGGTGAGCGGTGGTCTGCTCTCCAACGGCGTGGCGGGTAACATCCTGGCCGGCGGTATCCTCACCGCGGGCAATACCAACGCGGCGACCGAACTGTTCATCCTCGATAACAACGGCACCACTATCACCTCCCAGATTACCAACAATGGTGCGGGTGGTCAGGTCTCGGTGGTGAAAGGCTTGGGCGGGACGACGACTCTTTCTCCCACGGTGAGTAATACCTACGGCGGGACGACGACGGTCAATAGTGGCACCCTGAGTATCGGTTCCGCCGCGGGCATCGTGGCCATTCCGCAAAATCTGGTAGTCAGCAACGGTGCGGTGACCTTCACCCAGGCTCAGCAGATTGCCTCCGGCAAGAACATCACCATCAATGGCGGGGGCGGCAACGTCACCTTCGTCGGCAGCGCCTTGAACAGCAACGTGCTCGGCACGATTACATTCAACAGCAACGGCGGCGTCACCACCCCGCAGATCACCGGTGGCTGGATCCAGACATCGACGATCAATGTGATCAACGACAACCTCGGGGTGACGCCGACGATCGCCAGCGTTCTCGACCTGAACGGCGGCAGCACGACCGTCACCACATCCGGTTTGTCGGTCGATGACCTCATCATCTCCGGGATCATCCAGAGCGGTGGAACGGGTGGAACGGGTGGCGGAAGCCTAATTAAGAACGGCAATGGCAGCCTGGTGTTGACCGGCGCGAATACATTTGGCGGTGGCGTCCAACTCAACGGCGGCACGCTCATCCTGAATACCAGTGCCAGCGCCCTGGGCACCGGCACGCTGACGATGGCCGATGGCACAGCCCTCATGGCGGGCACGGCTTCCGTGACGCCGACGAATGCGGTGACCGTGAATGGCAACATTTCTCTCGGTGGGCCGGCGGTGGGCAATAGCATCAATCTGGGTGGCGTGATCGCCCTGGGCGGCACGCAGCGCACGTTCACCGTCGCCGCGCCGCTGACCACGGGTGCCGCGGGAGCCACGCTCTCTGGCAACCTCACGGGCACGCAGCCGCTGATCAAGGCCGGCCGGGGCGCTTTGGCGCTGACCGGTGGCACGATCAATTACACGCCGGGGTTGGTCGTGAATGCCGGCACGCTCATCCTGGATCAAACCCTGAATTCCTTCTCCGCTCCGGTCACCGTGGCGGCGGGGACGACGGTCAACCTGAATCCGGCGGCCAACGGTTCGTTGGGCGTCATTCCCAATCCGGGCAGCACGCCGTTCTCGATCTCGGGTGCGGGTCAGTTGACCAAGACGGGTGCCTTCACGCTGAATATCTACGGCAACTTCAGCTATACCGGGCCGACCACGATCCAGGCGGGTTCGCTGTTGCTCAGCCCGAATGCCGTGACCAATGCGGCGCCGACCTTTGGCGGCACTAGCGGGATCAATCTGGGTGCCGTCGGCGCGACCTTCGGTATCGACAACGCGGCGGCCACGGCTGCCATCTCGGTGGGCGACGGCACCTCCCCGGTGAATTTCCTCGCCCGCGACACGGTCATTTCGTCGACCCGCAATGCGGATTTCAACAGCACCCTCAACTTGGGTGGAACGGTGACTCGCGCGACCGGCGCCACGGGCGTCTTCAACTTCGTGAATAACATCACCTTCCAGCCTTCGTTCGATGATAGCATCATGACGTCGAACCAGATCTTGGTCGGGGGCAACCCGGGAGTCATCGATGCCGGCGTCTTTGTGACCTCGGGTAACATGGGCAACCCGATTCTCCACACCGACTACGCCTATGTGGATGCGAGCGGGTTCGTGCGCAACGTGTCCTACGGTGTCGATTCCGGCACGTATTTGAGCGATGGCGGTACGCCGATCAGCGCGACGGGCGGCAACTTCAAGTTTACCGGCAGCGTGGCGCCCACGGCGAACTTCAGCTCGAACGCCACCCCGAATACCGTTCACCTCTACGGCCCGAACGCGAACCTGACCCTGCCGGGCGGAACCAACTATCTCAACGGCATCCTCCGCAGCGGCACCGGGGCCAATCCAGCCTCGGCGCTGATCAATAACAACTCGCCGGCGTTTACCAATCTCATCCCGACCATCCAGGGCGGCACGGTGGACGCCAACGGCAACGAACTCGTGGTGCGGGTGGATACCAGCAACGACTGGCTGGCGATCAATAGCGTGATCGCCAATGCCAGCGCGGTGACCAAAGTCGGCGCGGGCAATCTCGTTCTCGGCGGCAGCGCGTCCAACACCTACACCGGGGTGACCAATATCTTCGGTGGTGGCACCGTTTACTTGAACAAGACGGGGGGCGCCACGGCCATCGCGGGCAACGTGCTCATCGGCGATGCTACCGGCAACAACACCGTCCAGTACGGCCTGAGCGGCGCCAGTACGGGATTGAACAACCAGATCGCCACTTCTTCCGTGGTGACCTTCAACGGGGCTGGTACCACTATCTTCAGCCTCAACGGTAGCAGCCAGACGCTGGCGGGTATGCAAACCCTCGCCGGCAGCCCGGTCATCCAAAACGGCACGGCGACGGGCTACTATTCGTCGACGCTCACGATCAATGCCTCGACCGATTACAACCTCGGTGCGGGCTCGATCCTGCGCGATGGCGCCACGTTGCAATATGGCAATCTGGCCTTGGTGAAACAAGGCACAGGCAAGCTGACTACCGGCATTATTGGACCAATGAGCGGCGGCATCAGCGTGCAGGGCGGCGTCCTCGCCCTCGGCGCAACGACCAGCCCCGGCCAGGTGGCGATTGGGACTGGTGCCACCACCGCCGGCACCGGCTTCCTGAGCGTTTCGAGTGGCGCCACGTTTGACCTCAACGGCTTCGACTTCACCGGCGACTATCTCACTGGCAGTGGGGTGATAACCAACTCCGGCACGGCCACCAAGACCTTGACATTGGGTGGCCTCGATAACACCAACATGGTCACCGGTGCGGCGGTCAATGCCGTCTGGAGTGGCACGATCGCGGATGGCACAAGTGGCGGCACTATTGTGGTCCAAAAGCGTGGACATGGGACGGAAACCTTCAATACCGCACAGAACTTCAGCGGCGGTCTGGGTGTGCAAGGCGGCACGTTGATCCTGGACTTGAGCACGCTGGCCAATCCGAACAATCTCATCCGCAGTCAGAACGCGCTGAGCCTGGGCGGCACGTTGTCGCTCGTGGGTTCACCCACCGGCACATCCAGCCAGGCATTCAATGGCACCACCTTTCTCACGGGCGCTTCGAATATCACGATCAACGTCAACGGCGGCACCAGCACGACGCTGGCGCTGGGCGCTCTCGGCACCCGTGTGGCGGGCAGCACGGCAGATTTGACCGGCTTCAATGCCGGCACCGATACGACGCGCATCGTGACCACGTCGACGACCGCGACCAACGGCCTCGTCGGGGGCGGCTGGCTCACTTATAACGGGGTCGACTGGGCGGCGCTGTCCGGCACCCAGCTCATTCAATACACCGGTTACACCAGCGGCCTGCCGGCCACCGGTGCTTCCTCGACGGCGAACTACGTCGATACCTCCACGGGCGTCACGGTGACGGCGAATGAGTCGGTGAACACACTGAAACTCGCTCCGGCGACCACAGCACAGACCATGACCCTGAACTCGGGCGTGACGCTGACATTGACCAGCCTCGGCGTGCTCTACGACAACACCAACGCGGCTTCGTCGATCACCAGCATCGGCACCGGCACCTTGGGCGCGTCGAATAGTGAAGTCGTCGTGACGACCAACGGGTCCGGAGCCACCAGCACCAATTTCCTGACCATCGGCTCGCTGATCAGCGGTGGCACCGGTTCGCTGACCAAGTCCGGTGGGGGTACCTTGGTTTTGACCGCGAACAACGCCTTTACCGGTGCCACGCGGATCGAGGACGGCACCGTCTCCGTGGCCACGGTCGGCGCGGCTGCGGCGGCGCAGCCGCTCGGCGCGGGCTCGCTGGCGATCGGCAGTGGGAACAAGACCGCAACGCTCTCCTACACCGGCGCGACGGCCACTTACGGCGCGGCGATCACCTTGGTGGATGGTGGCTTTGGTCAGTTCACGACCACCAACAACACGGCGGCCACCCTGACCCTCGGTGGTATCATCAGCGGCGCGGGCGGTTTGATCATTACGAACACCGGTCTGGCCACGTCTTCGACGGCCGGTGATGCCATCCAGTTGAGTGGCGCCAATACCTTCCTGGGGACAGTCACCGTGCAGACGGGAGCTCACCTCATTCTGAATAGCTCCTCGGCGCTGGGTGCCTCGGGGACGCTGGCCAGCGGCACGACGGTTCAGGCCGGTGCGGTCATTGAAATTACGGATAACCGCGCTATTCCGGAAACGTTCACCATCAGCGGCACGGGCGTAGGGAGCAGCACGACCGGCGCGCTCATCTACAGCGGCGCGACGACGGACATGAACAGTACGAACGCCACGTTCAGGAACATCATCCTGGCGGGCGATGCCACGATCGGGGCGACGGGGTCTACCATCCGCCAGTTCAGTTTCGTGAACGGGTTTATCCAGGGCAACGGGCACAACCTGATCTTGAACGACACCAACTTCGCCTGGCTGGTCAATGAGGTGATCGACAATGTGCCGTCGATCAGCGTCAACGGCGGTCTCGTCGTGCAGAACATGACCCTGACGGGCGGCACGCTGATCATGACCGGTTCCGGCAAGCAGATTCAATTGCGCAATGGCAACCTGGATCGAGCGATAACCTATACGGTCTCCGGGACAATCACGGCCACTACCGCGGGAGGCGCGGCGGATGATCTCATCACGCAGCCAATCTCTATCGGCACCGGTCTCACGTTGACTTTGGGCTCGGCTAACAACAACAGCCTGGTCGTCGTTGCCAATGTGCTGGGCGCCGGCACCGCAGCTATCACGCGCAATGGTGGCTACGTCGTCTTTGAGGGGACCGGTAACACCGGCACCGGAACGCTGACGACCAACACTGCGGGCAGCGTTACTCGCATCATGCCGGTGGGCGGGACGGTGACGAATCCGTTCCAGTCGGCGAATGCGGTCTTGTTCAATACCGTCAATGGCGCCGCGTATCCCAATAACGTCATGGCGCTTATTCTCGATAACTCGAAGGCCACGGGCGCGGTGAGCCAGGCCTTTGGCACGTTGACGACGGGCGCGACCGAAGCGAACACCATTCAGCTCAACAATACGACCGGCCAGAGTCTGGTGCTGACATTCACCAGCCTGACCCGGACTGCCGGCAGCGAATTGCTGCTGGGGATCACCGGCTCGAACACCACGGCAAGTGCGACCAACAAGATCGATATCACCGGGTTCACCGCGAACCAGGGTGTCTTCTGGAATGGCAACGAATACGCCGTACGCGACGCGGGCGGCTTCATCCGCCCGATGAACCAGGGCACCGATGCCGGAACGAACCTGGTCACGTCCTCCGTCGCTTCCTTCACCAACGTCGGCGGCGCAACTGCCCACTCCGAGATCGGCAGCGGCGGCAGCGTGACCGCGCAGGGGACGGCGACCATCGGCACGCTCATGTTCGGCGCCGGCGGCACCAGCCTCACCTTGAATGGTGGGGCGACGCTCACCCTGGGCACCTCCGGTATCTTGAAGACCGGCGGCGGCACGAGCACGATCAGCGGCGGCACCGCGCTGCAGTTGGGCACCGCCTCGACCACGGATTCCGTCATCCGCGTTGATTCGGCGAGTGACATCCTGGCGATCAACACGCCGATTACCTTCTTTAACACCACGGGCCAGACGTTGAGCAAATTCGGCCAGGGCCGGTTGCAGTTCGGCGCGAATAGCACCTTCACCGGAGGCGTGAATATCAACGAAGGCACCGTGCGCGTGACGTCGCTTACGGGACCGCTCACAACCCCGTTTGGGGTGGCCGCCAATAACATCACTCTCAATAACCTGACGGCGTTGGAACTCGACGGCACCAATGGCAACATCACCGTGCCGAATGCCTTTCCGACGCTCGGGATCAGTGGCCTGAACACCACAGGCTGGATGAACCAGAACACCGGCTCGATTCGCAACATCGCCGGCAACAACACCATTACCGGCACCGTCACTCAGACAGGTGGTACGCGAATCAATTCGGACGCGGGAACCCTCACGGTGAACAATCTCGTGGAGGGCAATAGCATATTGAGCATTGGTGGCTCTGGTAATGTGACCATCATTGCGGGAACAGGCGGAACCGGCCAGGTCACCAAGGACGGGGCCGGCACGTTGACGTTCATTCCGACCGCTCCGCTGACCTCGTTGGCGAACAAGCTGGCGGTGCAGGGCGGCACGGTGGTGCTGGATAACAGCAACATCTCGACGGCCACCAACCTGCTGGTCAGCACGACTGTCTTCACCAGCACGGGCGGCGCTTTGGTCATCAAAGGCAAAGCCACCGGGGCGACCGCGCAGACCTTCACGACGTTCACCCAAAACGGCGGTCTGACCCGCCTGAGCGGCAATGCCAACGGGGGTGGGGGTATCACCCTGAACCTCGGCGCCTATGCGGTGCCGACCGACTTCGGCACCATCGACTTCGCGCCTTCCGCGGGTATGACCTACCAGGCCACTGCCGGCGGCGCTGCGGTCATTAACAACGGCATCCTCGGGACGGCCGCGATCAACGGCTTCGCAACGGCGGGCGACGATTGGGCCACGATCAGCGGCACGACCATTTCCGCCTTCTCCGGGTATACCACCTTCACCGGGGCCAACGGTTCCGCGACGACCAACTTCATCCTCTCGGCGAATCAATCGGTCGCGACCACGCAAGCAGCCAACAGCTTGAAGGTGGACACCACCGGCGCCTCACAGCTCAGCATCGCCGCCGGCCAGCAGTTCAACTCGAACGCCTTCCTCGTCACCGGCAGCAATAACTTCGCCTTCGCGGGCGGTGGCACGGTCGGCTCGACCACGCTGAGCAACTACCTGCAGATCGCCGGCAGCGGGACGGTGAGCCTCGATACCCCGCTGGCGGACAACAGCGGGACGGCTAGCGTGACTACCGTCATCGGTGGCGCCGGCACGGGTGGATTCACCATCACGGAGAACGGCTCGATCAACATGTTGAGCAACGCCAACACCGATAACCTCTACTTCATCGGCGGCACCGCGGCCAACCCGCGCCAGATCACGGTGAATGGCGCGATTAACTTCAACTCCAAGGGTGAGGTCGATGTCGCGCACACCGGCGGGGACAACGTCGTCATGACCTTGAATGCCGGGGGCGCGATCAATATCACCGCCGGTAAGTTTGAAGTCGCGGCCAACTCTTCGGCGGTCGGCTCTTACATTCAAAACGGCGGCCAGTTCATCTCGGCGGGGCAGGTCGAATTTGCCGCGACCGCCGCAGTAGGTAACGCTGGCGTCGCCACCTTCGCCCTGCATGGCGGCACCTTCGCCGTCGGCGGTACCACCGGCAGTGGCACCTGGCTCAACCTGGGCGGCAACGGCTTCTTCACCGGCACGCAAGATGGTGGCACTCTGACCGTCAACCGTCCCGGCAGCATCGCCTTGTTCCTCGCGCTCAACGGGCTCAACGGAGCCAATCAGTTCGGCGCTTCGACTTACACCCTGTCCGGCGGCAGCTTCAATATCAACGGCGCTTCGGTCATCGGCGACCAGGGTGGTGCGAGCGGCGCGTTCACCATGAGTGGCGCCAATACCACCGCGAATTTTGCGCAAGGTCTCGTGCTCGGCGTGCAGGATTTCGCCCAAGGCACGTTCACGCAGAATGGCGGCACGGTGACAATCGGCACCGGTCAGAACATCGGCGACGGTTCGAACCTCAAGGGCAATAACACCCTCAACCTGGTCCTCGCTTACAACCAGACGACCAATACCGGCACGCCGGCGCAGACCAAGGGCACTTACAACTTCAACGGTGGCAACCTCTACCTGAACGGGATTGCGACCGGTCAGGGCAACGGTTTCGTGGGCTCCCAGGCCGCTCCGAATACCTTTACCGACCCGGCGACCTTTACGACGACGACGGGCGGCACTGCGAACTTCTTCTGGGGTGCGGGCACGCTGGCTCCGTTCGACAACGACATGACCGTGGGCACGGGCGTCAATGTGCGGATCACCGCCGCGGGCGCCACGTTGAATACCAGCGACAAGGGCGGTATCGGCCGTCTGGTTACCTTCAATACACCGATCACGAGCAGCGGTGCGTTTGGTCTCACCGTCGCCGGGAAGGGCGTGGTCCTGCTGCAGTCCGTGAACACCTATGGGGGTGACACGACGATCACCGGCGGTACCGTGCGTATCGGCGTGTCCAATTCGCTCCCCACTGGTGGGAACGTTTTCCTCAACAGTGGCGTCACCGCGGCGGGGACTTTCGACCTCAATGGCTTCAACCAGACCCTGAACAGTATCAGTGGCGACAGTGCCAATGCGGTCCTGGGCCAGGTCGTGAATAATGGCAGCACTCCCAGCACCTTGACGGTCGGCGGGAGCAACGTCTCGAGCACCTTCAACGGATTGATCGAGGACAACAACAACGGGGGCACCGGTACGCTCAGCATTGTCAAGAACGGCACCGGCACCTTTACGCTTGGCGGAGTCAATTCCTACACCGGGAAGACGATCGTGAACGGTGGTGTGGTGTCCATCTCTGCAGCGAGCGGTTTGGGTGGCAATCCGGCATCGTTTGTCGCCGATCAGCTCACCTTGAATGGCGGCCAGTTGACCACCACGGGCACCATCGCCTTTAACGCCAACCGTGGCGTGACCATCCTCGGCACGGGTGGTACTTTCGCGACGGCGGCCGGCACCACCTTGGCGGTGCCGGGTGTGGTGGCCTTGAACAGTGGAACGCTGACCAAATCGGGCGCTGGCACGCTGGTCCTTTCCGGCGCCAACACTTCCGCCAGCGGGACCAACGTGGTCGTCACGAGCGGTATCTTGCGACTGGGCAACGCCGGCGCGCTGCCCGCCAACAGCAACCTGAACATCAGCGGTGGCTCAGTGATCGAACTGGCGGCGAGTGATTTCACGCGGGCTCTCGGCACAGGGGACAACCAGGTGCAATTCACCGGCAGCGGCGGCTTCGGCGCGCTCGGGGGCACGCGCCTTGTGAACCTCGGTGGTGCAGGCGCCACGGTGACATGGAATGCCGGCAGCTTCCTGCCCACAGGCAGCACCTTCATTCTTTCCAGCATCACCTCGGACAGCACGCTTACTTTCCAAAACGGCATCGACCTGAACGGTGCGCTGCGCACCATCGAGGTCGATGACGGCGCCGCCAATGTGGACGCCACGCTGGCGGGCTCCTTGAGCGACAGTGCGGGTGGCGCTGCGATCCTCAAGACGGGCAATGGCACCGTCTCCATTTCGGCGGCCAGCACCTATAGCGGCACTACGGAGATCAGCGGCGGCGTGGTGCGGACGGACGCGGCAAATGTCCTGGCCAGCAGCTCCGCCTTCACGCTGGACAATAACGCCGGTGTTGCCTTGAACCTCAACGGCAACGACCAAACCATCGGCTCGCTCGCCGGTGGCGGCGCTTTGGGTGGCAATGTCACCCTGGGCTCCGGCACGCTCACCATGGGCGGTAACAATGCGACCACCATTTACCGGGGCCAGATTTCTGGTTCCGGCGGCCTGACCAAGGTCGGCGCCGGCGACTTCACCTTCACTGCGCCGCAGTCGTACACCGGCCTGACCAACATCGCGAACGGCCGGTTCTTCGTGAATTCCACGCTGGCCTCGACCAACGTCACCGTCGGTAGCAGCGGCACCTTGGGCGGCAGCGGCAGCCTGAGTGGATTGGTCACCGTCAACTCGGGCGGCACCATCCAGGCGGGTGATTTGGATGGCAATGGTTCACTTGGTCTGGCGGGTGGGCTCAACTTCCTGAGCTTCGGCACGATCAATGTCGGGCAGATCGCGGAAGCGCAGCCCAACATCCTCAATGTCGGCACGCTCACCACCGGTAACTTCATTAGTTCGATTACCATCAATGTCATCACCAGTTCGCTATCCGGTTACGTGAACGGGGTGCCATACACACTCGTGAACTACACGGGCGGCGCCATCCAGGGCCCCGTGGGCTTCAGTGCCTTCCAGTTGGGCACGGTCGCCGGCACCAACTCCCGCACCGTGGGCTTCCTCAGTGACACGGGCAGTTCCATCACGCTGACGTTGAATGCCGACAATCCCAAGTGGACGGGCTTTGACGCCAATCTCGGCCAATCCAGTTCCCGCTGGGCGGCTCTGCCTTTCGTCTTTGACTGGAAGCTCATCAGTGCCGGCTCCCCCACCGCGTATCTGGAAGGCGACACCGTGCTCTTCGATGACTCGGTGGTTGGCAGCAGGACGGTCAGCATCAATGACGGCGATGTGCATCCTTCCTCTGTGACCTTCAACAACAGCACGAGTGTTCCCTATGTGCTCGGGGTGCTTGGGGACGCCAACGGCATCGCGGGCACCACGCCCTTCATCAAGTCGAACACGGGCACCGTGACGATCATCGATTCCAACAGTTTCACCGGCGGCGTGCGTCTGAACGGCGGCGACATCCAACTCGGCAACGACCTCGCGCTCGGCACCCTGAATGGGCTGACCTTCGGCACTAACGTAGCCGCGGGCACCAAGCTGCAGCTCAACGGTCACAGCATCACCCTCACGGGCCTCGACAGCGATCCCACCACTCCCGGCGGAGCGACGGTGGAAAACGGTGCGGTGGGTGTGGACGCCACACTGACCCTGGATCTGGAGACAGTGGGCGGACCGCTTTCCGGCAGTCCCCACAGCGTCTATGCCGGGGTGTTGCAGGACGGCAGCACCGGCCGGCTGTTCCTGACTCTCACGGGTGACGGCTCGCTCGCGTTGGCCGGGGCCAATACTTACACCGGGCTCACGACCATCTCCGGGGGCACGCTGCAAATCGGCAATGGCGGCACGAGTGGCTCCCTCGCGGGGACCGGTGGCATCACTAACAACGGCGCGCTGATTTTTGACCGCAGCGATTCCTACAGCTACACCGGGAACATCACCGGCAGCGGCACTCTGAAAGTCACCGGAGGCGGTACGCTCACGTTGTCCGGGTCGATGGGGGCCACTGGCGGCACGACGATCGATCCGACGAACATCCTGCAAATCGGTAACGGCGGCGCAGGCGGTTCCATCGCCGGTGCGATTTCCGTCGGCACGGGCAGTTCGCTCATCTTCAACACCACCAACCCTGCGCTAGTGGTGGCGGGCAACATCACCGGCAATGGTGCGTTGCAGCAGAACAACAGCAGCGGCGTGACCATCCTTACCGGCACGGGCACTTACTCCGGCGGCACGACGATCACGGCGGGCACTTTGCAGATCGGCAACGGCGGCACGGCGGGCTCGATCACCGGTAACGTCAACGATAACGGCGCGCTCGTCTTCAATCGCAGCGATTCCTACGGCTTCGCCGGGAACATCACCGGTGGCGGCACCCTGAAAGTGACCGGGGGCGGCACGCTCACTGCGACCGGGTCCATGGGCGCCGGTGGCGGCACAACGATCGATCCGACGAACATCCTGCAAATTGGCAACGGCGGCGCAGGCGGTTCCATCGCGGGGGCGATCTCCATCGGCACGGGTGGTTCGCTGATCTTCAACACCACCAACCCCGCGTTGGTGGTGGCGGGCAACATCACCGGCAACGGTTCGCTGCAACAGAATAATAGCAGCGGCACGACCATTCTCACCGGCACAGACAATTACACCGGCGGCACGACGATCACGGCGGGCACCTTGCAGATCGGCAATGGCGGCACGGCTGGCTCGATCACCGGCGACGTCAATGACAACGGCGCGCTCGTCTTCAATCGCTCGGACAGTGTGACCTACGGGGGAAATGTAACGGGCTCCGGCACAGTGACGGTGGCCACCGGGACCCTGGTGCTGACCGGCGCTCTGAACAACAGCGGAACCGACACCGTGAACAGCGGTGCCACGCTGCAGGTCGGCAACAACAACGCGGCCGGCACGCTGGGCAGTTCCATCACCGACAACGGCATCTTGAATTTCAATCGTTCCGATTCGCTGACCTACGGCGGCGCTATCACTGGCACCGGTTCGGTTTCGGTCCTGACGGGTACTGTGATTCTGACCAGTGGCAGCAGCTACAATGGCGGCACGACGATCGCCAACGGCGCAACCCTGCAACTCGGCAACAACTCCACGACGGGCTCCATCACCGGCGATCTGGTCGACAACGGTTCGTTCATCATCAGCCGTTCCAATACGGCTTCCTTCACCGGAAATATCAGCGGTCCGGGCAGCGTCACGGTGAACGGCGCCGGCACGGTCACCTTCAGCGGCTCGAACAATAGCTACACCGGCTCGACTTTCATCCAGCGCGGCACCCTGCGCGTCGGGTCGACCGGCGCGCTCTCCACCAGTAGTCCGATAGTGCTGGGCAGCGCGGGCAACAGCGCGGTGCTCGATCTGAATGGCTTCAGCCCGACGCTCTCGGCCGGAATCAGTACGTCGGGTTCGGCGATCGCCGCCAACCAGACAATCACTAACAACAGCACGTCCGCCAATTCCGTCCTGACTTTGGATACGACGACAGTCAGCCCGACCTATGCCGGTAAGATTACCGATGGCGGCACGAGGAAAACTGGCGTCGCCGTCATCGGCGGAGGATCGCTCACCTACACCGGTGCGGCGGCGGCCAATACCTACACCCTGCCGACCCAGGTCCAGAACGGCACTTTGAAGATCGGTGCGACGGGTGCCGGCACCGCGGCCAGCGTGGTGACGCTGGGCTCGGCTTCTGTCAATGGCGTGTTGGATTTGAACGGGTTCAACGGCAGTGTGGGCGGGTTGGCCGTCGATCCATCCGCGACCGCGGCGAATCAGCTCGTGGGCAACAGCGGCAACACGGCCAATACTCTCACGCTGACTCCGGCGGCCGCCACGACGGCGGTCTTCGCTGGCATTATCCAGGATAAGCTCAACAGCAGCTCGGGAACCACGGGCCTTACCCTGAATGGAGCGAATGCCACGACGAGCGTCCAGGTGCTCACTGGCTCCAATACCTACACGGGAGCCACGACCATTACCCAAGGCATCCTGCAAATCGGTAGCAACGGAACCAGCGGCACGCTCGGAACGGGCGGCGCCGTTTCGATTGGCAGCAGCGGCACGTTGCAATTCAACCGCACGGACACTTACACGCTCGCCTCCGCCAACCTGGTGACCGGCGCCGGTGCAGTGACGATCGCCAGTGGCACCGTGGTGGCATCCCTCGATAATCAATTCAACACGACTGGCGCCCTCAACTTCGGGGCGGCCAATGCGTCCACGGTGCTGGGCACCTTGAATGTGGGGAATGCCAACTTTGGCAGCCTCCTGGTGCGTACCAACAGTGCCACGGCCAACACGATCAACATCGCTTCCGGGAAGACGCTCACTGTCGCCGGTAACGTGACGCTCGGTTACGATGCCGGTGGAGGCACTGGCCCCACTCAGTCCAGCTTGACCGTTGCTGGTGGCGCGTTTGCCATCACGGGCGGTAACGTGACGGTCGGCGTCAATCAGGCCGCGGTGAATGCGGTTTATTGGAGCCAGGGCTTGCTGGACGTCACGGGGACGTCTTCGTTCTCCGCGAATGTGACCAACTTCAATGTCGGCGTGGGCACATCGACGACGGGCGCGGGCACGGTGCTGCTCTCCAATACCGCCAACACCATTGTGGCCACGACCATGGAAGTCGGGGATACCGCTGCGAACAACGGCTCGGGAGTCACGGCCATCGTGACCCTCGGCACGGGAACCAACGTGATCCAGGCGGATACGATCAATGTCGGCCGCGGCAAGAGCACCACGCCTGGCCTGCTCAACTTTGCCTCCCAGACGGCGGGCAGCCCAGGCACGGTGACGATCACCAATAAAGCGGGCTCGGGTGGGGCGGCGATCGATATCGCCGACCTCAATGGTACTTCAACGGCGGGTGGCGCGGTCGGCACCGTGGATCTGCGCGGCCACGTGGCCACCGTGACGGCCAGCACCGTGACGATCGCCAATAACAACAATACGAGCACCGGCACCACATCGGGAACATTGAGTTTCGACGCGGGCAACTTCACGGTGACCACGTTGAACCTGGCGCCCAAGACCGCCGCCGGTGTGACCAGCGCCACGGCTGTTTTGAATGTGGGTGGCGGTAACTTCACGGTCAACTCGGGCGGAAGTTTCACTCTCGGTTCGCAGGCCAGTGCCGGCACCTCCGTGGCCACACTGAACCTCACCGGTGGCGTCTTCACTTCCAACGCCAGCATCCTGAACGGCGGCGGTTCCACCACCTCGACCATCAACCTGAATGGCGGCACGCTCGATCTGGTCGGCAATTCCATCGGCGGCGCCAACACGGTGGTCCTGAATGCCCAGAGCGGCACGTTGAAGAACGTGGCGCAAATCAACACAGGCGCCGCCGGCCTCGTCAAAACGACGAGTGGCTTGCTGATCCTCGAAGGAACCAACACCTACACCGGGGGCACCACCATCAATGCCGGCACGGTGCAGGTCGGCACCGGCGGCGGCACAGGTACTCTCGGCAGTGGCAATGTCCTGAACAACGGCATCCTGACCTTCAATCGCAACAACGCCTACGCGGTGAGCGGTGCGATCAACGGCACGGGTGCTCTCAACCAGATCGGCTCCGGCACCACAACTCTGGGCGGCGTGAATACCTACACCGGCGCGACGTCCGTGAGCTCCGGGGGATTGACGATCGCCAGCGGCGGTTCGCTGAGCAATACGGCGATCAGCGTGACCAATGCGGCGACATTCTCCGCGCTCCCGGGAGCGACGACGATGAATATCGGCTCGACGGCGACGTCCGCCGCGGGCGCTACGTTGAACCTCGCGGCCGGCACGAACTTCAGCATGAACGATAGCGCCATCGGCACCGTCTCTCTGCTCCAAGGGGCCACCTTCGGCGGCCCGGCTTTAACGCTCAATGGCGTGACCCTGGGCTTCGACCTGGGCAGCACCGGCGCGGACAAGCTGGCCGTGACCAAGGGTGCCTCGATCAGCGGCACCAATACCATCGCCATCACGGCGTTGGGCACCAGTCTGACTGATGGTCAGACCTATGACCTCATCACCGCAGCCTCCGGCATGCTCGGTACGTTCCAGTTCGACAACGGCTCGATCAGCAAGTCGATCTTCGTCGGCTCGAATGCTTACACCTTGTCGCTCATCAACTCGGCGACGAAGGAGCAAGTCAGCGTGGCGGCGATCTCGTCCCTGACTTGGACGGGCCAGAGTAACGGCAACGGCATCACGAATTCAAATTGGACGACTGCTCCGACCAACACGAATTGGGCGAACGGCACTTCGGCCACGAATTATCTCGATGGCGTTCTCGTCTCCTTCACGGATACCAATACCGTTTCGTCCGGTGCGATCAGCAACAGTACGGTTACGGTGCAAGCGGCCGGCGTGGCGCCTTTGGGGGTCATATTCAATAATTCGGCGGTGAACTACACGGTGGGCAATGCCAGCGGCACGGTGGGTATCACCGGCAGCGCAGGCTTCACCAAGATCGGCACCGGCACAGTGACCTTGAACAGCGCCAACAGCTACAGTTCGGTGACATCCATCAACGGCGGCGTGTTGAGCATCAACTCGGCCAGCGCCCTCGGCAACGGTTCGGCGACGAATACGATCGCGATGTCAGGCGGCACCTTGCGTAGCACGGGAGCCAGCGTCGATCTCGGTGTGACCCGCGCGGTCTCGATCGGCTTCAGCGGTGCGACCCTGGATGTAGGTGGCTCGAACTCCCTGGTCGTTTCTGGGGCCATCAGTGGCGTCGCCTCCGCCGCTTTGAACAAGACTGGTACTGGCACCGTGACGATCTCTTCCACCAGTAACACCTTCACCGGTGATACCAATGTGAACGGCGGCAAGGTGGTCGTCTCGGGCTCGCTGGCCGGCAATGTGAACGTGGCCTCCGGCACCATCCTGGCCAGCGGCGCGAACTTCAGCTCGCAGGTGGCGGCCATCAATGCGATCAGTGACGCGTCGGGTGGCGGCACGGTGGCGCCGGGTGACACCGGTGGCGTGGCGGATCTCAGCACCGTCGGCCAATTGAATGCCACCGGCAATGTCGCCCTCGGCACGGCCTCCACCTTGGGTGTGGCCCACCTCTCGCTGGAGATCGGCGGCAACAACGATGGCACCGGCGGTGGCAACAACACCGGCCCGCTGCAATACGATCGCTTGACGCTTGCCGGCACGCTTAGCCTCACGAACGTCAACCTCGACATTTCGACGGTCAACTCCTCGAACAGCTTTGCCTTCGCCAACCCGACCTCTGGCTTCAACGGTCACATCTACTTCCTCATCACGGGAGCGAGCAGTGTTGCCGGCACGTTTGCCAATGACACCGGCGCGGCCGATCCGAATTTCCCCGGCTTCACCAGCTTCGTCAGCGGTGGCCAGGAATTCGCGATCAGCTACCACGCGAGCTTCTCCGGCAATAGCTTCACCGGCGGCAACGACGTGGCCATCATGGCCATTCCGGAACCGAACGCGTTGTCGATGCTGGCGGGCAGCTTCGGGCTGGCCCTCGGTCTCCAGCGCTTCCGTCACCGCCGCCGAAACGCCTAGAAAGAATACTTTCTACCTCGACAGGTAGAAGCCGGCAAACTCGTGCGTTTGTCCATAGGCGTTCCAGAGGGCTTGGACATTAGTCTAGCCGTCCGGAGATTCGGTGGAGGTCGCGCCGTTTACACCTTCCGCAGGCGTACCTTGTAGATCGGCAGGCCCTGGGCCAGGAAGCGGCGCTCGAAATTCGTCTGCGGATATTCGGGATCATCCGGCCAGTCGAGGCGCTCGTAGCCTTTCGCCCGCGCGAGCACTTTCTCCATCCAGAGGAAATAGGGCTGGTCGTCGGTCTTGATGCGCAGCTCGCCGCCGGGGACGAGGATGCCGTGGAGCGCTTCCATGAAGCCGTCCTGGATGAGGCGGCGCGACTGGTGATGGCGCTTCGGCCACGGGTCGGGAAAGAGGACATGCGCTGTGCTCACGCTCTGCGGCGGCAGCACGTAGCGGAGGGCGTAGGCGGTCTCGATGCGAAGCAGGCGGGTATTCGTGAGCTGATGGTGGACGACCATGCGGCAGACCTTGCGCACGCGGCCGAGCAGGCGCTCGATGCCGAGGAAATTGCGGTCGGGATGTTTCGCCGCCATGGCGACGAGGAAACCGCCTTCGCCGCAGCCGAGATCGATCTCCAGGGGAGCGTCGGGCCGCTCGAACATGGCGCCCATCTCCGCACGGGCAAAATAGTCGGCCGGCACGAACTCCACCTTTTCGGCGGGATCGGGGCCATCGGGGTTCTCACGGAAGGCTGCTCTCATTTGGGATGCTGCCGATAAACGCACCCGCTCTTCCTCGCAAGCGCAATTAGAAAGCCCCCCAAAAACGTAAAATCCCTAAAAAAGACAAAATGGTGTCCAAAGCGGACCGGCCCGTTCGTCGAGAGGATGAAACTGCAACCATTCACCACATTCCAAATCACCATCCTATGAACATCAAACTTACCTCTCTCTGCGCCAGTCTCGTCCTCGCCGCCACCGCGTGCCTGCAGGCCGGCGAAGCCAATCCTTACGGCCAGGCCAAGCCCGGCTCGGCTGAGCTCGAACGCATGAAGACACTGGTCGGCACCTGGACTGGCAAAGTCGACATGGGCCAGGGGCCTGTGGAAATGAACCTCGAATTCCGTCTCGTCGCGGGCGGCACCGTTCTCGAGGAGCGCAGCGCTCCCGGCACGCCGATGGAAATGGTCACCATGTATTACGACAAGGCCGGCAAGCTCGCGGCCACGCACTACTGCGTCCTCGGCAATCGCCCGGAGATGGCGCTGAAAGGCGCGGATGCAAAATCGATCACGCTCGACTTCGACTCCTGCTGCGGCATCGACACCAAGAAGGAATCGCACATGCACGGCATGACCCTGAACTTCGACGATGCCAACACCATCAGCACGAGCTGCAAGGCGGTCATGAACGGCCAGGAAATGCCTAACAATCTCTCGACCTTCAAGCGCGTGGCCACCGCCGCGAAGTAACCCGCATCTCCAACCAAGGAAACCCAAGGGGCAGCCGTACCGACACCGTCGGGCGGCTGCCCTCTTTTTTTAAAACGCAGAGGCGCGAAGACGCAGAGGGCGCAGAGGGCGCAGAGAGAGGCGGGGAGAAACGGCCAGGAGCATTCTCCAAACTAACCAAACAACCGGTCAAAAAATCGGTTGCACCTCCCACCTCTACTCCTTCCTTCCCCCTCTGCGTCCTCCGCGTCTCTGCGCCTCTGCGTTTTAAAAATTGGCCCGCCCGTTTCCCAAGCCCGGTCAGAGAATCGATGCGGCCCACGAGACGGCCCCGGTTCAGCGCCACATTCGCTGCTTTCATTCGTAAAACATTCCGTTCAAGGATAGCCCCGCAACCACACCTCTTATGGGTACACTCCTCGGAATCTTCTTCGGATTCATCGCTTGGTTCCTCACGCGCTACCTCCTGGCCGGCCTCTACACCGTCGACCAGAACGAGCGCGCAGTTAAGACCATCTTTGGTCGCGCCGAACGTCTCGGCACTCAAACCACCCTCGACGACCCGATCTCCGAGTCGCTCAACCCCGAGGAACGCGAACGCTACATTTACCCGCAGGTTCGCGTCATCCCGCCAGGCGGCCCGTATTTCAAGTGGCCGTGGGAGCGTATCTACAAGGTCACCGTGGCCACGCAGACGTTGAACATGGCCTTCGATCCAGAAGACCCTTCGGCGAACGAAGGAGGCTCACGCCTTAACGCCGTGACCAAGGATCAGCTCGATACCGGCCTCACGGGGCAGATCCGCTATCGCGTTTCCGAGCGCAACCTCTACGCGTATCTCTTCGGGGTGAAGCGTCCCATCGTGCACGTCATGGGCTACTTCATCAGCGTTCTGCGCGAGCGCATCGCCAATTTCACCGCTCCACCTCGCACCGACGCCGACGCCTCGGCGCCCGATGCCACCATCGTCACCGGCATCTCGATCAACGATCTGCGTAAGAACCTGTCCTCGCTCAATGAGCACATGGAGCGGGAATGCGTCAGCTCGGCCGCCCGCTACGGCATCGCTTTCGACGCTTCGCTCATCACCGGCATCGATCCACCGGCGGATGTGGAAAGTGCGCTCGCCGCGATCAATACCGCGCACAACCAGGTGAGCTCCGACATCTCACTCGCGCAGGCTTCCGCGGACCAGAAGATCGTGCAATCCAAGCGCGCGGTGGAAATCGAGACGCTCAACGCCCAGGCCGAAGTCGAGCCCCTGCGAGCCCTCGCCGACCAGCTCACCTTGCTCCGTGGCAGTGGCTCGGATGCGCTCCTCGCCTATCGAAGAAACGTCCGGCTCAAGCTCTTCAAGGAAGCCAGCCAGGTCATCATGGAGGACGCGCAATGAGCTTTGTTGCCGCCTTTATCGTCACGTTCATCGGCATGTTCATCATCGTGCCGATCATCTTCGGGTTCATGCGCGCCTTCGGCTTCTACACCATCGTGGAAGAAGGCCGCTGCCATGTTTACGTACTCTTCGGCAAGGTGCTCGCCGTTCTCGATGAGCCCGGCATTTACTTCCTCTGGGTGAAGCTCGGGCCGCTCGGTCTCATCGTGAACTGGCTGGGCAAGTGCCACGTGCTCGACCTGCGGCTCGACCAGACCTACCTCCGCAGCCAGGCAGTGAATAGCGAGGAAGGCGCGCCCATGGGCATCGGCATTTGGTACGAGATGTTCATCAGCGACCCTGTCTCCTACCTCTTCAAGAACGCCGACCCCCGCGGCTCACTCGGCGCAAATGTCAGCAGCGCCACCGTGCGGACCCTCAGCAATCTGCCGCTCGGGCAAATGCTGGAGGATCGCCACGCGATGTCGCTGGCCGTGCGCACCGAGGTCTCTCCGAAATCCAACGAGTGGGGCTACAAGCTCGGCAGCATCTACATCCGCAAGGTGCACTTCCGCGACACCGGCATGATCCGCCAGATCGAGGCCAAGGTGGTCAACCGGCTGCGTCAGGTCACCAGCGCGATCAAGCAGGACGGCGCCAACCAGGTGAGCATCATCACCAGCACCGCCGAGCGCCAGGCGGCCATCGAGTTCGCCAAGGCCGCGGCCATGCGCCCGCGGATCGTCGGTGAAGCGCTGCAAAAGATCTCCACCGACCGTGAGATCCTCGACGCGATGTTCGAGATCCTCGAGATGCAAAGCATCGTCGAGGGGCAAGCGCGCGTCACCTTCGTCCCGCAGCGCAGTGAGCTGCTCTCCCAGCTCCTCGTCGCCGACACCCCGCAGACGTCCGCCAAGCCGCCAGCGTCGCCGAAGAAGTAAGTCTTCCTCTATCACAATGGCGGTCCCGTTTTGGCGGGACCGCCATTTTCTTTTTCGGATTTGCTGCTGACGTTAACCGGGTTCTCCGAGGGTTAGTTCCGTGTGTTAACTGTGTGTTTCCAGCGACTCGCCACACGCGGTTTGCGGCTTGACCGGGCACCGCTAGTTCCTTATGGACGACTGCGGCTGAATGTCTTGAGACGGGTGGAGGGTTTCCCGAGGTATTCGCTTCCCGTCCACTCCCCGAAATTCACTCATGATTTTACTCCGCAAAGCGCTGCTTTTCTCCTGCCTTCTGAAATGCATCAGTACGGTGTCGTCGGCCGCTACGGGGGATTTATTAACGACTTTCAATTTCAGCGTGAACGATATGGTTGCCGATCCGACGCGCCCGCTGATTTACGCGTCGGTCCCCAGCACCAATAGCATCGCGGTTTTTAATTCCGACACTTTGAGTTTGGTGGCGACCATCCCCGTTGGCTCCAACCCGATGGGGCTGGTCCTGTCACCCGATGGCAGCAGGCTCTACGTGGCGAATTCTGGTTCGACGGCCAGCGCGATCGGAGTGGTAGATTTGAACACCCTGCAGACGCTGCCGAGCATCAGCGCCCCGTCGAGTCCCTATTATCTCGCCGTCGGCAGCGGCCGGCTCTATGCGAGCTCTGGAAACGGGATCATGCAGTTCGATCTCGGCACGGGGACCTACACCTCGAGTTTTTCGGGTTATCCGTACGGGGACTCGCGATTGTCTACGTCGCTGGATGGCAAGACCCTTTTTCAAGCCACGGAAGGGGTTTCTCCCGCCAGCCTTTTTAAGTATAACATCTCCACGGCCACGGCCGCGCTGCAGCAGACTATTAATACCAGCGAGGGAGGTTCGGCCTTTCCGATCGTCACTCCGGACGGCTTGGGGGTCATCATGGCCAATGGCTACGCTCTGCAAGAACGATCCACGAGCGACATCAACACGGTGCTCGGGACGTTCAATGTGGGAGCCTATACGGGTCCAGCGGCGCTAACCTCGGACGGCCAGTGGCTCCTTACTACGAACTACGATTCGCTGGAGTTGTGGAATGCGAACACGTTTGTGGAAAAGACTTCGTTTTCGATTCCTTCCTATCCCACCAAGGACATCGAGCTCGACAATTCAGGCCGCCTCATTTTTGTCGGCGAAAATAATCAGATCCAGGTGTTTTCGTCGGGGGTGAACGACAACACGGTAACGCTGAACTCTGGCGCTCTCGCTATCACCCAGGCAAATAGCACGGACCTCATCAGCACTACGACATCCGGTTCGGTGCTCCGAATCAGCCCGGCCAACAGCCACGCCACCGCAGATTTCTCCGGTGTATCGACCATCAATGTCACTTTCACCGGCGACAACGAGACGGCCACCTTCGACTCGACCAAATTTTCCTTCACTCCGAAGGTGACGATCAACGGCGGTACGAGCACGGACAAGGTGGTAATCCAAGGCAGCCATGTGGTGACTTTCACCGGGACCGGCACTTACGGCGGAGGCACGAAGATCCAGAGCGGCGTGCTCGCCTTCAACAACGGCGCCGCTCTCGGGACCGGGGCGGTGACACTGAGCACCGGGGCGGAATTGCGCGGCATTGGGACCGTGACGCTGAACAACACGGTCAATTTCGCCGGGGGCACGACCAACGCGGTCATTTCGGCAGCCGCGGGCGGCCTGGTGACCTTGAACAATCTTGATGCCACTAATACTAACACACTGACGTTTGGCAGCGTAGGTAATACGGGCACCGTAACACTCGGCTCGGGCGTGACGCTCGGCGCCAATATCACAGGCGTCACCGTAGCGTTCGGCACCTTGGCGGACGGAGGTGGATTTAGTCAGCTGGTTTCCCCGAGTCAGGTAACCACCACCGTCAATGCGGGCGCCAAGTTGGCGCTCCAGGACATTAGCACCACCATCAACTCTCTCAAAGGCTCTGGGGCGGTGACGCTCGGCGTCAAGGCGACAACCGCTCTCACTCTCAATGCTGCCACCTTCGGCGGTATTATTAGCGGAGCGGGCTCGGTCACCACCGGCAATCCTTTGATTTTCACCGGCGCCAATACCTACACGGGTGGAACGACCATCGCCGCTGGCGAATCAATCACCTTGGGCCAGGGCGGGACTACAGGATCCATCGTTGGAAGCGTTTCAGTCGCTTCCGGTGGGTCGCTGATCTTCGATCGCGGCAATGCCTACTCCTTTGCGGGCGTGATTTCCGGCGCGGGCGGCGTGACCCAGGAGGGTGCCGGCGTACTCACGCTGACCGGTACCAATACCTACACTGGCGGAACGAACATCACCGCGGGGGTGCTGGCGTTCAGCAAGAATAGCGTCTTTGGCAGCGGTCCTGTGGTGTTGAGCAGCGGAGCCGAACTGCGCGGTAGCGGAGTCGTCACGTTGGGCAATACCGTAAGTTTCGCCATCGGAACGACCCGAGCGACGATCTCGGCCGCGGCGGGAGCAACGATCACTCTGAACAATCTCGATGCCACCAATACTGGCGCAATCACCTTTGGCAGTACCGGCACTACCGGGACGATCGCTCTGGCCTCCGGGATCACTCCGGTGCCCGCGGGGACCACTGCGACCGTGGCCTTTGGCACGCTGCGAAATGCCGGCGGCCTCACCGCCCTGACCGGTCACGCGCAACAAACCAACGTGAATGCGGGCGCAACGCTGGCCCTCAATGACCTAAACGCCGAAATTGCTTCCTTGGGCGGTACCGGTGCGGTGAAACTTGGGGCCAAAGCGACAACCGTCCTCACGCTCGATGCCGCAAATTTCGGCGGCGTGATTAGCGGCGCCGGCTCGGTCCAGGCGTCCAACGCAGACTTCACCGGCGCCAATACCTACACCGGCGGGACCAGCATCACCGCTGGACAATCCCTGACTTTGGGTGCGGGAGGAACGACCGGCTCTATCATGGGAAATGTTTCTGTCGGATCCGGTGGATTGCTCGCTTTCAATCGAAGCAACGCCTACTCCTTTGCCGGTAAGATTTCAGGCGTCGGCGGCGTGAAGCAGGAGGGTGCCGGCGTGCTCACGCTCACTGGCAACAATACCTACGCCGGTGGGACCCAAGTCACCGCAGGGGTGCTGGTGTTCAACAATGCCAACGCCCTCGGCACCGGCGCTGTGACGCTGAGCACCGCCACTGAATTGCGCGGTGGCGCGACTGGGGCCTTGAATGACACGGTGAATTTCGCCGCCGGGACTACTCAGGCCACGTTATCGGCGAAGGCAGGTATCACAGAGACCTTCAATAATCTGGACACGAGTAACACCCCGGGCGTGACCTTTGGCAGCGTCGGCAATACCGGTACCGTCGTGATCGGCAGCAACGTTACCGATTTCAATGGGACCGCCTTCACCGTCGCCTACGGCACTCTGAAAAATGGCGGCGGCCTCGGCACCCTCACAGGCAATGCTCCGACCGTCACCATCAATAAAGGCGCGACGCTGGCCGCAAACGACTTCAACCTGAGCATTGGCAACCTCCAGGGTGGCGGCGTCCTAAGCCTCGGGGTCAAGGCCACCACCACCTTGAGCCTCGGCGGCGGCAACTTCAGCGGCGTGATCAGCGGTAGCGGGAAGCTCACCCTCGATGGCGCGGTCACCCTCTCCGGCGCCAGTACCTACACCGGCGGCACCACCCTTGTCGCCGGCACCACCCTCGTGAAGAACACCACGGGCTCGGCCACCGGAACCGGTCCGGTGACGATCCAGACCGGCGCCACGCTCGGCGGTAATGGCACGCTGGCGGGCGCCCTGACCCTGCAGAGCGGCGGCACCATCGCACCCGGCATCGCCTTGCCCGGCACAGCTGGAACGAAGCTTCACGGTAAGTCGCTCCTCTGGGATGGCGGCAGCACTCTGACCTTTCAACTCGGCGCCACCACAGCCGATGAACTCCTCCTTACCGGCGCGCTGACGAAAGGCGCGGCGGGCACGTTCACCATCGATATCGACGACGCTGGATTGGCCGCTGGCAGTTACACGCTCATGACGTTCGCCTCGACGACGTTTTTGCAGTCGGACTTCACGCTCGTGCTGCCCGGGACAGCGACGGGAACATTGATCGAGAAGTCGACGAGCCTCGTGCTCAACATCACTCACACGACACTCCCGGCGCTCGGGCAAGAAATGGTGGCTCCGACCACCAAGGCAGATTCCGGATTCAACGACTCGGCCACTTCCATCACCATGACGCCCACGCCCGAACCCGGCTCTGCCCTGCTCCTCGCCTTCGGTGGCACCGCGCTCCTGGGTTACCGCCGGCAGCGTCGCTCTCGGGCGAAGTAACACCAGAGCATTTGCCCCTTGGAATCGAGAGGGGAATCGAAATGACGATGACCAAGGTGCAACGCCAGTTGCCCGCTCATCTTTGAAGGACGACGCAACACGTGCGTCAATCTCACCGTCTCGCCAGGCTCACACTTCCGGCGAGGCAGGATTGCGGGTTCAAATCCCGCCCCGCAGCCAACCTAATGCCACGCGTAGTGATCCAGCCCGTAGATCAGCGCGCTGCCGAGGAAGCCGCTGATGCCCACAAGCGCAGCGCCGAGCAGGAGGGCGCCCCGGAAGCGTTGCCGCTCCGTGCTGCCTTCGCGGCACTCATTGATCATCACGAGGCTGGCGCAGACCAGTGACCAGAGGGCGGTGCCGGTGCCGAGCCAGCGGTGCCACTTGAGGATAGGGGCCAGCTGGCCGGTGTAGCTGGCAAAGTAGGCATTGATCCAGCCGAGCACTGCGGCCGAGAGGGCTCCGAGCGCGGCCAGCACCACCAGGAAGCGGACGGTCTGCAGCCAGGAATCGCGCCGGGTGAACCACGCGATGCCTTCAGCAAAGACAGCGACAAACATGAGCGCCACCGGGAAGTGGGTCGAAACGGGGTGGAAACGTCCGATCCAGCGGAGCGTTTGTTTCCACAGGGGCATCTGCGGTTTGGCCTCGGCGGTCTTTGCAGACGGAGTGGAGGAAGTTTCACCCGCGATCTGCGGGGCTTCGGGGGCGCCCAGCTCGATCCAATGTTTCACGACATCCTTCTCCTCCGGAGTGAGCGGCGGCACGTTCGCATCCTCACCGGGCATGTCGTCATGCAGCACCATCTTGAAGAGCTCGGATTTGTCCGGATGGCCGCGCTCGATGTATTCCGGGTTGTCCGCCACCCGCTTGAGATCCAGCACGTAGCCGAACTTTCCCTTCGGCCGGGGCAATTCCGGGCCGTGGCAGTCCAGACACTTTGCTTCGAAAATCTCGCGCACTTTCCCGGCCAGTTTCACACCCTCGGCCTTGTCATCAGCGGCCCGGGCGAAGCTGGTCAGGGCCAGCAGGAGAATACTCAGGGGCAAAAAAAACTTCATCAGGGTACTGGGGTAATGAAAAGGGGACGGGATTCTTAGTGCGGTTTCCTATGAGCCGCAACTACGCCGAGGGCCGTTACGTAAATACGTAATTGGCGGATTTGTCTCCGCGATTCTTTCTTCCTCTTGGTCAACATCCTGCTTTTTAGCCGTCACAATGTCTCCTGCCCGTATGTCCCGACTTGCGCTTTGCCTGGCGCTGCTCTGCGCCTGGACGCAGGCGGCCCGGGCGTTGCAACTCGGTGAGACCAAGGAGGAACTGCTGGCCAAACACGGCGCGCCGGGGGCAGAGGACCATGCGAAAAATCTCGCGGTCTACTTCTGGGAAGGCTGGTCGGCGCAGCTCGAGTTCAAGGACAACGTCGTCCGGAAGATCACCTACCGCCGCAACTGGTATCTGCAGGATGCGGAGATCGCTTCGTTGCTCGATGCCAATGGCGGGGCGAAGCGCTGGCGCGAGACTTCCGGCCCGAATTCGGCCGCACGCGAATGGACTCGAGACGATGGCGCCAAGGCCACCAGCGGACGTGTCCGCTCCCAAAGCATTGTTTTCCAGATCGCGAGTCTTGCGGCGCTCTATCAGGAAGGGCCGAAGATCGTCGCCACCGCCACACCGGCGTCGACCGCGGTCAAGGCTGGCGCCGTCGCGCCTGCGTCCGCTTCCACCAAGGTACCCACGTTCCCGAGACCGCTCGCAGTCGTTCCCGAACCCGATCTTCCGGTTGCCGATCCACCGGCTATGCCGCAGCCCAAGCCGGCAGCCGCGGAACGCCCGGTCCCGAAGCTCAAGGTCGAAGAACTCGAACCGGTAGAGAAGCCCGTCCTCAAGCCCAGTCAGGAAAGGGCTCCCGCCGCCGAACCCTCGGCTGTCGCGCCCAAGGAAGAGTCTCATCTCGCAGGATATATCGTCGGCGCGCTCGCCTTGCTCGGGGCGCTGGTGGGTGGCGGAGTTTACTTTTTCAGGCGCCAGTCGCGGCCCGGCCATGCTTCAGCAAGGAAGATCAATGTCACCGCCGTCTCCAGTGACGCACCCGCTGGAACTTCAGGCCTGAGCACTGTGCGCAATGACCAAGTCGAACTCCTCGTCGGTGAAATCTTCCGGCGTGAGGGCTACACCATCGAACTTTCCGCCGCGGTCGCCAGTGACGACGGTATCGATCTCATGCTGCGCCGCGATTCGGAGACCACGCTTGTGCAGTGCAAGCACTGGCAATCCGCACGCGTGACCGCCCGTGAGGCGCGTGAGTTTTACGGCGCGATGGCCGCCGGCGGCGCCCCGCACGGCATCCTCGTCACCACCGGCATCTTCACGCCAGACGCCGTCGAGTTCGCGGCGGGCAAGGGCATCGTTCTCCTCGATGGCGAGACCGTCGCCTCCAAGATCGCTGCCGTGGCCAAACCGGCCGAAAACCTCTGCGCCGTTTCCTCCTGGCTGGATGACTTCGTGGCGCGCGCCCGCATCTTCGATCCCGAGTGCCCGGTGTGTCACGGCACCATGGTCATCCACAACAACCGGGCCAGCGGAGCGCCGACGTGGAATTGCCGCAGTTATCCGCGCTGCCCCGGCCGCCGCGAGCCGCGCCTCGATCTCATCCCGAGCACCACGCCGCATCAGGCTTGAGCGGGCACTGTAGAGAGTGGGTTTCGTTCCGAGAGAGCCCCAGCCCTGAAGGGGCGTAACAATCTTGAGCCCATCGCGGTGAGGTGTGACGCCCACTTCGGGGCTAATTCCAGGGGGCGTTTTCCTAGGGCGGCGCTCGTTCCTCGCTTGCCCTAGGCTGGCTTGTGTCAGGCCGTTGGCCTGGAAACCCCCGATCTGAGCTGATTGGTGATGTTTCGGGCGGAGCAAAACCCCCAAGGGCCTCACTGGTCGCTGCGCTCACCCGAGTGTCGCGAGCGTTGCAACATGCAACAGGCGGAACGCTGCGCCGTAAAACCCGCCGATCGCGCGTAAATCGTTTCTCGTTCAAGGCTAGTCACTTAGCTGCGGCAGTCCGGGCTGGCACAGCAGCGGCTAAAGGCGTCGCGCGTGAATTTAATTCACGCACACCACACTCACAGCACCACCAATCACCGCATGAAATCCATCCTCGTTCATCGATACCGACCTGTCCTCGCCGCTTGCGTCGCGACTTTGCTCGCCGCCCAGGCGCCTTCGGTCCACGCCGCCACGCCGCTTGCCTCATCCAAAGCGGCGACGGACGCGCTGCACACGCCGATCGCCACGCTCGGCGATGATGGCAAGGACATGAAGGAGACCAAGGAAGTGAAAGCCGCGGAAAAGGGACCGCTTTTCAATGTCCTGCTCAACGTGGAGTTCGCCGACAAGTACGTCACTCCGCGCGGCCAGATCGTCCGCGATCGCGGCCTCACGATCCAACCACTGGCTCTGATTTTCCTGAATGCCTACAAAGGTGATGGATTCATCAACAGCTTCCAAGTCGTCGCTGGCGGCTGGTGGGATTTCGGCACCAGCCTCGTCTCCAAGCGGGCGGCCACGGACTACCCGAAGACGAGCTGGTCGGAATTCGATCCCATCTACGGCATCTCGGTCGGCTTCGCCAAACGCCTGAAGGTCGACGTGACCTATACCGCCTTCGTCGAGCGCTATCACGACATCGAAACATCGCATCACCTGGAGACGAAGCTGAGCTTCGATGACAGCGACTATTTGAAGGAATTTGCGCTGCATCCTTACGTCAGCTACTGGCAGGAACTTTCGGGCAAATCCACCGCCGCCGATGTCGGCCAGGCGGTCTTCGGGCCGAACCTTGCTTCGGGCAACCATCCGCAGCCGGGCTCGAGCTACTATTTCGAAATCGGCATCGATCCTTCCTACACGTTCAAGGGGCTCGGCGACCTGAAAATAGAAGCGCCCTGCCGCATCCAACTGGTCGATGAGCGCTTCTACGGAAACTACTTCCATAGCACGTCGACGCTGGCCATCTGGGAGCTCGGCCTGAAGGCAACCGTCCCGCTCAAGTTCATGCCAGGTCCCGGCCACTGGTCCGTGCATGCCGGCTTCAAGTACATGAACTTCGAGGACGTCAATCTGCAGGACATGCAGGTCTTCAACGATCCAGGCAAGCCGGTGCGCGATACCTGGCAGGCTTACGGCGGCATCTCGGTCTTCTTCTAAAAAAGCTTGGCAAATCCTCTTAGGTGAATCGGACTCCGTGGCGCTGCCTGCGAACTTTTCTTGGTTGAGATTCGCAGGCGGCGCCCGGTGTCTTTTTTCGTTTCCGCAACTCTTCTATGACTACCCGCACTGTCGAATCCGATCCCTACCCGTGGCCCTACAATGGCGACCTGCGCCCGGAGAATACTGTCTTCCTCGTCATCGATATGCAGACGGATTTCTGCGGCCCGGGCGGCTATGTGGATAAGATGGGTTACGACCTCTCGCTCACCCGGGCACCGATCGGGCCCATCCAGCGCGTCTTCGCTGCGGCGCGTCCGCTCGGCTATCACATCTTCCACACGCGTGAGGGGCATCGTCCCGATCTCTCCGATCTGCCGGAGAACAAGCTCTGGCGCAGCAAACGGATCGGCGCGGGCATCGGTGATTCCGGTCCCTGCGGCCGCATCCTTACCCGTGGCGAACCCGGCTGGGACATCATCCCGGAACTCGCCCCGCTGCCCGATGAACCCATCATCGACAAGCCCGGCAAAGGTTCCTTCTACGCGACCGATCTCGATATGTTGCTGCGCCGCCGCGGCATCCAGAATATCGTTCTCGCCGGAATCACGACCGACGTATGCGTGCACACCACCATGCGCGAGGCCAACGATCGCGGCTACGAATGCCTGATGCTGGAGGACTGCACCGGCGCGACCGATCACGGTAACTACCTGGCGGCCTTGAAGATGATCAAGATGCAGGGCGGTGTTTTCGGAGCCGTGGCAACATCGGATGCGTTCATCAAGGCCATCAGTTAGTCGGGCTTCACACCTTCCGGTGCGTTGAGGCAATCACCACACGCTGCAAGCGACAACACGCGTCGGCGCTTCGGTCTGGCGAAATCGGCCTTTCCGTTTTTCCGTCCGCGCCTATGCTTTCATCCATCGTGGAAATCAAACCCGCCCCGGATTTGGAATCCGCTTCCGGCCTTCCCCGCCTGGAGCTGACCAATCTTTTCAACATCGCTGAATGGCAGCACGAAGTCCCCTGGCAGCCGTTCAAAGAAGGCCTCGAGATCTATCGCCTCTATGGCGATGGGCAGAGCGGCCCGAATGCTGCGCTCATCCGCTTCAAGAAAGGGGGCAGTGTGCCTTTCCATGCGCACACGGGATTTGAGCACATCCTCATTCTCACTGGCAGCCAGCGGGATGAGCATGGCGTAGCCGCTCCCGGCACGCTCATCATCAATTCACCCGGCACCGCGCACACCGTCGTCAGCGAGGTCGGCTGCATCGTGCTCGCCATCTACGAAAAGCCCGTGGAATTCCTGGCCGAGCCGGACAAAGCGGCGGATTGAGCGCAGGCGCGAGGGAATTACCTCGCCGCGTCGGATGCCTACGACTTCGCCTGCCGGCCAATGATCCGCATGCCCACCTTCACATACGCGACTAGTTCCGCCGACGGAATTGACTGCGGGACAAGCAAGTCGGCGCCGGACTCCAGGCCAGACACGATCTCCGCAGAGGTCGGCGCGTCGCTGTAAACGATGAGGTAAACGTCTTTCGCCGCGTCGCGCATGCGTTCGCAGATTTGGATGCCGGTCATCCCCGGCAGTTTCGACCGCAGGATGGCCACTGACGGATGCTCCGCCTTGCGGAGCTCGGAAATAGCGTCCGTGCCCGTCACCGCCACCACCACCTCGTAGCCGGCTTGGGCCAGTGATTGGAAAACGGCAAGAGAGTGAATGGGATCGTCGTCCGCTAGCAACACGCGCGGCTTGTCGCCGAAAGTCTGCATTTGCAGCGGTTTAATTTTCTGCTGTTCCGCTTGCGGAAAGATTTTGGAAACGTCGGGAAACTTGATGGACTCGCCGGCCATGGTTACCTGAATAAAGCAGGCGCAGGGCCAGCCGCAACCGAAGCTGGGAAAAGTTCTGTGACGAGCGGGCGACGACGACCGAACGCCTTTTTTTAAAACGCAGAGACGCAGAGACGCAGAGACGCAGAGACGCAGAGGGCGCGGAGAAATCGGAAAAGGGAGAGGTCTTTTGCCGGAAGCCTGAGATGCGCCTACCATCCGATCGCCCATCTCTGCGGCCTCTGCGCCTCCGCGTCTTTCCTTTCAACATCCGCTCACAGCCGGGGTGGCGGAGCCCGTTCCTCCCAAAAACACAAACCCGGTGCGCGTGACCAAGAACACGCGCACCGGGTTGTGATCTATGCCTACCCGTTAAAAACTGCTGGTCCGCTATTCCGCGGCCAGGGCCGGCAACTCCCCGTGGCTTTCCACCGCTTCCGGTGCCAGGGCTTCGACCGTGGCAAATTTCGCGCAGGCCACAAATACCCCGCCGATCACGAGGTAGGCGAGGGCTACGGTCGGCGTTTGGTTGATCCCGATCGCTTCACCGTGCATCAGGCCGAAGAAGGTGAGGACGCTGCCGGACAGGGCAAAGGCGCCGGCCATCATGAACTTGCGATCGACGATGTAGGTGGTGATCGCGCCGAGAACCACGCCGGCGAGGATCGAGCCGCCGCCCAGGATCGAGAGACCGTGATAGAAGATGCCGGTCTGCGCCATGGAGGCGATCATTTCAGGCGTTACCTGGTGAATCCCCGCGACCGCCCCGAGCGAGTTGTCGATCTGCAGTTTGCCCCACGCAGCGAGCGAGGGGATGATCGCCATGACCACGGCGGGCGCGTGGCGATGCGGGCTTTCCTGGAAGGCTTGCGACCCGATGAGCATGCCGATGTAGAGCAGGATCGGGGAAATGGCGACGACCGGAATGAGCGCAGTCATGACCGAGATGACGCCGAACCAGGAGAGCACGATGACCATCACGCCGGTGGCCGCGGAATAACCCAGGCGGCCGCCCATCGCTTTCCAGCCAGGATGGCCGATGTAGACCGCATTGATGTAGGGGTTGCCCATGAGGCAGCCGATCAGGCTGATCACGCCATCGGCGGTCAGCACGCGGGTGGTGGGATACTCATCGCCGGCCGCGGAGGCACTGACCACGTTGTCCATCGCTTCGACGAGATCGTAGATACCGAAGGGAATCGCGGTCACGAGGATCACGCTGAGAAGCGCCCAATTCAATCCGCCGAAGACCAGGCCGAAGACCGGCGTCGGTGCGGAAAAGCTGAAGGTAGCAAAGGAAGCCTTCAACGCCTCGGTGGTCATACCGCCAAAGTGGAAGCCGAAAAGATTCGAGCCCCACGCAATGAGCGTGCCGGCGGCGATGGCCACGAGGCCGGCTGGAATGCCGGCATACTTCACCCCGCCAAACCAGCTCAGGAGGATGATCGCGAAGCAGACCACACCGACGAGCGGCGTCATGAACATATTGA
>JBGGMZ010000196.1:0-4257 GCA_041287745.1 Chthoniobacter sp. | reverse complement strand
ATTCGCTGACCAGCACCAGCAATACCCACGGGCCGGCCGAAAATTTTCTCTCTACGGGCTTCACTTTCGATGGCTTCCCGAGCATCGGCTCGTGGGTGAGCTACGCACTCGGCAGTGAAAATCAGGATCTGCCGGCCTTCGTCGCCATTCCCGATCCGCGCGGTGTGCCGCAGGCGGGCTCGAACAACTGGGGGCCCGGATTTCTCCCCGCCGTCTTCCAAGGCACCCCGATGAGCGCGAAGGATCCCGTGCGGCACCTGGCGCCCCCGGCTGACCTGAGCAAAGTAAGCGATGAGGCGGCACGCTCGCTCCTGCAGCGCATGAACGCCCGCCATCTCGAGCAGCATCCCGGCGATGGCAAGCTCGCCGCGCGCATCGCGAGCTACGAGCTGGCTGCGCGCATGCAGTTGAGCGTGCCGGAGATCAGCGACCTGAGCACCGAACCCGCGCACATCTTGAAGCTCTACGGTGCCGACGATACGTCGAATCCGAATAAAGCCGGCTTCGCCCGCAATTGCATCCTCGCACGACGGCTCATCGAACGCGGGGTGCGTTTCGTGCAACTCTTCAACGGAGCTTATGCCAGCGGCGGGGAACTCAACTGGGACGGGCACAACAAGCTCAAGGAACAGTACGACAAACACGCCGCGATTCTCGATCAGCCCGCAGCTGGGTTGATCCGCGATCTCAAGCAGCGCGGGCTGTTGGAAGACACGCTCGTCGTTTGGTGCACCGAGTTCGGCCGCATGCCTTTCTTCCAAAAAGGGGCGCAGGGCCGCGATCACAACCCCGAGGGCTTCACCTGCTGGCTGACCGGCGCGGGGATCAAGCCGGGTGTGAGCCATGGCGAGACCGATCCGCTAGGGCAGAGAGCGGTGAAGGACATTCATCCGCTCTACGATTTCAATGCGACCATCCTGCATCTCCTCGGCCTCGATCACGAGCAACTCACCTTCGAGCACAACGGCGTGCGGCGTCGCCTGACCAATGTCCACGGCAACGTCATCCGCGAAGTGCTGGCTTGAGGATAGAAGTGCACCCGCTGCGCGCGGGGAGCGGTCATTTCCTAGCCGGAAAAAACAGGGCGGAGCAGACGAAAGGCGACCGACTCGCTCCTCCAAAGAAAAAAGCGCCCGCGGGGAACCGCGGGCGCTCTTGTATTTTCCTACTTGGGATTCGGCGACTAGAAGTCTTCGATTTCCTTGCGGACGTCTTCCTTGGATTTGCCCAGCCGCTGCTGCAGCCGGCCCAGAAGCTCGTCCTCTTTGCCTTCGGCAAAGATGAGGTCGTCGTCGGTGAGCTGACCATACTTCTGCTTCAGCTTGCCTTTGATTTCGTTCCAGTTGCCTTTGAGGTTCAGGTTAGTCATACCCTTGCTTCGCAGCATGTCGTGGCGGTGGTCGGTTGAGCGTAAATTTCCATTTGATTTACAAATTATCCTCGCATCTTTCAGTGGTGATACGGAGAGTTCGGCACGCGCAGTGCTCTCTGCGAATACGATTCCCCTCCCAACACCCTTCCGACCCGTGTCCAACGAAGCCGTCGACGAACCGCTGATCCAGAACTGCCCCGATTGCGGCGCAGCCATGGACGTCACCGAAGTAGAACCCCTCTCCGCCGTAGTGTGCCCCGCCTGTGGCGCACCGACCACGGTGAGCACCATGATCGACCATTTCGAGCTGGTGGACATGCTCGGTCACGGCGGCATGGGCGCCGTGTACAAGGCGCACGACACTTCGCTCGACCGCATGGTGGCGCTGAAGCTCTTGAAAAAGAGCAGCGGCACGCCGGAGCAGATCCGGCAGCTGGAAACCGAGGCGGCGATCACAGCCTCGATCAATCATCCACACGTCGTGCGAGTCTTCAGCACCGGCATGGACCATGGCCGTTTTTACATCGCCATGGAGCTGGTGGAGAAGGGGACACTCGACAAGCTTATCGAGCTACAGGGCCGCGTCGGTGAGGTGCAGGTGCTCGAGGTGGCCATCCAGATCGCCAGCGGGCTCCGTGCTGCGCACGAGGCCGGGCTGATTCACCGCGATGTCAAGCCGGGCAACATCCTTTTCACCGACGCGCATACGGCCAAGATCGTGGACTTCGGTCTCGCCATCTTCGCTGAGGATGAGGTGAAAGTCCGCGGCGAAATCTGGGGCACGCCCTACTACGTGGCGCCCGAAAAGCTCGACCAAAAGCCCGAGGATTTCCGCAGCGATATTTACTCGCTCGGCGGCACGCTCTTCCATGCGCTCGCCGGCCGCCCGCCCTTTGAGGCGGAGAATGCGTCGCTCGTCGCGCTGAAGCATCTCAAGAGCCAGGCGGTGAGCTTGCAGGCCTTCGCCCCGCAGGTCTCGAGCAATACGGCGTACGTCATCAATCGCACGCTGAGCAAGGATCCCGACCAGCGCTACCAGAGCTACGATGAGCTCATCGAGCACCTCGAGTATGCGCTGAATGAATTGCAGGCCGGCCGCGGTCGCAATGAGGAAAAGCGCGTGGTCATGGAAACCGAGGAGGAGAAGAAAGCCATGGGCTTGCTCACCTTCGGCATGATCGGCGGCCTGCTGCTGCTCATCGCGGTGGGTGTGATCTTCCGCAATCAGATTTTCTCGTCAGGCAGCCAGAATGCGGAGGAGACCAAAAAGGGCAGCTCGCTCGTGACTGATGCCGTCGGGAGCATGGCCGCGGGTAAATCGGGTGACGCCGCAGCTACGCTTACCGCCGTGGCCGCGAAGAAGCCCGGCCAGCCGTGGCTGAACTGGGTGGACTCTCTCACGGGCCTGGCCTACTACGCCTCCGGCCACCCCAACGAAGGCGGCGAAGCTTTCCGGCGCGTGGAGTCCCGCGGACCGTACTCCAAGAAAGATACGGACAAAGTGCTCGCCGATTTCTTCGTCGATACCGCGCGGCAGATGACGAGCGAGCACGTCATCGATCCGAAGGCGGTGAAGCTGCCCGGCGGCGGCGCCTATCAGGCCATCGCCTATCTTTTCTACGGGATGAAGGACTGGCAGGCCGACGACGTGGAAGACGCAGCGGAATTTTTCCGCCGTTTCCGGCAGACCGATTTTACCGGCCCCGATGCATGGATCGATGGCCTCAAGCCTCTCGCGACGAATACGCTCGAGGAATTCACGGCCTACCAGATGGCTGCGGATGGCTGGAAAGGCGCGAAGAGCATCGACCAAAAGCGCAACGCGTTGAAAGCGCTCAAGGCCGTCCAAGGCAAGCTCGCGCCCAAGGCGCAGGCGCTGGCGACGACTGCCCAGGAGGAAGTTTCCAAAGCGGAAAAAGAGCGGGCCGCTCTAATCTCACAAGGCAAGATCCCGGACGGCCGCTACAAGATCATCAATCGCAAGACGGGCAAGGCGATCGATGTGGAAGGCCACTCGCATGACGACGGCCACAAACTGCACAGCTACAGCTACAACAACGGCGGCAACCAGCAGTGGCGCATTCTCCCCATCGAAAATGGCTACTACCAGTTCATCAACGTCGAGAGTGGGAAGGCGATCAGCCGGCCGATGGTCCATCCGCAACCCACACCGACCCCGGCACCGAATTCGTCAAAGCCTGGGAACCCTACCCCGAGTCCTACGCCAAAACCTGCTCCCAAGGTCATCCCCGAAGACGGCGCCCAGATCGAACAGGCCAATGTCGACAAGGCTCTCGGGTTCCAGAAGTGGAAGATCGAGAAAGCCAAGGGTGAGACCAATGTCTTCACTATCATCTCGCTCGCCGACAGCAAAGCCCTGGCCGTGGGCGGCGATGGTGACAAAGCGCCCATCATTCAAGCCACCCCGAAAGAAGGAGCGCAGGAGCAGCAGTGGAAGATTGAAGGACTGTAAGAAAGGGCGAAAGGCGGGCTGGGAGCGCTTTAGCCGGGTTCATTGAATCCGTTCGAGCTTTCACTGCGACGTGATTCCCGACGGAGCTTTGTGCCACGGATTCACTGACGCGCTGCGTGATGCGGGCTATTGAGCAAGATAAAGCAGCCTTGCCATCACGTAGACGGCTTCGTCGACTGTATTGGGCTCCTCATAACCGCTCCGCTCATCCGTGCCGATCAAGAACAAGGTATCGATTCCGGGATCTACCTGGACTTCGAAACGACATCCTGGCCGGGTGAAATACCAGACCAGGGTGTCTCCTGCGAGTCCGGGGGACCACTCGAGCCGGCGTACCTCGACCGATGGATCGATCCTACGGAGACTTCCAATGAGAGACTCCAGATTCAGCATGAACGTCGATTCGTCGAAT
>JBGGMZ010000195.1:0-6816 GCA_041287745.1 Chthoniobacter sp. | reverse complement strand
GGCGGGCAGTTGACGCTCTCTCCGTCGGCGACTGGAACGATCGATCTACTGGCCAGACAGTCGATCAATGGTTTGCAACCGAACGGCGTGAGGGTGTCGGGGGGCAAGAGCACGACTGTCTGGACAGTGAGCACCATCAATCTCTCAGACGCCGATCCGGCCAATGTTCCCGGCATTACTGCTCCGATTTCCTATCAGGCGTTCACCAACTCCAATATCTCGGAGATGGCATCCACGAACACCGCGGCGCCCGGCTTCCTCACTCCATTCGACAATCTCTTCCGTGAATCGGGACAAACGTCCGGAGTGTCTTCCAATGGCCTCGACTACGGCTCGATTGTGACCAAGCAAGCATTGCATGACACCTCCGTACTGCATATCGACGATCTTACCCCCATCCATCTCTACGCCGGTAGCGGCGACATTTCCGGTCTGACGCTCTTCTCAGCCAAGTCGGCCGATGTGCTCGCAGGGCGCGACATGACGGATATCGCGTTCTACATCCAGAATGTGCAGGAAAATGCCGTCTCGGTGGTGTCCGCAGGGCGGGATATCATCGCTTACGATGCCAGCTCCATATTGCGCAGCAGCGCGACCTCCTCCGGCGATGCAATCGGTCTGGGCTCCGATCCGTTGGCGGGTGATATTCAGATCAATGGGCCGGGCACGCTCGAGGTGCTGGCCGGTCGCAATCTCGATCTTGGCAATGCTCCTATTTCGGCTGGCCGCACTCCGGATGGCACACAGTTGGGCATCGTGAGTATCGGCAATGCGCGCAATCCCTACCTGCCTTTCAGTGGCGCGGATATCATCACCGCCGCGGGTATCGGCGGACCGGCTGAGCTGAACAACAATCCCAATCTCGACCTCACCACCTTCGTCTCAGAGTTCCTCAAGTCGGGTGGCGCCAGCGGAACCAACTACATGGCGGAGCTCGGCTTGAAGAGTTCCGATATCAGCACCTTGTCGCGCGAGGAGCAGGCCGCGCTGGCGGTGGATGTCTTCTTCCTCGTCTTGCGTGATGCCGGACGCAGCCAGACGGCTGGTACCGGAGGTGGCACCGCCACGGGTTTTGCGGCGATCGACAAGCTTTTCGCGGGCGCCAGCCAAACCGGCAATTTGTCGCTCACCTCACGCGAGATCAAGACGGCCAACGGAGGCAACATTCAGGTCCTCGTTCCCAACGGCAAGGTGACTGTCGGCTTCAATGTCGTCGGCGCCCAACCGCTCGATCAGGGCATCATTACCGAAAGCGGAGGCAACATTCAGATTTTCGCCGACGGCGACATCTCTCTGGGCACGTCGCGTATCTTCACCCTTCGCGGCGGTAACATCGTGATCTGGTCTACCAATGGCAGCATCGCCGCGGGCACAGCTTCCAAGACCGTGAAATCCGCTCCGCCCACTCGCGTGCTCATCGATCCACAAAGCGCGGACGTCAAGACGGACCTCGCCGGTCTCGCGACCGGTGGCGGCATCGGTGTGCTTGCCACGGTGGCCGATGTGCCGCCGGGTAACGTGGACCTCATCGCGCCGAATGGCGCCGTCGATGCCGGCGACGCCGGTATCCGCGCCTCGGGCAACCTCAACATTTCCGCCACCAAGGTTCTGAATGCCGATAACATCCAGGTCGCCGGCAGCAGCACCGGCACGCCTGCGGCGGTGGCCCCTTCGGCGCCGAACATCGGTGGATTGACAGCGGGCAACCAATCGCAAGCTGCCGGTTCCTCCGCCGCGGAGGAAGCCGCGAAGCGCCAGCAACAGCAAACCACCCAGGAAGAGGCGCCACCTTCCATCATCACCGTTGAGGTGCTCGGCTATGGCGGAGGCGAAGGTTCGTCATCTCCAGAGTCTACGGATACGCCCCAGTAACTTTCCGCAATCCGCGAAGGTGACTCGCGAAGTTTTATTCGCCATCGCCACCACAATTTCCTGAAACCCCAAACCGTCCACCTGTCGATGCGCCCCACTATTCCGCTCTACTACGTTCTCGGCTCCGCTCTTTGTCTGCTGTCTCCGGCCTGCAAGCCTTCTGCCAGTAATCAGGCCGTGGCCGATCCTTCCCCTATGGCGGAACAAGTCGCTCCGGAAAAACATGGCAGTAATCAAAACCTGACCGAGGTGAAGCTGGCGCGTCTGCAAGAGCAAGACGGGCAAAACACTCCTGAGGCTCTCTTGCAATTGGGCCGCACTTATCTCGAAGGTCTCGGCGTGACCAAGGATGACGCCAAGGCGGCGGAATACTTCCGGAAGGCTGCCGACATGGGCAACGCGAAAGCCGAAAATAATCTCGGGCTGATGTATGCCACCGGCCAAGGGGTGAAGAAAGATTCCGACGAAGCTTTGAAATGGCTGCGGGCCGCCGCGACCCGGGGAAACATCGACGCCCAAGAGAACCTCGGCCTGATGCTGGTTACGGGCGACGATCTGCCCAAGGACATCAAGGAGGCGCGCACATGGTATGAAAAAGCGGCGGAGCAAGGATCGCTCCCGTCGCAGCTCTGGCTGGGCAAGGCCCTCTTTTTAGGCGACAGCGGTCTGGACAAAGATTACGTGGCCGCAGCGCGCTGGCTAATGCCGGCCGCAGAAAAAGGAGATGCGTGGGCGCAAAATGCCATGGGCATGATTTACGAGCGTCCCCTCGGTGTGAAAAGGGATGTTAAGGGAGCGGAGAAGTGGTTCGTGCTCGCTGCGGAGCAAGGCGACGTCAAGGCGCAGGCCAATCTTGGCCTCCTGATCTTCAGTAACACCGGGCTGCCGGTGGACAAAGTGGCCGGCTACAAATGGCTGGCTCTGGCCAGCGAACACGACGAAGCCACTGCCTTCAATGCCTTGAAGGAAATCGTGCTCGGCCTTTCGCCCGAGGTCATTGCCGAAGGGCGTCGGCAGGTGGAGGAATACAAAGCCAAACACCAACTGCCGGCCAAGGACTCTACCAGCGCCGCCGCTCAGACGCTGCCCACTACCCGCGAATAGTGATTCTTAGCGGTTGCCGCTAACGCTTTCGGGATCGGTATCTGGAGGGAAGCGCGCCGTCGCTTCCGTGGAGAAGCGTCTCTCCTTCACAACGAAGGCGGGGCGCTCTCCAAGTCGGATATCGTTTCCCGGCCGGCAATCTAGTTAGCCGCGCTCCGCCGATTCTGCAGCTGCCACTTCACGAAAGCGTCCTGGCCGATCTTGGCTCTCAACATATCATCCGCGCTCTGCTGGGAATCTTGCCACAATTGATGATAGGCTGGGTCGGCGGGGTCGAGATTGGACTTCGCCACTGCGTCGGTAAAAGTATTTGCCACTTGGGCCGCCGCGGACTTTTGCGCGTCGCTCAATCCCAGTGATTCGGGCGGATCGCTCAGGGCCAAGGGCATGTGGATGTTGGGATACCCGGATATCCCACCGCTCGAGGTCGCCCTGATCGTCGATGGCACTCCCGTGGCTGTCGCCGCGACCGGCGCTCTGTCGCTCGAATGCAAAGAAGTAGGTGCAGCGGGATCGCTGGCGGATGTCCTGGGCGCCTCAGCCCTCGTGCCCTCGGGGCCTCCATTGATCGCTTGATTTTGTTCCTGCCAGGACTGAGCAAGCGCCGTCTGCATCGTTGTGACGTTCATCCGGCCTCGTTTATTCGCCGTCACAATCTCCTGCCGCTTTTGATCGAAACGGCGTGCGATGGCGGCAGTGATGATATCTCGAATGGTACTCTCCGGACAGCCGATCGCGCGCAGATTTTGCGCATAGGATTCGTCATCTCCTGCCAGTAGTTGGCTCCATTGGAAACGTTGGGGAGAATCGACAGCCGGCTTTACTTCCGCTGGCGTTTGCATCGGTTGCGGGATGGCGGCGACGGCCTTGTGCCCCCCTGCGTAATTGCTCGTCAGTTGGACCGCTCCCGCTGCCAGGAAAACCACGTTGAGCGAAAGGGAAATGAACAGGATCGATTTCGTTTGCATGAGTTTGTTTCGCGCCGGATGGCGCTCTTGTTAGCAGGAGGAAAGTGGAATCTATCTGGTAACAAGCAGGTCCTGGGACCAAAGCCGCAGTGACCATGCTATCAAAGGAAAAACCGGTGGGGGCGACCAGCGCCCCCACCGGTGAGGAGTTTGGGATTCCCGAGAGGGGTTAGCTCAAGGTTCCGCGGTTCATTAGAACGCGAACTTCGGCTTGATCTTGGAGCCGTCGTTGTCGCGCTTCACGTGCATGGCCGCGTCGTCCTGGATACCGGCATCGAGGTTGGCGTTGCCGGTGGCGTAGCCCTGAATCGTGTTCTTCACCGAAGTGTAGAAGGTCGAAGCCGGGGCGGTGATGTAGTTCGGATCGTTGACGATGTGCTCGTAGCTCCAGAAGCTGTATTTGCCCTCTTGAACCATGGGAACAGTGCTGGCGGTGGAGTTGGTGCCATAGAGCACGCCCTTGTAGGCGAGTTCCGTGGTATTTGCGGCAACGCTTGCAGCGTCCTTGATGCCAAGGTAGCTGATGTAGTAGGCAGCCGTGGTGCCAGCCGCTTCGTCCGTCAGGCCACTCGTCGGCAGGGTGGCCGTGAGGTTGCCACGGAGCGTCGCGCCAGAGGATTCACCGCTATTGCCAGCGGTGCCGGTGGAGACACCGTTGATCGTTTGGATCGGATACAGGGCATGGGAGGTCACCGCGCCGGCGCTGATCACCGGCTTGTACTGGAGCACCGGCGTGCTGATGCCGACGCCGCTGTCGGCAAAGGCCGTGATACGCGTGCCGGAATCGGGGTCGCGACCGGTGGCGAAGATCACCGCATGTTCGTCGCTGCTATTGCCCGTCAGAAACGAGAGCGGAGCCTTGCCGGCGGTGAAGAGGTACTGCAGGAACTGGGGATCGACACTGAGGCCGGCCGGGAAGTTCTTGCTGGCAATCCACTTGAAGGTGCAGATCGCAACCTTGTTGTCCACCAAGTCGTCATATCCGTTGTCGGAGGTGAAGTCCGTCGCACCCGGGAACACGTCCGAGAACGCGAAGTCAGGAACGTGATTGTCGATGCCAGAGGCGGTCGACACCGGATCCGCGCCGCCGTTGACGAACGCATCATTGACGAAGGCAACGGTGAGCGGGGTGCCGGTGCCGCTGGCGGCCACGGTCTGAATGCCGTTGCCGGAGCCGGTATAAGTGGCCTTCACGGTCACGGCCCCGAAGCCGGCCATGGATCCGCCGGTCCAGATGAAACCGATGCTGCCCGTGGAGGCTTTCATGGTGGCGCCGGTGAGGTTGGCGGAGATGGCCGCATTGGCGGCTGTACGGAACGCAGAGGAACCGGTGATGTAGATCGTCACAGCGCTGGACGTCTGGACGAAAGCCGCAAGAGCCAGAGCGGCAACGGCAAGAGGTTTAAGTAACTTCATAGATAGAGGTATGGGTTGGTAGATGAGGTTGCCTGGCCCGAGTGAGCCAGACGGGTGGAGTTTGGATGCGGATTAGGCTGCGGATACGGGGCGACGGCGGCGGACCAAGCCGAGGAGAGCAGCGCCACCGGCGAGAGCCGTGAGTGTGGAAGGCTCGGGAACGGCCTTGGTGAAGGTAAGTTCACCGGTGCTGTCGATCACGAAGCGGCCGACATAGGTGCCGGTGAGCGTGCCAGGGGTGACGTTGTCCGGAGTTTCCCGGAAGAGATCGATCGCTTTCGTGGTGCCATTCAGCGTGCTCTCGAAGGAAGAGGACGCAAACGGACCAAACCAATTTCCGCCGCTCAGGAATTGCGAGTAGTGGTTAGAATCACTCGTATTCTGGAACGTGGCGTTCGCTGCATTCGCCGCGGTGCCAGCAGTGGCATAACGCGCCGCGGCCTGGTTGATGGCCGAGAGCGTGGTATTTTGGTTCGCGCTGGTATCCGTCGGATATCCCGTGGCTTGAGTGCCAACCGGGAGTTCCTGCACGCCGGCATAGAGCGTCGACGCGATGTCGCCTGAGGCGGTCGAGCCGAAGACACCCCATTTTACGTTGTTGCGGGTGAACCAAGTGGAGCCGAAGCCGAGGGAGCTGCCCGACAAATCGGCACCAAAGTTGCCGAGGTCGACAGTAGCGCCAGGGGCGGCGGAGAAGATCGACTGGCCGACGTCGATCACGTAGTTCAAGGTACTCCCGGTCCCGGACGTAGCGCGGAAACCGATGAGAATGTCACCTTGAGTATAGGACATGGCCGCTTGCGCGGACTGTGTCGCCATACCCGCTCCGGCGAGGACCAGGAGCGCGGTAAGGTTGAATTTATTCATGTGTTTAGTGGGTTTGTTTAGACACGCAAAGGCAGGTCAGAGAGGGACGGATGTCACCCCCGGAACACCCACCGAAACGCAGCGTGAGGAAAGCAAATCACACCCATCCGGAGCAATGATTCTACTGTAACGTTTGCGTGGCGGGAATGTTACGAAAATCCACGTGCAAAGGGACTTACAACGTTTTTTGGCGATATGCCCAAGTCAAACAACACGAGACGCTTGCAAATTAAACAACTACGCAAAATCCATTGAATGTTACAATTGGATGTCAGGAATCGGAAGGGCTCAGAAAACCATTTGAAAAGCACCCTGTTTATTCCCGCAAAACGTCGTTGGTTTTCGCCGAAAAATAAGCGCGTCACGAGTTATCCTCGCACATCTGAGGCGAGGGGGACGACATCGGTGGGGCGGCCTTGGTGCGCGCGATTCTGCCGCAGCCGTATCGCTCTTCGCGAGTTGGGCAGGCTATTTCGCTGCCGCTTCCTTGGTTCGATTGGCGAGATCCGCGCGGATCTCTTTGGCCAATTGCTCCGTTAGCGCGAGAGCGCGTCCGGGCGAAGATGGGGAATTTTGCAATCCCGCTTCC
>JBGGMZ010000194.1:0-8515 GCA_041287745.1 Chthoniobacter sp. | reverse complement strand
GAGTGGGAAGGCCACGTGACTTTGGAAATTTCGAATACCACGCCCCTGCCCGCGCGCATTTACGCCGGTGAAGGTCTCGCCCAAGTCGTCTTCCTCGCGGCCCAAGAGCCGTGCGAGACGAGCTACCGCGAACGCAGTGGCAAATACCAATCCCAGCGCGGCATCACCGTGCCGCGCATGTAAACCCCAGCCCAGGAAACGCCCGCATGAACACCACCACATTCGTCCTTCGCAACGACCTGCCGGTCCACGACACGACCGAGTTTCCGCAAGTCATCCGACGAGATTTACCGGGCGACGCCTCGGGCAAGCCGCGCGTCGTGCCATGGATCGGGCACAAGATCGCCAAGGCAGTTTCCAAGGCGTGCTTCGTCGAGGGGCAGGACGATCAACTCGGCCTGCAGGTGCAGGCGGAGATCGAGTTCCGCCTGCGGCGCGAGCGCCCGAGCTTCGTGCACATCGAGCAGCTCCAGGATCTGGTGGAGGAAACGCTCATCGATCTCGGTCATGCGCGGGTGGCGCTGGCCTACGGAAAGTACCGGGCCAAGCGTTCCGCGGAGCGCGACCTCGGCATCGCGCCGGAGACGTCGAATGATTCCGAGCAACAGCTCGAGCTAGCCACTCGCGAGCAGCTCACGGACATCCGCTCGCGTATTTCCTACGCGAAGATCAATCTCAAGCTCACGCTTTCTGACGACGATATCGTCGCGCGCCTGCTGCGCAGCACGTCCATCAGCCTCACGCCCGAGGAGCGCCGCGACACCATCGTGCTCAACGCGAAATCGCTGCTCGATGTGGATGCCGACGCGCGCTTTTTCGCCGCGCGCATTTTGCTCAGCTACATCTACGAGGAGAGGCTCCCGTGGAAAGTGGCCGATGGCCCGCAAGCCTTGAAGGAAGCGCATCGCAAGGCGTTCCTCGATTACATCCCGCGCGGCATCGAGCTGCGCCGCCTGGATCCGCGCCTCGCGGAGTTTGATCTCAAGAAACTCTCGACCTCGCTCGATCCGTTTGCCGATTTGCAGTTCGACTTCCTCGGCATCCAGACGCTTTACGATCGTTACCTGATCCACACGCACGACAACGTGACCGGCCGCAAGCGCCGCTTGGAATCACCCCAGATTTTCTGGCTGCGCGTGGCCATGGGCCTGGCGACGCTGGAGGCGGATCGTGAAACTCGCGCGAGTGAATTCTACGGGATCTACAAGTCGCGCCGCGCCTGCTCGTCCACGCCCACGCTCTTCAATGCCGGCACGATGCACCCGCAGCTTTCGAGCTGCTACCTGCTCTACTGCGGCGACTCCATCGAGGAGATCACCGAGACCTGGCGCCGCTTCTCGCACCTCTCGAAATGGGCGGGCGGCCTCGGCTGCTCGTGGACGGCGATCCGCGCCGCGGGCGCGCACATTCACGGCACGAATGGCGAAAGCTCGGGCGTAATTCCTTTCCTCAAGGTCTCGAACGATATCGCCATTGCGGTGAATCAAGGCGGCAAGCGCCCGGGCGCGCTGTGCAGCTATCTCGAGCTGTGGCACGCGGATATCGAGGACTTCCTCGACCTGCGCAAGGAGACCGGCGACGACCGCCGCCGCACGCACAACATGAACACGGCGCACTGGATTCCCGATGTGTTCATGAAGCGCCTCAAGGCGATTTCCGATGGCATCCTGCCGAAGGACGCGACGTGGACGCTCTTCCGCACGAACGATGTGCCGGACCTCCCCGAGACCAGCGGCCTCGCTTTCGAGCAACGCTACACGCATTACGAAGCTCTCGCCGCCGAAGGCAAGCTGTGGAGCCGCAAGGTGCGCGTGCTCGCCCTGTGGAAGCGCATGCTGGAGATGCTCTTCGAGACAGGCCACCCGTGGATGACTTTCAAGGACCCGTGCAACCTGCGCAGCCCGCAGGATCACGTCGGCGTCATTCACAATTCGAACCTCTGCACCGAGATCACGCTCAACACGAACAGCGACGAAGTGGCGGTGTGCAATCTCGCCTCGATCAATATCGCCTCGCATCTGAAGGAGGATGGCTCGATCGATCACGACAAGCTGCGCGCCACGATCACGGTCGTCATGCGCATGCTCGACAACGTCATCGACATCAATTTCTACCCAGTCGAGGCGGCGGCGAACTCCAACCTGCGCCATCGCCCGGTGGGGCTCGGTTGCATGGGCTTGCAGGATGCGCTTTACGACAAGGGTGTCGCCTTTGACACGCCGGAAGCGGTCGCCTTCAACGACGAAGCGCTCGAAGCCATCGCCTACTACGCCTACCACGCGAGCAGCGATCTCGCTGCGGAACGCGGACGCTACCAGACATACCAGGGCTCGAAGTGGGATCGCGGCCTGCTGCCGCTCGACACGCTGGAACTCCTCGAGAAAGAGCGTGGCGTGCCGATCCTCGTCGATCGCACCGCGCGGCTTGATTGGGCGACGCTGCGTGAAAAGATCGCCAAGCAGGGCATGCGCAATTCGAACTGCCTGGCCATCGCGCCGACGGCGACCATCTCGAACATCCTCGGCTGCACGCCGTGCATCGAGCCGACCTACAAGCACATCCATACGAAGTCGAACCTGAGCGGTGAATTCATCCGCACCAACGACCATCTGCTGCGCGAGCTGCAGGTTCGCGGACTGTGGGACGACGAGATGCTCGCCGACCTCAAGTATTTCGACGGCAGCGTGCAGCAGATCGATCGTGTGCCGGAAGAGTTGAAGCGGCTTTACAAGACGGCCTTCGAGATCACGCCGACGTGGATCCTGCAATGCGCGGCCGTCCGGCAGAAGTGGATCGACCAGGCGCAGAGCACGAATCTCTGGCTGGCAGAATCCGATGCGCGGACGGCGAGCTTCATGTATCGCGAAGCATGGGAGCGTGGTCTCAAGACGACCTACTATCTCCGCACGCTGAACAAGAGCGCCATCGACAGCTCGAACCGCGACCGTCGCCCCCAAGCCAGCGAGACAAAGCGCGACTACACCGCGGAAGAAATCAAAACGTGCTCCATCGAAGCCATGCGCAACGGTGGCACCTGCGAAGCCTGCCAGTAAGCGGGCGTCCGTCCCATGTGCGACGGCGGTTTCGATTTCACGCGAATTTGCACCAAACCGGCGCATTGTCCGGTGTGCAGTTCGCCGAACCGCTGTCGCCTCGAAACGGGCGAAGCCTACAAAGGCCCCTGCTGGTGCGAAGGTCCCGTCTTGCTCAGTTCCAGTCTCCAGCGGTTGCTGGTCGATCTGCCGGAGCAGCGCTGCCTGTGTCCGGACTGCCTCCATGCCATCGCGGCGAATCCCGATGTGACTTGGGACGAGCTCGCCGCACGCAACTGCCCGGCGGCCCCGCCTTCGCCAGCCGCGACGCAAGAAGGTGACTTCTATCTCGAGGGAGACTACGTCGTCTTCACCGCCCAGTATCACCTGCGCCGCGGATCGTGCTGTGGCAGCGGTTGCCGCCACTGCCCGTACACGCCGAGGAATACTTAGAGCGCGCGTCGAAAAGTCGGCCGGCCGGAATTTTTGACCACGGATTACGCGGTTAACACGGATGTTCCGAGTTCGGCGGCGCCTGAAAATCCGCGTCATCCGTGCAATCCGTGGTCATTTCTCCCGATCTCAATTTGCTCGGGATTGCGCAAAATTTGCTCGCCGTTGCGGTCGCGTCTCGCTTACTTCCACCCGCATCTCACCCATGAACACCCGTTTCCTTACCGTCACCGCGCTCGTCGCTGTCGCTGCTTCCATCGCTATCGCTGCGGAAGAGTCCAACCCCATCAAAGAGGCCATGAAGTTCGCCCACAAGGCGCCGCAGGGGGAAAAGAAGCTCAATGAGAAGATCGTCGACGGCACCGCGCCCGAGGCCGACGTGAAGAAGACGCTCGATCTCTACAAGGCGATGGTAGACACCAAGCCGCCGAAGGGTGACCAGGCCGGGTTCAAGGCCAAGGTCGAGAAGCTCATCGCCGCCACGGAGGAAGTGGTGGAAAAGAAACCCGACGCCATTGCGCACTATAAGGACGCGGTGAACTGCAAGGCCTGCCACAGCGAGTACAAGTCTGCGCCTCCCGGGAAATAATACCGGCGGATTCGTATCGAGATCCGCGACGGTATGCGACTGAGCGCTCTGTCCCTGTTGGTATTCGCGGGTCTCACCGCCAGCGTGCAGGCGGGTCATGAACTGACGCAGCTACCATCTGATCCGCCGCCTCCCTCCCCCGGAGATGTTTTAAACGGCGATTGGGGCGGGGCGCGTTCGGCGCTCGCCAATCGCGGCATCGTGCCCAGCCTTAGCTACGTCGGCGAGGTCATGGGCAACACCACTGGCGGCTTCCGGCGTGCGACGATCTACGAGGGCCTCCTTACTCTCGGCCTCGACGTGGATTTGCAAAAGCTCGTGAATTGGCAGGGAGCGAAGTTTCACATCGGGGGGCTCGTGCCGCATGGCGCCGGCCTGACGCAAAAGGCGCTCGGCGACGTGGGTGTCGTGAGTTTCATCGACGCCTACGACGGAGCGCGACTCGACACGCTGTGGCTGGAGCAAAGCTTCGGCGGCAACCGCTTTTCGCTGCGAGTGGGCGTGCTCGCCTTGGACGACGAATTCTACCAGAACACGGCCGAGGGGCTCTGCGTCCATGCCGCCTACGGATGGTCGTCCGCCTTGGGATTAAATGTGCCCTTGCCGACGTATCCGTATGCCTGTCTCGGAGCTCGGCTGAAGGCACAGCTGTCGAGCTGGAGCTATGTGATGGTCGGAGCTTTCGACGGCAACCCGGCGCCGGGCGTGTTTCACGACCCCTCGCCGAATGCGGTGTCTTCCACCGATTTCAACAAGCACGGCACGGCCTTCTCCCTGCGACGCGATGAGGGCGCTTTTCTGCTGGCGGAAGCTGGCGTGCATTTCAACGATCCGCCCGATCCGAACGCCCCGCCTGTACCACAGACTGATTGGAAGAAAGCGGTGAAGGAGCCCCGCGGGCTCTTCACCAGTGTGAAAGTGGGCGTCGGCTACGACACCGATACGTTTTCCGATTCCTACGACGCGACCGTGATCGGCCTCGGCTCGCCCACCGCACCGGATCGAGCGCGCGCCCGTGGCGGCGACTGGGCGGTCTACACGCAGGTGGATCAGGAGCTGTTCCGCGAACCCGGCTCGGATTCGCAGGGGCTCAGCGCCTTTCTACATGGCACCTACATGCCGCCGGATCGCAATGCCTTCGATTTTTCTGGCGAAGCGGGCCTGGTCTATACCGGGCTGATTCCGAAGCGGGACGACGACCAGTGCGGGATTGGTTGCGCGTTGATTCATGCCAGTGCGCCCAGCGTTGCCGCAACCCGCGACTCGAACCGGGCGACAGACACCAACTCCGCAGTTTCGCCCTACGAGCTCGCCTTTGAGGCCACCTACAACGCTCACCTGCGCCCCGGCGTGTGGCTCCAGCCAGACCTGCAATTCATTGTCCACCCCGGCGCAACGAACGCCCATGGCAACGCGCTCGTAATCGGTCTGCGGACGACGATCAATTTCTAACGCGCACCCCCGCAAACGAAAAAAGCCTCCCCCGGGCTCCTTCGCCCGGACGAGAGACTTTGGAATCGTGGAAGCGTGGAGGTTATTTGCCAACCTTGTTCTGCAACTCTTCCGCCATCGACAAATGCATCTTCAGGGTCGGCAGAGTTTTCGCAGCGAATGCCTTCACATCGGAGTCCTTGCCTTCGTTGGCCGCCTTCTCGAAAGCCTCGATAGCCTTCTTGTGATCGTTAACCATCGCCTCGGCAAAAGATTTGTCGAAGCCATCGCCCGACTTTGAATCCAGCATCTTGCCCTTGGCTTGAGCGACCAGCGATGGGCTTTCGGAAAGCGCCACCTTCTTGTTATCGGAGAGCGTCTTCAGCTCGGCGTTAGCCTTGCTGTGATCCGCGACGATGTGATCGGCGAACGCCTTGACATCGGCATTGGCGCTCTTGCTCTGGCCGAGCTGGCCGGCCTTGACCTCAGCGAGACCATCTTCATAGGCGTTCTGCAAAAACGATTTGTCGGAACTGTTCACGGCCGCGTCGTCGGCCAAGATGCTGGAAGCACCGAGGACGAGAGCTGCCAGTGAAGCAAAGGGAAATGTGAAGCTATTCGGTTTCATAGTATGATAAGTTGGTTGATTACTCTGTGGAGAGGATTTCGCGGGTCGGTGGGGACGCGGCGGCATACCTCGATAGGGATTAGGGGTTGGGCCTGATGGCCATCAACAAGGCGTGCCCTGCCGGGTTCCACAGCGATGCGCGAAGACCCGCGTAAACTCCGCCCCAAAAAAGAGGATCTGCGCAGAGTAAAACGCCCACAGCAGAACAATGATCAAGGAACCAGCAGCACCGTAACTGGAAGCGACCGCAGCCTTCCCGAGGTAAAGGCCGATGAGAAACTTGCCCAGCGTGAAGAGCACCGCAGTCAGGGCGGCGCCCACCCACACGTCCCGCCAGGCTATGTAGGTGTCGGGAAGAATTCGAAAGATGAGCGCGAAAAGAACGGTGATGACTAGCACGGAGCTCACCAAGTTTACCGCCTCCCACACTCCCCCACTCGCCGGGATGTAGCCGCGCAGAAACTTTTCTGCCGCCGCGATGCCGGCGGAAAGCAGCAGTGAAACCAGAAGGAGAAAACCAATGACGAAGACCATGGTGAAAGACAGCAGGCGATCCTTGATCTTCGCCGTCCACGGACGATCCGCGATTTTCACATCCCAAATCTGATTCAGCGAATCCTGCAGCTCACCAAACGCGCCGGAGGCGCCCAACAGCAGGACCACAAATCCCACGATCGCGCTCCAAACGCCGGCCTGCGAAGAAGCGGTGCTGGCGAGAATCGTATCGACCATCTCCCCACCCTGCCGGCCGGCCAGGCTGGAAAACTGATTCACGATTTCGGTTCGTGCCTCCGTGCGCTTCACCAGCAGACTCATGAGCGACAGGGCGAGGATCACCAGCGGCGCCAGGGATAGCACCGCATAGTAGGCAAGCGCCGCTCCCATCTTCGGAGCCTTGTGATAGTTCCACTGCTGGAAGGTCTCTGTGAAAAGTGAAAGCACTGATTTCCACATAGCGGGCAGGGTTTTCACTAGTTCGCGCCGAACCCGCGAACTGCGCTTTGCTTTCGCGCCGCCTTAGTCGCAGCCGCCAGTCGGGGCTTCCGCTCCGGTCGGCACTTCCTTCTCCTCCACGCGGATCGAGACCGGGGGAATCAGTGCACCCTCGTTCAACTTCACAAAGTGCTCGAGGGCGCATTTTACCTCGCCCGCCAAGTCACAAAAGTGCTTTACCTCAACCTTCTCCATCAACTCGGTCCGCGTGCCATCCTCAATCTCGACGGTGAGCTTTTTCATGCGGCTAAAATATTGGAGCTTCGACTCAAGCCTTCCGGGCGCCGGTCAGGAAATGCAGCAGGACTAGGATCGCGGCCACGACCAGCAGAAGGTGAATCAGACCGCCTGCGACGTGCAGGAGAACGCCGACCAGCCAGAGTGCGATGAGGATGATTCCGATGATAGCGAGCATAATGTAAATTGGTTGATGTCTGCTGATTCGCACCTGCGTGCGCGAGCGCTCGTAGAGCAGGCTGGCAGGAAGCTATTTCTTGCCGTCGCGCTTGGGGGAGCGCTTGATCCGCCAGGTCGTCGTAGCGGGCTCCGCCAGCATATCCGCGCCCGGCCAGAGGCGCAAAGCGCCGCGGAAACTGTCCTGGTTGTCTCCTCGCTCGCATCGGTCCGGCACGGGGTCGATATGCTTCGCATTGCCTCCGCCGAGTTGGAAGACATCCGGGAAGAAGATGTCGCGTAAGAGCGCCACCGCTCGGTCCACAGATCGCTGCCACCGCCGCTTCCCCTCGGTATTCAGCGCCTCTTTGCTCAGCTTGTCCATGAAGGCTTCTGACTTCGAAATCGGGATCAGCCCGATCTCCAGCGGCACCACGGTATCGTCCGCGATCAAGGTCGCACCGACACTCGTGCCCAGTCCGAGAAAAAGCATGCGGCCGCCCTCGTAATTGGCCAGTGCCTGCATGGCAGCGTCATTGATGATCCGCACCGGTTTCTTGAAAGCCTTTTCGAAATCGTAATCCATCCAGCCACCGGCGAGATTGAGCGGGTTCCGCGCGATGCGCCCTTCGCGAACAATGCCGGGAAATCCGAGCGAGATCGCTTCATATTTCCAGTCCTCGGTCGCCTCCAGGACGCCTTTAACCATTTTCGCTGCGGTAAGCGTACGGCCGGAAGGAAACTTGCGAAACCCCTCATGGCCGCTGGCCATCATCTTCACATTCGTCCCACCGATATCGAGCATTAGTATTTTCATTGAATGGTTTGTGCTGAGGCGAGCATGCGCCCAATCAGTTCCGCGACACCGTCGCCGTGGTCTCCTTCTGCGACCCAATCCACCTCTTCGCGAATCGCCGGCAGCGCATTCGCGACGGCAACGGAGTAACCGCAAATCTTGAGAAAGGCGTGGTCGTTCTCCGCGTCACCCACACCGGC
>JBGGMZ010000193.1:0-6262 GCA_041287745.1 Chthoniobacter sp. | reverse complement strand
CGCAGCCAGTAGTGGCCGACCATGCGCTTTTCGTCGGGGTTCGCGATAGCGCCCGCCTCGAGCTCTTTCATGCTGGCAAAAGCTTTCTGGGCAAGCGGCTCCATCTTCGGCAAAAAGTCGTCACCGAAACGCATGCGGCTGATATCGAGCGAAAAGCCGAGGGCGTCGTTGCGAAGGAGATATTTCTGATAGCGATCCCAAAGTGAACTCATAGCGCGCAATGCGAACAAATCGGCAGGGGTGTGTCGAGAGACGAGTGCCGGGCGGCAGATATTCAATTGGCCAGCCTCGGCCGTTCGGCACGGGTCGCGGCACCCGTCCCGTGCCGGCCAAAGCGGCGTAACCCTCAAACTTCCGCCGCTCCCATCCGTGCTCCGCGACGCACGGAAATCGGCGATCCCTCGGCCAGAAATGCCGAGACCGGGTCCGCTGCCAGCGCCTTCGCGAAGTCCGCGCCATACAGGGTCGCGGCCTCGCAATCCAGCCGCGCATTTCGCGCCGTCCACGCCCGCCAGCGCGGATGCTCCACCCGATACTCCGCAGTGCCGCCATCGCGCTGCCGTGTGTAACCCCAATAGTGCTCGAAGATGAACTCTTCCGCACTCCCCTCCCCGAGCGCCGCCGGCTCGCCCGTGAATTCCGCGCTCATCCCGTTCCAACGTCCGCCGAAATGCCACCCGTACTCGCAACTGCCCGGCTCGACCCGATGCCGCATCGCACACGCGAGATACGGTTCATTGTAGAGCACGCGCGCCAGCGTGGCGATCGCCTGGCGCGGCACGATCTCGCGCACAAAAGTCACCCCGCGCCGCCAGCCCTCCGGTGTCTGTCGCCTCACGTAGAAGCGCAGGTTCACCTCCTCGAAATTACGATGAAACGGAATCGGCACACCCATCACTCGGGTATCAAGAAACAGAAATCCCACCATGCTCACCAGCGCCTCGCCCCGCCAGAGGTCCACTTCCACCCCATACGGCACAAGCGGTCGCAACACCGCCGGATCGATCGCGTAGTTCAGCATCAGCAGCGATCGCCATTCGGCGGTGAGAAAGACGCGGGGCTGGGGCGGAGTCGTGGTCATGGAAAAAGGCAGGCCGCAAGCCTACGGAAGGGAGGATTTTAAGGGTAAAAAAATATCCGAAAAATTTGTTGCCGCCTCCAGTCTCGGGCTCTAGTGTGCGCGCCTCCTTCGAGGAGCCTTAGCTCAATTGGTTAGAGCGCCGCCCTGTCACGGCGGAGGTTGCGGGTTCGAGTCCCGTAGGCTCCGCCATCAATATATCATTGATGGCGGATACATTACGGACACTGGCAAGGTTCGCGTTTGGATTTGCTGAGCCTCCGATGCATCCTTAAGTGGACACCCCATGGATACGCCCATCGTCATTCGCAGCGCGGCGCTGGAGGATTCCGCAGCCCTCGCCGGGCTGATGACCGCTCTAGGTTACCCCTCAACCCCGGAGCAGATGCAACGGCGGCTCGTGGAACATGCCCAGTCGAAGCTCAACGCCGTGTTCGTGGCGGTGGCAGAAGCGCAGGTCGTGGGACTGATTTCATTTCATTGCTCCCCGACGTTTCACGTGGACAGCTCCCTCGGCCGCATCACCAGCCTCGTGGTCGACTCCGGGCACCGGCGCAGTGGCATCGGGCAAAGGCTCGTCGAGGCGGCGGAGGAATTTGCCCGAGCCAGCGGTTGCGCACGGGTCGAAGTGACCAGTGGCGACCATCGAGCCGATGCGCACGCATTTTATGAGCAACTCGGATATCACGCGGATTGCCGGCGCTTTATCAAGCGGATGGATGCGGTGTAGCATCACGCCGTTTCATCCACTTCTCCCTCCCTTATGAAAATCGAAGGAATCAAAGGCTGTTTCGAAAAGACGGGCGGTTTGTTTTATTTCGCGCGCATGTGCTCGAAGATCCGCCTGCACGCTGCCGGCAAATTACCCGCGGACTATTTTGACATGCTCGGCCAAGGCTTCGACGGGCGCACCTGCCGCTACCTGGAGGTGAAATACGAGGATGTGAAAGCGCAAGTGCTCACCGGCAGGAGCGATAGAGAAGTCCTCGAGTGGTGCCAGACCCAAGGTCGCCGTCTTACGGCCGAGCAAGTGCTGATCTACAACAGCTTCATGAGCAAGCGCGGCTGGCACGACGACGAGACGGACGGTTTCATCCCGGAGATGATCCAGCACTACGGCCTGCCGGACAACGGTACGGTGCTCACCGATTTCGACCTCATCGAAATGGACGAAGGCCGCTGGTATCCCGATATGTGGCGGGATGCGTGGAAGTAGCTCCCCTGCTGTCAGCTTGCGATTCGCAGCTCTTTCACACAATCTCGAGTTCCATGGGCCGACTTTTGGAAACCAAAGTAGCGGACATCAAAGATGCTGAGTTGCTCGGACTTATCGACGAGTTGGAAGAGGTCTGTCCGGTCGGCTCCCGTAACTTCGTCAGCTCGCCGATGCTCCATTTCCTGACGCAATGCGTCTACCCCAACGGTCCCGAAAAACGGGTGGTGATCACAACCAAGTTTGCCGCTTCCGCTCCGCTACTGGAGTCGCGGGTCGGAAAGTTATCGGACGGTCCGCTGCGGAGCCTTTGCGGCGAGCTCGCCTCACTCGCGCAGAGTGGTCTGGATGCCTTCAACGGCAGCAAGGTCTACGTGTTGCTCAACAAGACATTGCCGCGGTTTGCCAGCGAACGCTCGACGGCCCGGCAAAAACGATGGGATTCTGTGATCCAACAGCGCCGGGCCAACCGGAGTTAACATGAGCCGCTCCGTCTTTTGGTCCCCGAAAAAACCGATCCAACCGGGCCGCTTTTGGTTTCGTGAAACTCCGAGAGACAATCCGGTCTCTCTGGAGATCTTCCGTGAAAATGGGCACCTTTTTGCCATTCCACCAACGCATGTGCTGCCGGTTCCAGTCAGCGAAATCGAAGGAGAATGGTCCGAGGATATTCTCGGGCCGCCGATGCACTGAATCGCAAACTCCCGCAGCGATTAATCGATCTACTCGTCCGATTCCGCCTCGCGGGCGCGATTTTCGAAGCGGGTAAATTCCTTGAGGAAGGTCAACGGGACGTCGCCCACGGGACCGCTACGGTTCTTGGCGATGATGAGCGTTGCTTTGCCTTCGGACTCCTTTTTGTCCTCCTCGTTCTCGGCGTAGTATTCCTCACGGACCAGCAGGCCGACGACGTCTGCATCCTGCTCGATACTGCCGGATTCACGAAGATCGCTCAGACGAGGGCGGCCCTTGCTCTCGCCGCTGCGGGATTCCGGATTACGGTTGAGCTGGGCGAGAACGACGATGGGAATGTTCAGTTCCTTGGCCAGCCCCTTCACGCCCGAGGAGATTTCGGCAATTTCCAACTGACGATTGTCCTGCGCCCGACGAGAGGTGCTGCGCAGGAGCTGGAGATAGTCGATGAAGATGGCCTGGATATCGTGCTGGGACTTGAGGCGGCGGGCCTTGGCGCGCAACTCGAGAATCGAGAGACCGGGCGTATCGTCGATGAAGATTTTGCTCTCGGCCAGCTTGGCAGCGGCGGTGGTGAGGGCCGGGAAATCGCGCTCGGAGAGGAAGCCATTGCGAATGCTACCCAGATTGACCCGGGCGCGGGAGCACAGGAGACGCTGGACGAGCTGCGAGGTGCTCATTTCCAGGGAGAAAACGGCCACTGCCTTCTTCTCTTCCAAGGCGACGTGTTCGGCCATGTTCATGGCCAGTGCGGTCTTGCCCATGGAGGGGCGCGCCGCGATGACGATCATCTCAGCACCGTGCAAGCCGTCGGTCATCTTGTCGATCTCGGCAAAGCCTGAGGACAAGCCGGTAATGGCTCCGCGGCGGTCATACAGTTCCTCGATCGCATGGATCGCCTGCATGACCTGATCCTTCATGGTGTTGTTCTTCGCTTCGTAGCGGGCCTGCGAAATCTTGAAAATGCCCTGTTCGACGGCATCGAGCAGATTGGGGACATCGTCCTGCTCTTCATAGCAACGGGAGGCATACTCCGTGCAGACCTTGATGATCTCCCGGAGGGTAAATTTCTCCACCAGGATGCCGATATAGTAGGCGGCATTGGCGGCGGTCGGCAGGAATGTGAATAACTCAGCGACAAATGCCGCTCCGCCTCCCTGATCCAACTGATTTCGATCCCGCAAAAGTTGCGTGACCGTGATGATATCAATCGGCTTTCCCACGTCCCACATCTCCATGAGACATGCGTAAATCAACGCATGCGCTGGGAGGTGAAAGTGCGCCTCTGTTATTTTTTGCTCACCGCAGAGCGCGCCAATTTCCTTCGGAGACAGGAAGAAGGAAGACAGCACGCCTTTCTCGGCGTCGGCGGCCTGTGGTAATAACCTGTGAATTTCTGGCAAATAACCCGGCCCTTTTTGCAGGTCGTTGCCAGCGGATTCCCCGCTTTTTCTGGCGGGCTTCGCAGACTTGCTGGAAGCCTCAGTTGCCATCGGAGCTTACTTCGAGTGCTTCGCCTTCGGCTTGGCCTTGAAGCCCTTATCCTCGGACTTCTTATCCTCAGCCTCTTCGCCCTTGGCTTCTTCGCCGCCCTTGGCCTTCACGGTCACATTCAGCTTGGCCGTGACATCATGATGCAGCTTGATGGCCACTTCGTGCTCGCCGGTTTCCTTGATGGCCTTGTCGAGGTGAATCTTGTGACGATCGATCTCGACCTTGCCACCGAGTTCCTTCTTGAGGCGCTCCGCGATGTCGGCGGCAGTGATGGAACCGAAAGCCTTGCCCTGCTCACCAGTCTCGAGTTCGAGGGTGATCTTGAGCTTGTTGATGCGGCGCGCGAGTTCGTCGGCCTCGTTGAGCTCCTTGGCTTCACGCTCGGCGCGCTTGGCCTTGAGGATATTGAGGCGCTTGAGGGTCGCAGGCGTCACCTCGAGGGCGAGGCCGCGAGGAACGAGAAAATTGCGGGCGTAGCCGCGCTTGACCTTCACGACGTCGGCTTCGGCGCCGAGGTTGTCGATCTTTTCGGTGAGGATGATTTCAGTCGTGGACATGGGAAAAAGCTTGGTTGCCCGGTGTAAGCGGGGCGGTGTTTGTAAGGCTACAGCGGTGTGCTGTCAATGGCGTGTCTGGAAAATCTTTTAAGATCGATGCGAGGAATAGGAGCAATGGGAATGATGGGAGGAAAAGGAGCACATCCCATGCTTCTCATTCTCCCATTCCCCAATCTCAGAGCTTCTCCGGTTCCTGCAGAAGAGCCGCGATCCGCTGGAGGAGTCTTCCTGCCCCGCCGCCATCGAGCACGCGGTGGTCGAAGCTGAGGGTAAAGTGAGCCTCGGTCAGGGGCATGAACTGCCCCTTCGCCTTGTCCCAGTGCGGGCAGACACGACCGGCGCCCATGCCGAGCACGAGCGTCTGCTCGGGGAGCGGAATGGGCGTGGCCCATTCCAGACCGAAGGTACCAAAGTTCGTAACGGTGGCGATGCTGCCGCCTTGGGCATTCGCCGGAAGGCGACGCAGTCGGGCGAGTTCGACGAGCTCGTTGTAGCGCACAACCATTTCGGCCAGCGGGGTTTTTTCGGCGCCGCGCAACACAGGGACAAGCACACCGTCCTCCGCTTCCACGGCAAAGCCGACGTCGATGGCTTTCGGGTGCACGATCTTGTCGCCGATGAGACGGCCGGCGGGCGCACTGTTCTCGCCAAGGGCGATGGCGAGTGCGCGCAAGGCGTAGAGGGCGGGACCGGGCTTGGGGTTGGCGGCCTTGCGATGGGCGAGCAGTACCTCGATGGGCACGGACATGCCGACGGTCGCCAGCGGACGCGTCCACGAACGGCGCATGGCATCGGCCACGGCCACACGCATCGTGGAGGCCTGGCTGAGGTGGTGCTCGTTGAGCTTGGTGATGAACTTCTCGAAATCCTCGACGGTGACACGTCCCGCGGCACCACTGCCCGGGATACCGGCCAAGTCAGCGGCATGCATGCCGAGCTCATTCATACGCGCCTTCAGGCGCGGAGACAGGAAGCTGGCGCCCGCCGCATGAGCCGGCACGGGAAGACCGCGGACCGTGGGCTCCACGGTCGTCTTGGCATAATGAGCCCCGGGCGTGGATGCAGCAGGCGAAGAGTCCGCAGCGGCCTCCGCAGGGGTAGGCACGGCGACGTCGAGCCCGAGACGGGCGGCTTCGTCTTCACTGACCTCCAGCCAGCCAAGCGTGGCGCCGACCGGATAACTCTGCTGCAGTTGGACGAGCAGTTCCGCGACGCGTCCGGAACAAG
>JBGGMZ010000192.1:0-4605 GCA_041287745.1 Chthoniobacter sp. | reverse complement strand
CCGCATCGCCCCGCAATGCTCGAGCAACTCGCCCGGCTGCCCATCGAACGAGCCGTGGTGAATGGCACGCGAGAGGACGACTGGGAGGCCGTCGCCGCGCTGGCTTGCGAGCAATCCTTCGTCATTCCATCCTTCGGCCTTCATCCGTGGTATGTCGCCTCGCGCACCCCGCAGTGGCTGGAAACGCTGCGCACCCAACTTGAGGCTCATCCCACGGCCGGCATCGGCGAGATCGGCCTCGACCGCTGGATCGAAGGCCACGACCCGAAAATGCAGGTCGAAGTCTTCCTTCCGCAACTCGCTCTCGCCGCCGAGCTGAATCGCCCCATCACCATCCACTGCCTGCACGCCTGGGGTGCGCTCGATGAGCTCCTCCGCGCCCATCCCCTCCCGGAGCCCGGTTTCCTCATTCACGCCTACGGCGGCCCGCAGGAAATGGTCGCAGGCTTCGCCAAACTGGGCGCCTACTTTTCCTTCAACGCCTACTTTCTCCACGAGCGCAAAGGCCGCCAGCGGGAAGTCTTCCGCCACATTTCCGCAGATCGCCTACTGGTCGAAACAGACTCCCCCGACATGCTGCCACCGGAGGAGTTCATTCGTTTTCCTTTGCGCGATCCAGCCGGCAAAGCCGTCAACCACCCCGCCCACATCGCCCTCGCTTACGAAGAGCTGGCGGAAATTCGAGATTTGTCCGAGGAAGAGCTAGGCAACCAAACTGAGGCAAACTTCGAGCGGCTGTTTGGAGCCTGAATTAGGTTATCTTTCGCTGGTTATCAGCCTGCGGCGAATCCACGCGGGATCACGTCGCAAATCGAGGACTGCATAGATGAGGATGACTCCGTTCTCTACCAGGTAATACACTCCAAAAGGGAACCGCTTCGACAGCAAGCGATGGTAACCAAAATGTGTGGGATGAATACCGGCAAAGAGGATCAGCGATTCGATATCGGCAGCCAGCGCAGCGAGAAAATAATCCCCCACTCCAGACTCCTGTCGATCATAGAACGCCCAACCGTCCTCGAGATCCTCCTCCGCTTCGTCGAGAACCTGAATATTCACTCTTTCTTCCGCAAAAGGCGCTCCTTCACGTCAGCCCAATCGTGAAATTTCGCTTCGCCTTTCGTCACGCGTTCAGCACGTGCTGCCAATACTTCACCATGCCAGGCAGGTGAAGGCACCCCGTTGGGCGACCGACAAAGATCATCCCACAGTTCTTCCATCACGCGGAGTTTGTCCGCATGGCTCATCTCGCTGAGGGGCAAAGTAGTCGCGGCGCTCATGGGATCATCTTAGCCAGGACGGCACCCCTTCGCAAGAGTGCAACCACTCACGCGCCTACAATCCGCCGCACCACCTCGCCTGCAGCAGCGAAGCCGAAGGCGCCGGTGACGAAGGTCGCGGTGCCGAAACCGCTCGCGCAGTCGAGCTGGAGGCTCTCGCCGCCGGGCTCTGGTTCGACCGCGCAAGTCCCGTTGGACCAAGGAAACACTGGCTTCTCCGGCGAATAGACGCAGGGCACACCGAAGTCCTCCTGCGAGCCGCGCGGAAAGTCGAAGTCGCGGCGCAGTTTGCGGCGGACCTGGCGCAACAGTTCATCCTGCTCCGAGTGGGCCAGGTCGGCGACGCGGACTGCAGTGCCATCGCGCTTTCCACCCGCTCCGCCGAAGGTCAGGACCGGCAACCCGCGTTCCCGGCAGCCGGCGATGATGACACATTTATTGGTCATCTTATCCGTCGCATCGATCACGAAATCGTAGCGCGGCGTGAGTAACTCGGCGGCGTTGGCCGCGGTGAAGAAATCCGGGACCGTCTTCACCTCGCAGCTTGGCTGGATGAGTCGCACGCGCTCGGCAAGCACGTCGACCTTCGGCCGACCAATCTGCCCATCGAGTGCGGGCAGTTGCCGGTTTACATTGGTCACGCACACGTCATCGAGGTCGATCAAGGTCAGGCCGCCGACACCGGAACGCGCAAGCGCTTCCACCACCCACGAGCCAACACCGCCCACACCGATGATACACACGTGCGAGGCACGCAACCGCTCAAGGCCGGCGCGTCCGTACAAACGCGCGATGCCACCAAAGCGATCGGCAAAATCGCTGGCGTTACTGTTCACTCTCGTCACCACCGACATACGCCTCCAATGCCTCACGAGTGATTTTGTGCCGGGCGCCGCACCGCGGGCAACTGATGCGGATGACCGGTTCTTGTCCAAAGAGTCCTTCGGGGTCGGATCTCATAACGGAAGCCAGAACCGCCATCATGCGCTCCTGGGTGCAGCCACACTCCCAACGGTAGTAACGCTTTTCCAGCAGGCTGAGTTGTTCCGCCTTGTCCAGGACCAGGATGTCCTCGGCGGTGAGCTTCTCCAGCCACAGCAGGTCGCACTGCGGCTGCGCGGAGACGAAGATGAAATCCTCCGGTCCCACCGTGAAGAAGCGTCCCGTGCGCTGCTCGCTTTGTGCGTAGTAGCGCTCGACCGCGCGAAAAATATCATTGCCCGTGAAGTCGACGGCACTGCGCTGCGGTTGCTCCTTCCCGCGAACGACATCGGCGAGGAAAATCTGCGGTGCATCGGCTTTCACATTCTCGGTGAAGAGCTGGCCCACCACCGTACTGAGCCGGTTGTCACCGGCGACGAAGAGATTGAGTAGCGGCACTTTCAAGTGGATCGTCCATGCCGACGATTCATTCCACGGGCGGCTCGCGCAATGGAGCGTGATCGCTGCGAGGGCTTGTTTGAAAAGCTCATCGTGAAACGGCTCGTGCTGATACCCGTACTGGCCCTGGTGGAGATAGTAGTCCACGTAGAGGTCGCCAAAGTCCGCCCGAGTTACGAGTGCATTGCGCCCCCGCACGAAATAGCTGCGCACTTCGAGTCCTGTCTCGTCCGTCGATTGTTTCGGGTCGTTCACGATACAATAATGCCTCGGCCAATTCGAACTCGCACGGATTTCTGACAGGAAATTTTTGGGACGGGCGAAGTGAGCGAGACCTCGCCGGTAGAGCCAGCGCTACTTTCGCGACCAAGCCCGCGTCGCCGCTTCGTAGATCGTCCGCAGCGACTGACCACTCTTCTCACTCACCGCACGGCAGGACTCAAACTCGGGGGCGATCTGCACCACTTCGCCATGCCGTAGCCCCAGCTTCACCGTCACCTCCCCATGCTCCGTCAGCACCGTCTCAAAGCGCCGCTCCAACTTCAGCCGCACGATCTGCTCGGTGCGCAGGCCGAAAGCGCTGGTTTCGCGGAAGATGATGGTGGCCATCGCCTCGACGCTCGGCGGCTCGCACAGCACGGAGAGCATCACCCCGGGCCGGTTTTTCTTCATGTGGATGGACGTAAACCATACGTCCAGCGCGCCAGCGGCGAGCAGTTTGTCCATCGTCGCACCGAGGATCTCGGGGGACGAATCGTCAAGGTTCGTTTCGAGGCGGGTGACGGTATCGGTCTCGTAGCCGCCCGGCATGGCCTATTCCTCCACGAGGGTGCCGAGCACAGCGCGCAGCACATTCGGACGCGACTGCAGATCGCGCGTGCCCACGCCGTAACCGATCTTGTCGATCTTGAGCTGCGGCATAGGGCCGAAGGAGGCGCCGAATTCCGCGGCGATGGCAGCGCCGGTGGGCGTGATGAGCTCATGCGGCTCATCGATCTGGCCAAACGGGATGCCCTTCAAAATCTCCATCGTCGCCGGGGCAGGCAGCGGGAAAATGCCATGTGCACATTTCACGGTGCCGGAACCATCGTGCAAGGTGGAGATGAAGACCTTATCCACGCCCAGCGTCTCGATGCCCACGCAGGCGCAGACGACATCGGCAATGGAATCGAGCGCGCCGACTTCGTGGAAGTGGACATCCTCCACCGGTTGCCCGTGAATCTTGCCTTCGGCCACGGCGATGCGCTGGAAAATCGAGAGCGCGTGCTTCTTGACGAAAGCGGAAAGCTCGCTGTGCTCGATCAACTCGCGGATCTGCTTGTGCGTGCGGCTGTGGGTATGCTCTTCGTGATCGTGATGGTGGCCGTGGATCTCGTGGCCATGGTCGTGATCGTGCTCCTGACCATGCTCGTGGCCATGTTCATGCCCGTGCTCGTGCGAATGCCCATGTTCATGGGGCTCGTGGCTGTGGGCGTGCGCGTGCTCATGCTCGTGAGCATGTTCATGCTGGTGCCCGTGCTCATGTCCGTGGTCGTGATCATGGTCATGCCCACAACAGTGATTGTGATCATGCTTCTCCCCCTCGGCTTCATTATGATGCGCGTGTTCGTGGCCGTGCTCATGAGTGTGGCCGTGCTCATGAGTGTGGCCGTGTTCATGGGTGTGCTCATGCCCGTGTTCATGGGCATGCCCGTGGTCGTGCTCATGATCATGATGACCCTCGCAATGCTCCCCGTGCTGCTCATCCTGGTCGTGCGTGTGAGTGGCGCCTTCGTGGATGCCGAATTTCACGCCTTCCACCTGCTGCCGTTTCTGGCGGTCGAAGTGCATGTGGAAATCGCCGAGGTCGAGCTTGGTAAGCTCCCACTCGAGAGTGGAAGGTTTTACACCGAGATCGACGAGGGCACCGACGGTCATGTCGCCGGAGATGCCGGAAAAACAGTCG
>JBGGMZ010000191.1:0-4373 GCA_041287745.1 Chthoniobacter sp. | reverse complement strand
CACGTATCGTCTCAGGACCAAGCAGGAATTCTTGCCTCCAAAACCACTGCTCAGGTTCAGCGCGATTCGAATGGGGTAGGGGCGGGAACGGCCCCGCACGTAATCAAGGTCGCAACCCTCCCCCGGCTCACTATGATTGAGCGTCATGGGAATCTCCTGATGGTGGAGGGCGAGGGCGCATACCACCGTTTCCAGAGCACCCGCTGCGCCCAGCAGATGGCCGGTGATCGGTTTGGTCGAGCTCACGGCCAGTCGATAAGCGTGAGCGCCGAAAAAGCGCTTGATAGCCTTGGTCTCGACGAGGTCGTTGGCCTCGGTGGCCGTGCCGTGGGCATTGATGTAATCGACCTGTTCCGGGTCCACGCCGGCGTCGCGCATTCCTTTTTGGATGGCGCGGAAATAGCCGGGGCCATCGGGATGGGGAGCGACGGGGTGGTAGGCCTCGCAACTCCGTCCATGGCCGAGGATCTCGGCATAAATGCGGGCTCCGCGACTCAAGGCATAGGAGAGCTCTTCCAGAACGAGATAAGCTGCGCCTTCGCCGAGGAGAATACCGTCACGCGATTTGTCAAAAGGTCGCATGGCTGCTTGCGGCATGTCGTTGCGACGGCTCATCACCTGGCCCAGGCAGAGCGCCCCCCAGATGTTCGGCATGATGGGTGCCTCCGCGCCGCCGGCTACCATGGCATCCACTTCTTCATGCCGAATCATGCTCACGGCATACCCGAGGGCGTCATTGCCCGAAGCACTGCTCGAGCTGAGCGTGATGGAGTGCCCGCGGATGTTCAGCTCCTTGGCGATTTCGCCGGAACCCGCCCCGCTGTAGCCATTGATCAGCGCGAAAGGTCCGACGCCCTTATAACCGCGCCGGGCATAACCTTCGTCTGCTTTGGCGGCCGCTTCGTTGCTGCTCATCGAGGTGCCTTCCACGATGCCTACCCGGTCCGCGTCCACCTTGCTGAAGTCGATCTTCGCATCGTCCCGCGCCAGCTTGGCGGCGGCAATGCCGTAGCGGTGCGAGAAGTCCAGTCGGCGCGCCATCTTCGCGTCCATGAACTGGTTCGCATCGAACTCGGTGATCTCCGCGGCAATACGGGTCGGGGCGTCACCAGCGTCGAATCGGGTCAGCGGTTTGCCACCGCTGATGCCGTTGCGGACGCAGCTCCAGAATTCATTCAGTCGCTGGGCAGCAGCGGTGATGACGCCCATGCCCGTAATGACCACCCGGCGTTGCCGCGGATCGCTTATTTCGTGGCGGGCCATTTGTAAGGAATTAGCATGGGCACTCGCCCTTGGTACTCACGATACAAATCTCCAAACTTTGCAATCATGGCGGGCTCCTCCAGGCGCAGGCGCCGAGCGAGCGCGGGGATGAACGCGCAAGGAACGATGAGCAGCATCAACCACGCACTGCACAGCAGGGTGGCCGACAATAGTTCCAGAATCATCGAGAAATAGGTCGGGTGCCGCAGGAAACGAAACGGGCCGGTCTGGACGAGCTTGTGATTTTCTCGGATCTCCACGTGCAGGCTCCAGAATTTACCGAGGGCATCGATCGCCGCCCAACGGATTTTAAATGAAGCGATGGCGCAGATGATCCCGGCGACGAAGGCGTACCAGGAAAAGCCGCCCCCGCGCGCCACATACTCGGTGATCGATCCAATGGTGGTCAACGAGCCGATGATGACGAACAGTCGCAGGGTGAGCCGCTCGTAGACGTGGCCAGGAATGGTGTCGCGCTTGCGCCGGACTTCGGCGATGCGCACCAGATAAACGAGACACGTGGCGACGATGGGTAGTGGATAAAGCATGAATGGCTATCCGGGGGGCCAGGTGAGATTGCGGCCGCCCAGCAGGTGCATGTGCAAGTGAGGGACGGATTCACCGGCATCCGGGCCGTTGTTGATCACGAGACGATAGCCACTTTCAGCCACACCGAGCTTTTGCGCAATCTCGCGCGAGGCCACGAGCATGCGGCCAAGTAATTCGGCATCACTCGCGCTGGCGGCGGCGATGCGCGGGATGACGCGCTTCGGCACGATCAACACATGGACGGGTGCCTGAGGGTTTACATCGTGAAAGGCGAAAAACTCGTCCGTCTCATGAACGATACGGGCGGGAATCTCACGGGCGGCGATTTTTTCGAAGAGAGTCATGCGAGAGAAAAAGTGATCTCGTGGTCAGCAGCGGCTGTGCCGGTTTGTTCACGTGCGAACGAAACGATGTCCGCCCGCAGCGCTTCGCAATCGCGGCTCCAGCTTTTGCGCGCGCATAGGAGCTTCACACACGGTTCGAGGCCGAGCAGCTCGAAGCACGAGCTTTTTTCCTGGCAGAGTTCGTTGATGCGGCGGCCGAGCAGGTCGAAAAAGGCGAGTTCGTAGCCCGACCCGGCGGCGCGTGCGAGTTCCACCAGCGAGACCTGCACCCGCGGCGGCGCGGGCACGAAATGCCGGCCGACTTCCGCATAGCCGATGACCTGCAAAACCGACTGGACTGCATTTGTCAGTCGCTCCACCGGCAGCACATTCACGTCCTTCTGGTCGTGCAAATATTCGGTGACACTGCGAGCCACATGCGCGGCGAGCCACCACTTGTTGTAGCCGGCCCGCGCGGCGGCTTGCACCAGCGAGCGCACCAGCCATTCGCATTCGAAGGCGATGACCTGGCCGGTGGGGAGCTGAATGACCGGGAGATTGTCTTTGAGCGAAATCATCGGTTAGCAGTGGGTGGTGGTTATTTGAAAAGCTCGGGCTGCGAAACGCTGCGCTTCGGACGGCGTTCGAGGGATTGAATCTCTTCGAGGAATTCTCCGATGTCTTGAAAGTGACGGTAGACGGAGGCGTAGCGGACGTATGCGACTTCATCGAGTTGATGAAGTTTGTCCATCACCTTGGCGCCAATCACGTTGGACGGAATCTCGCGACGGAACTCGGTCTCAAGTTCCTGCACGATCTCGTCCGCGGATTTCTCCAGCACTTCCACACTGACCGGGCGCTTTTCGCACGCCTTGATCATGCCGCCGAGCAGTTTCTGTTTGCTCAAGGGCTCGCTGCGACCGTCGCGTTTTACAACACGGAGGTCAGCGCGTTCGATCTCTTCGTAAGTGGTAAAGCGGTGGCCGCATTGGACACATTCTCGGCGGCGACGAATGGATCGGCCATCTTTCGAAAGCCGGGAATCAATCACCTTGTCTTCAAGGCTACTGCATTTGCTGCAATGCATGGTATAGTGGGTGACCGGGGGGCATTGCGGGCTTTAACACAACAAATTGTGGTTCGTCAACGCCGGATTGCTCCGGAAGAGTACTCATTTTCCGACGGGGAAACTATGTAGTGGCGAAAAGTGACCGTTCGCGTTTGGCTAAAAAGGAGCAGCTTCCGCAAATCGGAAGGGGCGCCGATTCTGGGACTTCGACAATGCCCGCGATGAACATGGGAACGGTGGATGAGCCTGTTCCGATTTGGTGGACACGGATTGGGAAGTGACTCAGGTGAGGTGCCGTTGCGTCCCAGGAATACGATTCGGGTTTGTCGGGAGCGGCTCACCTTTGCCGCGTAGGGGAGGGGCAGAAAGGTTGTCGCAAATGCGCAATAATACGAGTCAAGGAAAACACGACATAGCTTCCCGGAGGAGGAGTGTGTTTTTTGCGTTTGACCAGCTCGGCAATCCACGTAAAGAAAGAGGCAGACAGGGTCTTCTAGCAAGATTCTATCGGAATTCCGCTCTGCCCGTCCTCGTCACAAGCCGGGTTGAGCGGTTTTCTTTTTGAGGTATAAGTGTGTGGCGATTATCGTTACAGTTTGTGTGCATTTTCGTGGCTTCCCATGGACTAATGGTGCCGGGGAATGCTCTCTTTTTTCGAGGGTCTTCGCTTTCCAAATGGACTCGGGGCTCGGGAGTCCTGACGTCGCCGTCCGGGCGGGGCACATGTGACAAGAGGTTTGCGGGATTCTGCGGTGCTGCCTACACTCACGCCGCTTATGAAAATTCCCCTTCGTCAGTTGGCTCTCTTGGGTGTGTGTGTCGCGCTGACTACCGCCTGCCATAAAAAAGAAGAGGTGCCATCCACCGAGGTAGCCAAGGAAGCTGAGAGCAAACTGCCGCCGCAGGAGCAAGCGCCGGCGACCGCGCCGCAGACGGCGGAAAACGCCCCGGCGGTGGGGACCGCTTCGGCCACGATGAACACCAGCGAGAAGGACGCCTATGAAGCTTGGTTCAAGAAATACCATCTCGATCTCAATGATCCCAAGATGCTCGATGCCGATCCGGACGGCGACGGCTTCACGAATCGCGAAGAGTTTCTCGCCAATACCAACCCGCTCGACCCGACCTCGCATCCGCCGGTGACCGATCCCAGCAAGATGCTGAAGCTC
>JBGGMZ010000190.1:0-31225 GCA_041287745.1 Chthoniobacter sp. | reverse complement strand
GTCGTTCCCTCGGCATTGCACGCTCTGAAACTCGATCCTAAGATCGCCGCCGGCCCGATCACTACTTCCCACGGTTTGTAAAGAGCGCGGGGAATATTACCGTCCACGTCGAAGCGCAGCACGATGTTTCCAAGACGCTCGCTGACATCCGCGCTGCGGGACGCACCTGCGGCCTTTCCCTGCGCCCCGCGACCCCATTCGAGGCCGTCGTGCCTTACCTCGACCAGATCGACCTGCTGCTCGTGATGACGGTCGTCCCTGGCTTTGGCGGCCAGCCTTTCATGCCGGAAATGGTGGCGAAGGTGGAAGCCGCGCGCGAAGCGCGCACCAAGGGCGGACTGAATTTCCGCATCGAAGTCGACGGCGGCATCAACGACAAGACCGCCGCGCTGACCATCGAACACGGCGCCGATACCCTCGTCGCCGGCACCTCCGTTTTCGCCGCAGCGGATATGGCTGAGGCAGTCCGCAAAGTCCGCGGAAGTTAGTGCGTGTTTGCACTTTGCAAAGTTGGAGAGCATGGGCTGTGACGCCCTTGCTCCGCATGGCTTAGAGAGTCTGCCAAAAGAAGTTTCCGAATCCGGCGGGGTAGAATTTTGAATCAGGAAATCATGAACACAGGAACGAAAAACAAATCCTTCCTGCTTTCCTGCGTTCCTAATTCACCCCGTTTATCCAGAAGTTACTTTCGGCAGATGCTCTAAACGATGCGGTCGCTTTCGAGTTGGTTGGCTACCACGCTGCTGACGTGCTCAGCCAATCTACGATAGTCTCGAAATAAAAGCGCTGCTCCGATGAGACCGAGAACACCCTGGGCGATGCCGAAGAGGAAGCCCAAGGAATAAGACCAGACCAGCAAAGCCTCAGTGCGAGTAAAGACGAGCATTGTGCCGGTGGCTGCGAGGACGAAAATGCCACATATGGTCGAGGCGACCAGCAAGAGAAAGCAGCAATTCTTGTGGCGACGCAAGGCAGCGCCCTGCAAATAGAGCAACGTGAGCTGCACGATCAGAAACAGAACCACTTGAACCTGGAACAGATGATTAAGGTATCGTAGCATTAAGAGGATTTCTATCGCGTTCGAGCTGGTGTAGCGGACGACTGGTTAGGCACCATCGCTCTCTGGCTTGGAGGCTCCGTAATGTAGCTCCGCTCCCATCCAATCACTCGCGTCCCGCCACGATAGTTTCTTCGCAGCAATCCAAGTGGCGTCGTCGCGATTGGGGGCGGCTGGCGACCAATCGCCGGTATTCGCCCAGTAAAACATGCCATCGGCGAGCAGCATCGTAGCTCCGAAAATGATCGAGTCGTAATTGGCTGGTGTCGGATGCACGTGAAACGTCACAACCTGCTCGAAGAAAAGCTCGATAGCGGAAGGATTCCTGAACTGCCGCTGAATGAGAAGACGAACCCGCGTATCAAGATCGCCGGTGCAGTGCATCCGCAGATCTGGATCAACGTAGTGCTCCGTCCAGATGTGTGCCTCGCGTAAGCAACCATCGTGAAAACCTCCGAAAAAGGTGTGCAGGTCCTTTATGTCTGCTTGCGAATTAACTTCGTTCATGTGAGCGGGCCGAAGAGGGACTTATCCGACTTGTAGCGCAGAGAGGCAGCGCAACTGCTGCGTGGTGGATTCCGCCGGAGGCAGCAGGCATGACGGTCCGAAGCAGTTCGCAATACTCGATTCTGCCCGCGGTTCATTTCGTTGGATAGTTCTCCATCAGTTCGTGTGGCGGTATCTTCCAGACCAGGCGAACGCCACCGTCTGGATCAACAAGCACGGGTTCGCCACGGCGATGCACGATGACTACTTCCAACCTGCTCGGGTCGGGTTCAGGAGCGAGACCGCCCCAAGCCCCGAATCGCCATGCTACCCCCATCGACACGGCGTCCTCATACGTGACATAATGTTTTGGAGCAGGGCAGCCACCCGGATCGGGATTGCTGAAATGCGGTGGGTAGATCCGGGTATAGTCAGAATATCGCTCCCGAAACTTCTCGGCCCCGCTTGTGGTGCAAAGTGCCTCCGGCGTCTTGAAGGTTACTGAACTCACTTCGACTTGAAAGGCGTGATCGTCCCGGAAATAAACCGTCACGAAGTCGTGCTTAAAATACAGCCCCTCTTCCACATAAGACTTCGGGGCGATTTCCTTGCTTAGCCAATCTTCACGGACAATGCCGCTATCGAGACGAGCGGTTTCAGCGGGTTCGCCCAGCGCCTCGTGCGTCTGTTGCCGAGTGGCGGCGAGCACGGCGCCTCCGATTTGCTGACCGGGCACAATCTTCGGCTCTTCTGCGGAAGCGATGTGCGCGGCAAAGCATGCGATCAACGAAACAAGAATGCGGCTCGGCTGATTCATATGGCACGGAGTGGGAATAGGCGTTGAGGTTAGACGGGAGGAGACGCCAGCATGCGTCGTCATTGCTGTACGTTCGGACGTTCCTTCCGACGCAATCCTTTCGCGGCAAAGGCCAGAAGGAGGATACCAATGACCAAGGTCGGAATGCCGAGTAAACCGGCTATCTGCGGGTAATACTGCACCGCCAAAACCCCGAGCCCAAAACTCATCAACACGCGGCCCGCGATGAATCCCCAAATTTCCAAAGGGGTGAGATTTTGGACCCTCTGATGGTTCCAATTTAGAAAGCGCATAATTGTTTGGAGGGAATCAACGAGCGGGATTTACTTCGACATTTCCGTTCTCGGCTCCTGAGGAAGCGACTTAGTTGGGATGCGAGGACCACTCAAAGCGGTAGATGGATGGATAGGAAAGACGGGGATCGAGGGAAACGGTGGCGCCGGAAGCGTCCGCTGTGTCGATACGGGGATAATCGTAGTGGGAACTGTCCCAGGTTTCGCGGTCGCTGGCAGCGACGAGCCGGCGCCCACTCCGAAGCTCGGTCCAATACTCATACTCGGCGACTCGACCCGGTCCGAGGCGATCCAGGGTGGCGGTGATCGGATCACTGATGCAACGCTCACGAAGAATTACGCGATGCGGGACGGAACCAAGCTCAACGGTGCTCGACGCGACAACACGACCAAATGCGAGAAACCACCCCGTCTGGGCCGCGAAGAAGATGAAGAGCGCAACGAAGGCGATCAGGAAAAATCTCGCTGGAGTAATCTTCTTCACGGGAGACGAGCGATGCCTAACATGCGGCAGGTAGCACAGTGTTGCGGAAAAAAACGACGCACTGTCGGATCATCCGGCCTGACTTTCCGAGATGGTCGGCAGCAAACGACGACGTCATGAAGGATATTGCAGCCGCGCTGCGGCCTTCCCGCAAGGGCAAACTGCCTCGGCAAGGGCGGCGGACCCGAGAGCAGTTCGCGTCCGGCAGCCCTCCGGAACGCCATGACAAAGGAGGCCGACGTGCATTCCGAAGAGAGCGCCTCTTCTCCGGGAAAGCGTATCAGCTCCGCGCGAGAACCCACAGAAGATGGAGGTTTGCCCCACAGTCCCATAGGCGTCTCGCTTCGCTCGGCTTTCGGCTCCGCCCCTTATTCCCGCTACGCTCAGGGTGACAGCCGACTTTTCGGCGCTATCGCTAGATTCGTGCGGCGGAAGGAACTGCCGGCACAGCGCCAGGCCTACTTCGCCAGGATCGGATTTCCCACGAGGTCGTAGACCTGCGTGCCGGTGATCTCGACTTCGATGAATTCGCCGACGGGCGCCGGGCTGGAAAGCAGGATGCGGCCGTCGATGTCGGGGGCATCGGCGGTGGCGCGGGCGACGAGAGGTTGGTCGACCAAGGCACGGAGACGCTTGCCGACCTGGGCCTCGGAGACTTCGCGGGCGATCTTTTGCTGGAGCTTCATCGCGCGCTTGTAGCGGGTGGCTTTCTCCTTTTGCGGCACCTGACCTTCCATCTTCGCCGCGCGGGAGCCTTCCTCCTGCGAATAGGTGAAGACGCCCAACCGCTCGAACCGTGTGCGCTCGATGAAATCGAGCAGGTAGCTGAATTCCTCCTCTGTCTCGCCCGGGAAGCCGACGATGAAGGTGGTGCGAATGGCGATGCCCGGGATGCCGGCGCGGATGCGGGCGATGAGATTTTCGATGTGCTCGCTGGAAGTCTCGCGGCGCATGAGCTCGAGCATGCGCGGATGAATGTGCTGCAGCGGCATGTCGATGTAGCGGCAGACTTTCTTGCACTCGGCGATGCAGGCGATGAGTTCATCGCTCCAGTGGGCCGGGTGCGTGTAGAGCAGGCGAATCCAGAACTCACCCTCGATCTTGTCGAGCTCGCGCAAGAGCTTGATCAGCGTGGGGCCGCGGGAACTGTCCACTTGCTGGCGGGGGCCGGCTTTCTCGTCCCACAGGTCCATGCCGAAATAGGTGGTGTCCTGGCTAATGAGGTTGATTTCCTTCACGCCCTCGGCGACGAGGCCGCGCACTTCGGCGACGACAGACTCGATGGTGCGCGAGCGGTGCTTGCCACGCATCTGCGGGATGACGCAGAAGGAGCAGGGATGATTGCAGCCTTCGGCGATCTTGGTGAAAGCGGTGTGCGCCGGAGTGAGCCGAAAGCGCGGGGTGTCGTAATCGGGAATGTAGACCGGCTTGCGCGTGACGAGATTGAGCGGCTCCCACTTCTCGTCGAGGAGCACGTCGGGCGCCTTGGCTTTCGCCGCCGGGATGGGCGCGGCAGGCCGGGCAAACACCTGCTCGATGATGTTGGCCGCGTCCGCCACTTGGTCGAGGCCGATAAAGGCATCGACCTCGGGCATCTCATGGGTGAGTTCCTTGGCGAAGCGCTGGGCCATGCAGCCGCTCACGATGAGTCGCTGACCGGCGCGCTTTTTCAGGCCGCGCGACTCGTGCGCCTCGAGGATGGCCTCGATGGATTCCTCCTTGGCCGAGTCGATGAAAGCGCAGGTATTGACGATGAGCACATCGGCCTCATCGGCATCGCTGGTGATCTGCATGCCACGCTTGAGCACGCCACCGAGCATGATTTCGGCGTCGACCAGATTTTTGGCGCAGCCCAGGGAAATCATGCCGATTTTCTTCGGCGCGGTGGTGGTAGTGGCAGACATAGCGGGCGGAAGAGGTCGCTGAAGATACCCTGTTCGTCAACCCCGGGATGAAATGACGAATTTTAGAATGACGAACCGTCCGCTCAGGCCATTGCCTGGCTTTCGTCATTTTTTCATTACCGTCCTACTGCACCGGGATATTCGGGGCCTGATAGGCGTAGGGGAGGCCGTTCTTCGTGATCTGGACGGAATTGGGTTCCCGGGCGTCGATAAAGAAACGGGCGCCTTTGAGCTTCAGCGGGTTGGCGCTGGGGTAGATGTAGTCCTCGAAGATGGGGGCCGCCTTGGGATCATCCCTGCGAACGGTCACCCATGTCTTCCGGACCGCAGCGACCTGCACTTCGTTGACGCCATTCGGCGGAGCTTGCTGAGTTGAGGGATTGGGATCGACCGGAGTAGGCCGAACGAAGTCCTGATCGGAAGCTCTGGGCGGCTGCGTCTGCGCCACTGGAGGTAGCGGCGAGCGGCCAGGAGTGGCGCCGGGGAGTACGGGCGCGACCGATATGGCCGGTGTGGGCACCGGTCGAACGGCTGGAGCGTTGCTCAGTTGGGGCGCCGGCTGCGGGGTCGGTGGAGCAACGGTGACCGGTGCGGGCACTGGGGTTCCTGCGGGCGCAGGAGTGATTGCCACCGGCTCCGGGGTCGCGGGGACAGAAGCCACCTCCGTCGACGGGTGAGATCCCTTGGCCGTCTCCTCGTTGTTGATTTGCTTGTACTTCATCACGATCCACGAGGCAAAGAGACCGACGACGACGAGAACGACGAAAAAGAGCAACGGGGCCAGCGAGGGCGCCTTGCGCTCCTGACGCTCCACCCGGGTGGTCTCGCGGCGCGGTGTCGGGGCGTTGCTCAGATACTGGTAATCGCTGACGCTAATGGGGTTCGCGTTGTCGAGCGTGCGAGCAAATTCGCTGACGTCGACATTCAAGAACCTCGCGTAAATCTGGAGAAATCCCTTGGCGTAGATGTTGTTGGCGAAACGCGAATAGTCGTCCGTCTCGAGTGCAGCGATCTTGTCCGGCCGCAGCTTGGTGGCGTGCGCCGCTTCATCGATCGTCAGGCCGCGTTTCAGACGGGCCTGATTGAGTTTTTTGCCTACGGATTCGACCATATCACGCGGACAATAATCTACCGCGGGGAGGAATGATTAGCATGATTGCGGGGCTTTTCCAGCCAAGGTAAATATTTCGGCCCTCAGCTGTTGCTAAGGGAGTGAAGGTGACAAATGAGGACGGCTCTGGAATACGGTTTTCCATGAAAACTGAAGGAGCCGCCAATGCGGCACCGATGGTGCGCCGGGAGGTCGCGCACCGGGGGCTCTGGAGTTACTCGACGGCGTCGAGATCGACGAGAATTTCGCGCGGTTTGGCTCCTTCGCCCGCACCGACGTAACCGCGCTGCTCAAGGATGTCAAGAATACGCGCCGCGCGAGTGTACCCGAGCCGCAGGCGTCGCTGGAAAAGCGAGGTGGAAGCCTTCTTCTCCTGCCGCATCACTTCGACGCATTTCTCGACGAGTTCCTCGTCTTCGTCGCTCACTTCTTCCTCATCGTCGCCACTGCCCGAGCCCTGCAGACGCTCGTGGATCGAGTTCTCAAAGGACGGTGCGCTCTGCGCTGAGGCGTGTTCGACCACCTTGTGGATCTCCTCGTCCGTGACGAGCACGCCCTGCGCACGAATGAGGCGCGAGGTACCCGGCGGGCGATACATCATGTCGCCCTGGCCAAGGAGACGTTCAGCGCCGTTTTCATCGAGGATGACTCGCGAATCGAGTGCGGATGCCACCTGGAAGGCAACACGACAGGGAACGTTGGCCTTGATCACGCCGGTGATCACGTCCGCACGTGGCGTCTGCGTGGCGATGATCATGTGAATGCCGGCGGCGCGTGCCTTCTGCGTAATACGGGCGATCGCGCTTTCCACATCGGCCGGCGCGGTTTGCATGAGGTCGGCCAACTCGTCCACGATGATGACGATATAGGGCATGCGATCGGGGATGATCAGCTCGTTGTCGCGCTGCACCTTGATCGTGGTCATCTTCTCAATGCGCTCCTCGCTGGTCAGCGATTCGGGGTCGACCGGCTCGGGTTCGGCATCGAGGGGCAGTTCCGGCGTGGCGGCCTTGGCCTCGGCCAGGGCGTCGAGTTCGGCCTGCGATTTCGGCATCGGCCGGGCATTGAAGGAACCGATATTGCGTACCCCCGTCTTGGCGAAGATGGCGTAGCGCTTTTCCATCTCATCGATCGCCCAGCGCAGGGCGAGCAGCACCTTTTTCGGGTCGGTCACCACCGGCACGACCAAGTGCGGAAGCGAGTTGTAGATCTGCATCTCGACGACCTTCGGGTCGATCATGATGAAGCGCAGGTCTTCCGGCGTGAAGCGGTAGAGGATCGAGGCGATGATCGAGTTGATGCAGACGCTCTTGCCTGAGCCGGTGGTGCCGGCCACGAGGCCGTGAGGCATGGCGGCGAGGTCGCCGATGATCGTCTTGCCGTACACGTCCTTGCCGAGGGCGATCGGGATCTTGGCCTTGGCGTTTTGGAAATCGTCGCTCTCCAGCAACTCGCGCAGGGTGACCTTCTGCTTCTTCAAGTTGGCGATCTCGATGCCGACGGTGTCCTTGCCGGGAATGGGGGCGAGAATGTTGATGCGTTCGGCGCGGGTGGCGCGGGCGATGTCGCGCTCGAGAGTCACGATTCTGTCTACGCGCACCCCCTTGGCCGGATAGACCTCGTAGCGGGTAATCGTCGGGCCGCGGGTGATGTCTCCACGGGAGACGGAGATGCCGAATTGGGCCAGCGTGTCGATGACGGTGTCCTGAATGGCGAGCAATTCCGCCGGGTCGGTAGCCGGGCGATCGCTGGGATCCACAGAATCGAGGAGATCGAGCGAAGGCAGTTCGTAATTCTCGCAAGAGACCGACGTGAGCGGCTGGAATTTGTCCTTCTTATCCTTGCGCTTGGGTGGGGCGGGCAGCGTGCTATCGATGATCTGCGGCTCGGGGCGGGACGGTTCAGGCTCGGCGAAAAGCTCGGCCACGGCAGGCGCCACTGGATCACCAGAATCTTCCGCCGGAGCGGAGCCGCGCTTGGCCAGCGTCTTTTCCAGCTTCTTGCGCTGGCGATCGAGACGCTCGGATTCGAGGGCAAGGCGCTCTTGTTCGTCGGCCTGGGCCATCTTCCGCGCGCGACGCTTCTCCATGTATTCGGCGGGCCACTTCGCGACCTGTCGCGCGGCAAGGATGGGATGCAGACCGGTAAGCAGGATGAGGCTCGAGGTGTAGAGCACCAGCAGGACAATGGTGGAACCGACGGTGCCGAGCAGATTCTTCAGCAGCATGCCGCCGATCCATTTTCCGACCCAGCCACCGGGGCCGGCGATATTCAATCGCTCCATGTCGAGCAGGGAGAATGGAAGGAGATGTGCGATGCAGGCGCCGGAGGCGATGAAAGCGATGCTCCACCACGCACGCGAGGTGAGCTTCATCTCGGGATTGAGCAGCTTTGCGCCACCGTAACCGAGCAGGAGTGCCGCGAGGAGATACGAGGCAGCGCCGAGAAAAGCGTAGCTGCTGCAGGCAACAATAGCGCCCGTGCGGCCGACGAAATTCAGCACCGGTCCGCGAGCGGAAGCGAGGCTGCTCAGCGGAAACCAGCTCGGCACATCTGCCGGCGAATAAGAGATCAGCGCGAGATACAGAAGAGTGCCGATGCCGAGATACACGAGGCTGAGAACTTCGTGTAGGGGGTGGGAATGCGTTTCCTGGGCGCGGGCCATTGGGCGCCATAGTAGCTGTATTCGCCCGGCTTTCAATACAGGAAAGGAGGAATGCTCTGAGTCCCCGCGGACGCCTGCAATTTCCTCCTCCTGGTCCTGTCTTCCCTCCGGTGCCGATGGGACCAACCGGTCAGATAGAAAGTGAACTCGCAATTTTCTCGCGTAACATCCATCTGATCTTCGACTCTCGAATTCACACCCCTCATGGATAACCCCCTCGTTTTTGAACCGCTTTTTATGGAACGCGTCTGGGGCGGAAGGCGCATCGAGAACCTGCCGGGCAAGCGACTCCCCCCCAGCGTGCGGATCGGGGAAGCGTGGGAGATCGTGGACCGCGAGGAAGCGCAGAGCGTGGTGCACGAGGGGCCGTTCCGCGGCTGGACGCTGCACGAACTCTGGGTTGAGCGTCGCGCCCAAATCTTCGGCACTGGCCTGCCGGAGACGAAACGCTTTCCCCTGCTCTGCAAGATCCTCGATGCGCAGGAGCGGCTCTCCGTGCAGGTCCATCCCCCGGCCGAGGTGGCGCCGAACCTGGGCGGCGAACCGAAGACGGAGATGTGGTACTTGCTCGATGCCTCTCTCGACAGCGATCTCTACGCGGGGTTGAAGCGCGGTGTGGATCGCGAGTCCTTCGAGCGCGCCTTGCGCGAAGGGCATGTGTCGGAAAAGCTGCACAGCTTTCCCATCAAGGCAGGCGACGCCATGTTCATCCCAAGTGGGCGCGTGCATGCCATTGGCGCGGGCAATCTCATTGTAGAGGTTCAGCAAAATAGCGATACCACCTATCGCGTCTTCGATTGGAATCGCCTCGGCCTCGACGGCAAACCGCGCGAGCTGCACGTCTCGGAATCGATGGCCTCGATCAATTTCGACGACGTCGAGCCGGACATCATCGAAGTGGATGGAGACGTGCTCGTGGAGTGCGCCGAGTTCTGTGTCGAGCACTGGAAGCTCGACCAACCGCGCACCAGCGCCGGGCCGAACTTCGCGATCTTCACTGTCACCGACGGCCGCGTGGAATGCGCCGGCCAGTCCTTCGAGCGGGGCACCTTCTTCCTGATGGCGGCCAGCTCGACCGACCGCGAGTTGCGCCCTCTCACGTCGGATGCGGCCGTGCTGCGCACGACCATTCCGCAGGCGGGCTGAGTTAGCCCACCGGGGATTTTTTAACGCTTTAATCGCGTTTTTCGGAATATTCGGTTGCGCAGCCCGCGAACATTCATACGTTTGTTTCATGCAAACGTATGAATCCCCCCTCCCGGCCTCGGCCTCCTCGGAGTCCCAGTTCGCCACACGGGTCGCTCTCCTCGAAGCTGCCGAGCGGCTTTTCTCTGAGAATGGGGTGGAAGGGACTTCCGTTCGCGACATCATCAAGGCCGCCGGTGTCAATCTCGGGGCGATCAATTATCACTTCGGCACCAAGGATCGCCTGGCTCTGGAAGTCTTCGCCCGTCGCATCCAACCGGTCAACCGCGACCGCATCGCCCGGCTCGACGCCTTGGAAAAAGCGGTCGGTCCGGAAAACGTGAAGCTGGAGCAAATTCTCGATGCCTTGATCCGCCCCGTCATGGAGGGCGACGGGCACGACGTGAAGAGCTGCGAGAATCTGATGCGTCTGATCAGCCGTTCCTTCCAGGAACCCAATCCCGAGGTGAAGAAATTCGTCGAGGAACAGTTCGCCGAAGTCGTCCGTCGCTTCGACTCAGCGATTCTCCGAGTCATCCCCGGCCTCCCGCAAGGCGAGCTTTTCTGGCGCATGTGCTTCCTGCACGGCGCTTTGCATCAAGGTCTCGCCAAGTGGCTCCTGTTCGATCAGTTGCCCAACGTCGTGCTCAACCCCGCCGCAACCAAGCCGAGCCGCGAAGGACTAATCCAGTCTCTCATCGCCTTCATGGCCGCCGGCATTTCCGCGCCCCTGCCACAACCCGCTCCTGCTGTATGAAATCGTCACCCTTTCCTACTCTTCGTTTTCTTCGCGCCGCCACTTTCGGTGCGCTCGCCGTGGCGTTCGTCACCGCCTGCGGCCCGAAACAAGCCGGTGGTCCCGGTGGCGGCCCCGGAGGCCCCCAAGGGCCGATGGAAGTCAGCGTCCTCACCGTCACCCCCGCCGCAGTCACACTGACCCAGGATCTGCCCGGCCGCATCTCGGCCTTCCGCGTCGCCGAAGTGCGCGCCCGCGTCAATGGCATCGTCCTCAAGCGCCTCTTCTACGAAGGCACCGACGTCACCGAAGGCCAGGTGCTCTACCAAATCGATCCCGCGCCCTACCAGGCCGCGCTCGATAGCGCCCTCGGCACCCTCGCCCGCGCCGAAGCCAATGCCACCACCGCCCGCCTGAAAGAGGAACGTTACAAGCAACTCCTCGCCGCCAAGGCGATCAGCAAGCAGGACTACGACGACGCCCAGGCCAACCAGCGCACCTTCGACGCCGATGTCCTTTCGGGCAAAGCCGCGGTGCAGTCCGCGCAGATCAATCTCGACTACACCAAGGTCACTTCGCCGGTCTCCGGTCGCATCGGCATCTCGCAAGTCACCGAAGGCGCCTACGTCCAGGCGGCCAATGCCACCCTGCTCGCCACCGTTCAGGAGCTGGACAAAGTCTACGTCGACGTCACCCAGGCCAGCAGCGAGCTCCTGCGTTTGAAACGCGAACTCGCCAGCGGCCGCCTCAAGGCCGACGTCTCCGGCAAGCCGCAAGTGAAGCTCATCCACGAAAACGGCGACATCTACCCCGAGGAAGGCACACTGGAAGTCTCCGACGTCACCGTGAATACGATGACGAACTCCATCACCGTCCGCGCCATCTTCCCGAACCCGCGGGGCGAACTGCTCCCCGGTCTCTTCGTGCGGGCCCGGCTGGAGGAAGGCAGCTCGCCGGACGCCATCCTCGTGCCGCAACTCGCCGTGAGCCGCAACTCCAAGGGCGAACCGACCACCATGGTCGTCGGCGCCAATAGCACAGTCGAACTGCGCGTCTTGAAGACAGAGCGCGCCGTCGGCAATCAATGGCTGGTCTCCGCCGGCCTCAAGCCCGGCGACCAGGTCATCGTGGATAATCTCCAGAAGATCCGCCCCGGCGCCCCGGTGAAAGTCTCTCCCGCTGCACCGGCGCCCGCAACCGCTTCCACCTCTCACTAAGCCGTGCTGACGATTCTTCTCCATCCTGGTGAATCGCTTGCGTTTTGGAGTGCGGCGCTGCTGCGCCGCTTTTGGAACCAGTTTGGAATCGGGAATCACCCTCTTGTCGAAGATCAACTCTCAAAGCGGCAGAGGACTGCTGCACTCCAAAACGCAAGCGCCCCTGTTCGTCCGACGCCGTTCGTAAAAGCAACCTAACTCCGGCCGCTCCGCCACCTTTACCGCATGTCCAGATTCTTCATCGACCGCCCCATTTTTGCGTGGGTCATCGCCATCATCATCATGCTGGCCGGTGCGCTCTCGATCACCAACCTGCCGATCGCGCAGTTCCCGAGTCTCGCGCCACCGGCAATCAGCGTCGTCACGAGCTACCCCGGTGCGTCCGCCAAGACGATCGAGCAAACCGTGACCCAAGTCATCGAGCAACAGCTCAATGGCATCGATAACCTGCGCTACATCGAGGCGGAGAGCACCTCCGCCGGCACGCTCACTCTCACGGTCACTTTCGAGAGCGGCACCAATCCCGACATCGCCCAGGTGCAGGTGCAGAATAAAGTGTCCCTCGCCACCCCGCTGCTCCCGCTGGAAGTGCAGCAGCAAGGCGTGCAGGTGAACAAGGCCGTCCGCAACTTCCTCATCGTGGTCGGCCTCATCTCGGAAGATGGCAGTATGTCCGGCACCGACCTCGCGGATTATCTCTTCAGCACGATGAAGGATCCGATCAGCCGTCTCGCCGGCGTCGGCGATATCCAGACCTTCGGCACGCAGTACGCCATGCGTATCTGGCTCGATCCGGACAAGCTCACCAAGTACGCGATGTCCACCAACGAGATCGTCGCGGCCATCAAGGTGCAGAACACCCAGGTCGCCGCCGGCGCCCTCGGCGACCTGCCCGCCCTGCCGGGCCAGTTGCTCAATGCCACCATCACCGCGCAGAGCCGGTTGACGACGCCCGAGCAATTTGCCGGCATCCTCTTGCGGGTGAATCCCGATGGCTCGCGCGTCTTCCTGCGGGATGTCGCCCGTGTGGAACTGGGCAGCGAGACCTACACCACCTACGCCCGCTACAATGGCAAGCCGGCCAGCGGCATGGCCATCCGCCCGGCGTCCGGCGCCAATGCGCTCAAGACGGTAGAGGAAGTGAAAAAGAAAGTGGCCGAGCTCGAGCCCTTCTTCCCGCCCGGCGTGAAGGCCATCTTCCCCTACGACACCACGCCTTTCGTGCGCATCTCCGTGCATGAGGTGGTGAAGACGTTGATCGAGGCCATCGTACTCGTCTTCCTCGTCATGTATCTCTTCCTGCAGAACTGGCGCGCGACGTTGATTCCCTCGATCGCCGTGCCGGTCGTGCTGCTCGGCACCTTTGGCGTCATGGCCGCGGCGGGCTATTCCATCAATACGCTCACCCTCTTCGGTCTCGTACTGGCCATCGGTCTGCTCGTCGACGACGCCATCGTCGTGGTTGAAAACGTCGAGCGCGTCATGCGCGAGGAAGGACTTTCGCCCAAGGAAGCCACGCGCAAATCCATGGACCAGATCAGCGGCGCGCTCGTCGGCATCGGTCTCGTGCTGTGCGCGGCCTTTGTCCCCATGGCCTTCTTCACTGGTTCCAGCGGCGTCATTTACCGGCAGTTTTCGCTCACCATCGTCAGCTCGGTCACGCTGTCGGTGATGATCGCGCTCATCCTGACACCCGCGCTCTGCGCCACCATGCTCAAGCCGATCCCGAAGGGCGGCGGCCACGAGCATACGACAGGCTTCTTCGGCTGGTTCAACCGGCGCTTCGATGCCACCGCGGACAGCTACACGCGCGGTGTCGCCTCGTTCCTCAAGCACCAAGGGCGGTCGCTCCTCTTCTACGGAGTCATCGCGGCCACCGTGGTCTTCCTCTTCCTGCGCGCGCCCACCGGCTTCATGCCCGATGAAGATACCGGCGTGCTTTTCGCCATGGCCCAGCTTCCGCCCGGCTCGACTCGCGAGCAGGCCGATGTCGTGCTGAAGAAAATGGAGAACCATTTCCTGACCAAAGAGAAGGACTTGATGGAAGGCATGTTCGGCGTGCTCGGCTTCAGCTTCAGCGGCAACGGCCAGAACCAGGTGCTCGTCTTCGTGAAGCTCAAGGATTGGGAATATCGCAAGCGAGCCGATCAAAAAGTGAAAGCGATCCAGGGCCGCGCGATGGGCGAGTTTCTGCAATACAAGGACGCCTTCGCCTTTGCCTTCGCGCCACCCGCGGCGCTGGAGCTGGGCAATGCGACCGGCTTCGACGTGCGTGTGGTGGATCGCGCCGGCCTCGGTCACGAGGCGCTCATCGGCGCGCGCAATCAGTTGCTCGGCATGTCCATGCAGAATCCCGCGATCACCAAGGTGCGCCCCAATGGCCTCGACGACATGCCGGAGTATCGGCTGAACATCGACCAGGAAAAAGCGAGCGCGCTCGGGGTTTCGCTGGCGGATATCAATACCTCGCTCGGCACCGTCTGGGGCTCGACCTACGTGAACGATTTCATCGACAAGGGCCGCGTCAAAAAAGTCTTCGTCCAGGGCGATGCGCCTTTCCGCATGCTGCCCGAGGACGTGAACAAATGGTACGTGCGCAATTCGCAGGGCGGCATGGTCCCGTTCTCCGCCTTTGCCAATGCGGAATGGGCGCTCGGCTCACCCAAGCTCGAGCGTTTCAATGGCGCGCCTTCCGCTTCCATCCTCGGTGAACCCGCGCCCGGCCATAGCTCCGGCGAAGCCATGCGCGCGATCGAGCAGATGAGCAAGTCGCTGCCGCTCGGCATCGGCATCGAATGGGCAGGCCTTTCCTATGAAGAGCGACTGGCCGGGTCGAAATCGGCCGCGCTCTACACCATCGCCATCCTCATGGTGTTCCTGTGTCTGGCCGCGCTCTATGAAAGCTGGGCCATCCCCTTCTCCGTGCTCATGGATATGCCGCTCGGCGCGCTCGGCGTGGCCGCGGCGACGAGTCTGCGGGGCATGCCGAACGACATCTATTTCCAGATCGGCCTGATCACGATCATCGGCCTCTCGGCCAAGAACGCCATTCTCGTCGTGGAGTTTGCCAAGGAGCATTTTGACCGCGGCGCCACGCTCGTCGAGGCCGCGCTGCACGCGGTGCGCCAGCGCCTGCGCCCCATTCTCATGACCTCGATCGCCTTCGGTCTCGGCGTGCTGCCGCTGGCCATCAGCAACGGCGCCGGCTCCGGCAGCCAGAACGCGATCGGCACCGGCATCGTCGGCGGTGCGATCACCACCACGCTGCTCGGGCTGTTCTTCGTCCCGCTCTATTTCGTCACCATCCTGAAACTCTTCCGGGTCAAACCGCTCTATGCAACGGCGCCCGAGGAGAAGTCTTCATCATCAAACGACGACGAGCCGCCGCAAGGACCGGGGGCGTCGGAAGAGAAGCGGGAGCTGGCTCACGTGTAAGCGAGGAATTGGTCACACACCGAGCAATTTGAAGCCGTGGTTTCAGCGAAGAAGCTGTAGCCACGGTGCTCAGATGTCGCGCCAGTCGTGATTTTACTGTGTGCGTCGCGACAGCGTTTTGGAGTGCGGTGCAGCTGCACCACTTTCGGATGGGATTGCTGGTAGGCGGGAGCATCCGATCTTAAGGGCGTCATCCCAAAAAGCGGCGGAGCACCGCCGCACTCCAAAACGCAAGCGCCGGAAGATCGTGCGTCCGGATTTACAGTCAGTCAGGCATGGTATTGAATTGAATCGCGCCAAGGCCGCCAAGTGCGCCAAGGAAGGAAAAGATCGACCCTTCTTCCCTTGGCGTTCTTCGCGACCTTGGCGCGATTCCCTTATCTTGGTGCGCTGCTGGTTTAAGCCCGCACGCCACCCAGCCTTCGATTCGCCGGCCACCTTGGCATCACGTGGACGCTGTCGATCTTCCACGCGTCCTCCTCGCGCACGAGATTGTAGATGCACGGGATCACATCGCCCTCGGGCATGATGAAATACGCGGAGACCACGGCGTTGCGCCCGCGGAATTGCGTGCGGCCAAATTCCACCCGCCGCGCGCGCAACAGCGCCGGGTAATCGGTGCGGGCCAGATCGGCAAAGGCCTCGAGATTGAACTTCTCCTGGAACCCCATCGAGACCTCGCGATACGCGCTCGAGTAATCATCCGCGCGAAAAGCCGCCAGCTGATGCGACACGATCTGGTAAAGCTCCGCAGGTGGCGTCGATTGCCACCGCCGCTCGAGCGTGCTTTGGAAAAGCGCGGCCGCGCCGCACAAGGCAAAGACGGCGCCGAGCAGGCAGAGCTTCGTCGCGCGCGTCATGTCGCCTGCCCGGATGCAGCCTCGGTGGCGAGGCGCTGGAGATAAGGAAAAGTATAGAGGCCGGTGCCATGCCCATCCGCCCATGCCGGCTGCAGCGCATAGCCGCCCACGACCGCGAACCCTCGCAAGTCAAAGCTCTGTGAGGTGTAAGTCACCTCCGGGCGAATGATCCTCCCGAGCACATCCGGCTCACCGCCGCACGCCGCGCACGGGCACCCGCGCCGGAGAAACTCCAGCGGCACGTACGACTCTGTGCCGTCGCTCCACGCGATGGCGAGTTCGGAACCGATGGCCTGGATATTGGTCGGGGTGAGGCGGGACATGAAAAGTTAGAGCGTCTGCCTCAGGAAGTTGCGCATCCAGTGGCATTCAATGATGAATTAGGAACGCAGGAAAGCAGGAAGAAATCGTCTTCTCTTCCTGCTTTCCTGCGTTCCTGATTCATTTCATTCATCCGGAGGTGGCTTTGGGCAAATGCGTTAGTCGTCGAATCCTGCCGATTCCGCGGCCGGTTTCCAAGCTTTCCCGGTGCGGGTGCCAAAGATGGCCGTGCCGACACGGACGAGCGTAGCGCCCTCCTCAATCGCCACTTCATAATCTCCGCTCATCCCCATGGAGAGCCGTGGCAGCGGTACGCGAAACTCCGTCTGCAACTGCTCACGCAACTCGCGCAAGGCCACGAAATGCGGACGCGATGATTCCGCCTCGGGAGCGAAGGGGGCGATGGTCATGAGCCCATCGATCTGGAGGCGCTCGAGATGGAGCAGTTCCTCTAATTGTTCCCGCAATTCCTTCGGCGAGAAGCCGTACTTCGTGGATTCGCCCGCCACATTCACCTCGAGCAACACGTGGGGAAAGACGCCGCCTTCCCCGGCGATCCGGTCCACATCCCGAGCGGTTTCCAGAGAATCGATCCCGTGCAGCAGCTCAAAGCCCAAACCCAACGCGTGGCGGATCTTGTTCTTCTGGAGGTGGCCGATGAAATGCCAGCGGGCGCGGCCGGAGGTGAGGGGAATCTTGGCTTTGGCCTCCTGGATCCGGCTTTCCCCGAAGAGAATCTGCCCGGCTTCGAGCGCCTCCCTCACTGCCTCGGGTGGGTGGGTCTTGGAAACGGCCACCAGCTCGATTTCACTGGGATTTCGCCCTGCGCGGGTCGCAGCCTCCCCGATTTTGGCCCGGACGGCAGCGAGATTATCGATTATTAGCGGCATTAAGTGAAATCAGGGTGGTTGACATGCGGATTAGGGAAGCTTATTCCGAGTATCAGGCGTTGTTATGTATATCGACACGTTTAAGGTTTTTTGTGATCTCGCGGAGACCGGCAGCTTTTCCAAAGCGGCCGTGCTCAACTCCATCACGCAGAGTGCTGTCAGCCAGCAGATTCGCGCGCTGGAAAACAAGTTTCAAGTCACGCTCGTGGAGCGCGGCCGGCGCAATTTCGCTCTGACCGCGGAGGGCAGTGCGTTTCTCGCAGCGAGCCGTGAGATTCTCGAGGTTTACAACAATCTCGACCATCGTCTGCACGAGCTGCGCGACGTGGTCGCCGGTGAGTTGCGGATCGCGGCGATCTACAGCATCGGCCTGCACGAGCTGCCGCCGCACCTGAAGGCGTTTCGCGAGCGGTATCCGGATGTGGAATTGCATGTCGAATATCGCCGCTCGCAACAGGTCTACAGCCAGGTGCTGGCGGGGGATGTGGATATCGGCCTCGTAGCGTTTCCCACCAAGCGCAACGGCTTGCAGATCGAAATTTTCAGTGAGGACAAGCTCGTGCTCATCTGCCACCCGAACCACTCGCTGGCGGGACGCAAGAAAATCAAGATCGAGGAGCTGAACGGCGAGAAATTCATCGCCTTCGAGCCCGACCTGCCGACGCGCAAGGTCATCGACCGCCATTTCCGCGATCACTCGGTGCAGATCGAGCACGCCATGGAGTTCGACAATATCGAGACCGTGAAGCGTGCGGTGGAAATCGAGAGCGGCGTCTCCATCGTCCCGCACAATACCGTGCGGCAGGAAGTGGAGAGCAATGTGCTCATGGCGCTGGATATTGAGGGGCCGAAAATGTCGCGTCCGCTGGGAATCCTCACCAAGCGCAACCGCGCCCGCTCGCCCGCCCACAAGGAATTCGTCGCCGCCCTGAAGAAGGCCTTCGGCGCGCCGGCGGAAGACTTGGCGTCTGCGGAAGTTTAATTTCACCGCAGAGGCGCAGAGAACGCAGAGGGCCGCAGAGAATTGCGCTGCGAAAACCCCTCTCCATCTTCTCTGCGCCTCTGCGGTTCAATTCGACTACTCCCGGAAAGGGATGAATCAGGAAGGCAGGAAAATGGGGCTTGGCGCAGAGTCCTTCCTGCTTTCTTGCCTTCCTAATTTCTTATCGCAGATCGTCCACCCGTCTTCGCTCACTTCGCCTTGGGCTTCTCGAAGATGATCTCCCCGAGCTGCCCGTTCACGTGCTCCTGCCCGTTCTTCACGCCGTTTAATCCCTCCATGGTATCACTCAGGCGACTCGCGAGGTCGGCGCGCTTCTCTGCGTCGCTCACGATTCGCGCCTGCATGTGCTCGGTCTTGCCGATGCCCGGGCCGCTGAAGTCATTCGCATCCAGCACCTCGAACCAATAGTCGATCACGCTCCCCTCCTCCACATGCGGTGTGAGTTGCCCGACGCGCCACTTGAAGCGGCGATTCACATCCTTCGGCAGGTCGCTGCCGATATCGAGATCGATGGTTTTGAAAGGTGCGCCCTCCACCCAATCGACGGCGTAATTCAGCCGCAGCCTGGCCACGCCGTAGTCGTCCTTGGCCTCAAACCACAGGAGCATGGTGGCCTCGCGGGTGAGCAATTCTTCCCGGCGATCCGGCCACAGCACCTTGATCGTCGGCGGTTCATCCGGCAGCACCACGAGCGGATAAATGGCCGCCGCCCGCGACTCGATGCCGTCCTCGTCCACGAAGTAGAGAGTGAGCCCCGCCGCGTCTTTCGCCGGAATGGCGACTTCCCCGGAAAGCCTCGCCCGGTCCGCCGGGTCGACCGCCATCGGAGCGGATTCGATGACCTTCTCATGATCTGCCCCAACGACACGAAGCGTCCCGGATTTCATCGTGGCCGTGGTGCGCACCTTCAGCGCGAGGCGGCTCCACGCCAGCACCTTGAGATCGCCGAGCGGCCGCCGTTGCGGCGGGAGGTGCGTGTAAGCGGGAAAAAGCTGGCGGCATTCCACGCTGACCACACCGGGACGCGGCTTCACATTGACCTTTACCGGATCGGTCTCGGCATCCCCGAGCTGGAGGCGATATTCGAAGGGCTCCTGCATGCTCTGCAGGCTCCGGGCAAATGTCGGCGCCGATGCACCCGGGTCGCGCGTGAGCTCGAACTCCTGGCGGCGGCCGGAAGCGGACTTCACCACGAGCCGCCCTTCCTGCGGGAGAATGCCGCCCACGACCACCGCAACATGCCAGGGATCGCCGATGGCAATGACCCGCGGCGCGGTGATCTCACGAATGACTGTCTTGCGCGGCACCGGAATACGGAAGAGCAACGCCCGCCGCACCAGCGGCTCGGTCTTGTCCTTGCCGAGCGCCCCGAGTGCCGCGGCAGCCACCAGCGCGCACGTCGCGATTTTCAGCCAGCGCCGCATCTGCCGCTTATCTACTACTGCGGAAAAATCCATGGTCGCAGCCATGGCGGTGGTCTCCGCTACGAGCGCCTTGACCAACGCGGGTGAAGCGCCCGCGTCCTGCCCTTTCGCGAGTTGCACGGCGGCGATGAAGCGCGACCGAAAGGCTGGCAAGGCCCGCTCGATCATCAGGGCCACCGCTTCATCCCCCAGCCGACGGCGCCAGGGACGAATCCCAAACCATACGAGCAGGAAAAGCGCGCCCCCTCCCCCGACGACCAGAAAAGCCAGTCGTCCGAGCCACGGCAGATTCACTATGAAATCGATAACCGTCTCGGTGGCCAGCCAGGCGCAGAGCGCCGTAACCATCATGGCCAGCCCCGTGCACAAGGCGACGCGACCATGGCGTCCACGCAACTGCCGAATCCGCGCGAGGATCTCCCGCGCATCATCCAGCGCCAGCGGACGGCTGGGGGGAGCGGGGGTATCGGCAGCGGAGGGCACGGTGCCCAAATCTAGGGAAGATTCCCTGAAAGCTCAACGCTCACCCTCGGGGTGGCGCCGAAATGTCTCATTTGCTCGGAATTGCTCTCGACCGCAATTCCGAGCAAACGCAGCGCAATACCGAGAATGCGCTTAGGCGCAGATTCGAGGTCTACTGCCCCGCTATGAACCGCCCCTTTTCCCTTGCCTCGCTGGCTTCCTGTGGCGCAGGCCTCCTCGCTCTCGCGCTTGTCGCGGGCGTCAATCCGACCGCTCATGCCGATGAAAACCTTTTCGGCTTTATCCGCGGTGCCGAGACGCTCCCCAAGGGACACTTTGACTTCTACCAGACCCTGACGCTTCGCACGAGCAAGGACGTGGGTGTGTATCGCGGCTGGGATTCCGATACCGAAGTCGAGTACGGCTTCACCGACAAGCTCCAGGGCAGCTTCTCGGTAGCGAATCGCTACATCTACAGTCGCGGCGGCAGCGATCTCGAGGACACCAATCATCTCACCTTCGGCGGGGTCGACGGCTCGCTGAAGTATCGCATCCTCAGTCCCTTCAAGGATGGCATCGGCCTCGCCGTGCGTCTCGAAACCGGCTGGCTGCTGCACGACGAAGTGGGCGGCCTGCTCGAGCACGAAATCTATGTCGCGCCGGACATCATCCTGCAGAAGAACTTCCTCGATGATACGCTGATCACCGAACTGAACTTCGGCGGCGAATGGGCTTGGGGCAAGGACCCGGCCGAGCAGTACTACAAGGAATGGTCGATGCAGGGCGGCGTGGGCATTTCCTACCGCTTCGCGCCGAAATGGTTCATCGGCTTGGAAGGACACGCCCGGTCCGAGTGGCCGCTCTTCAACTTCAACCAATTCGAGCACGTGGTGGTGTATGCCGGCCCGGCGCTCCACTACGGCACGGAACGCTGGTGGGCGACGCTGAGCTACAACTACCAGGTCTGGGGACACGGTGTGGATGAAGTGTCGCGCTCTTCGACCTTCGCCGAGGAGACCAAGCACGAAATTCGTTTGAAATTCGGCGTTAACTTCTAGGTTCTCCCCATCCTATGTCCGATTGGAAAACCTTTGCCGTCCCAGCGGCGCTGGTGCTCAGCACCTCCGCGCCGTGCTTCGCCACCGTTTACTTCACCGCCGACCAGGCGCAGAAGGCCATCTTCCCCGGGGCCTCGTGCACGCCTTGGGCGGGCAAGCTCACGGATGCGCAAAAGAAGGCAATCGAAAAGGCAAGCGACCTGCGCATCCGCAAGGATCCGCAGATCTGGCGCGCATCGGGCGGCGGGTGGTTCATCGTGGATGAAGTCCTCGGCAAGCATGAGTTCATTACCTATGCCGTGGGGCTCACCGCCAATGGCGCGGTGAAGCAGATCGAGGTCATGGAGTATCGCGAGTCCTACGGCGGCGAGGTGCGCGACCCGAAATGGCGCGCGCAATTCACCGGCAAGACGGCGAAAGATTCGCTGCGGCTCGATCAGGACATCAAAAACATCAGCGGCGCGACTCTCTCGAGCCGCCACGTGACCGAGGGCGTGCGGCGGGCCTGTGCGCTTTATGACATCGCGCTCAAGTGAAGTGCGGCGGGCGCGCCCGCTGCTCGGCACTTTCGTAGAGATCGCCGTGGGTGGGCTGCGTGCGGAAGCCGCGCATCGCGCGATCGATGCCGCCTTTGCCACGATCGAGGAAGTGCAGCGGCGGATGAGCTTTCACGATCCGGAGAGCATGCTCTCACGGCTGAATCGTGGAGCCGCGCGTGAACCGGTGCAGGTGGATGCGTGGACCTTTGCCGTGCTGCGTGCGGCGGAGCGGGTGCATCGCATTTCCGGCGGAGCATTTGACGTGACGATCGCGCCACGGCTGCAAGCGCTGGGATTTCTTCCCGGGAAGCGGATGCGCGCCCCGCGTGGAGCAAAACCGGCGAGCTTTGCGGATGTGGAATTGCTGCCCGGGCGGCGGGTGCGCTTTCACCGTCCGGACATCCGCCTCGATCTCGGCGGGATCGCCAAGGGCTATGCGGTGGATCGCGCCGTCGGCGTGCTGCAGCGAGCCGGCGTGCCGCGCGGCGTGGTGAATGCAGGAGGTGATCTGCGCGCCTTCGGCGAAGCTCAAGGCGTGGCCATTCGTCATCCGGACCAGCCGCAGGCTATCTATCGCACCTTGCCGCTCCACGATGCGGCCATCGCCACCTCGGCCCATTACTTCGCGGAGCGCTGGCAGGCGGAGCAGCAACTGGCGCCGATCATCGAACCCCAGACCGGAAAGCAAGTCTCCCAACTGCGCTCCGCCACAGTGCGTGCCCGCACCGCGATGCTGGCCGACGCCCTTACCAAGGTCGTGATGCTCCGCGCCGAAGCGGCCTTGCCCGTGCTCAACCATTTTCGGGCGGATGCGATTTTTGTCTCTGCATCGGGCGAAGAAAAGTGCACTCCCCGCTGGCATGCAGCGCTCCAGTTTTCGTCTTAGCCGCCCCCTGAAGGGCACGGTGTATCTCGCCTTCGGCGTGCTGCTGCTCACCGGGGCGGTCCTGATGTTCCCCGATCACCTACCCTCCGGCGAGAGCTGGGAGAAGATGCCCGCGCTTTCGCGCAAGGTCCACGGCGGCGACGCGATGCTCGCCCTGCTGGTGCTCGGCGCCCTGACCGCGCACGTGAAGCGTGGCTGGAAGGCGGCCCAGAATCGTCTCTCGGGCGTGCTCGTCCTCGCGCTGAACGCCTTCCTCATCGCCACGGGTTACGGCCTTTACTACGCCGCGGATGAGGACTTCCGCACGTGGCTCATCCGGTGGCATGGCTGGATCGGCCTCGGCACACTCGTTCTCCTGCCCGCGCACGTGGTCGTCGGCCGCATCCTTATCCGCCGCCTGCACGACCGGAAGGTGCACCAGCGGTCGCACCCGCATCACTGAGTCATTTCAACTGCACTCGCTTGCGCAGCGCCCACTCGACGGTCGCCACGATCAGCAGCAGCAGGAAGTAGAGCGGCGAAGCCCAGAGCTCGGCATCCACCACTGAGGCCACGTGCTCGCTTTTCGCGCTCAATGCCTCGGGCAATTTCGCCAGCGTTTCCTCACGGAAAAATCCGCCGCCGCTGATCTCCGCCATTTGCTTGAGCATTGATTCGTTCATCGCGGTCTCGCCGAATTCAAAGCGCGCTTCCGTCGCGCTGAATTCAAAGACGGTGGCCGCATCCGACTTGACCGAGAACTGATGCAACCCGGGCGCGAGCACCGTGAAATCGCCGCGATACATGCCGGGCTGATCCGGCACCGCGCGCAACGTCACGCCTTGCCGGGAAGATTCCGGCGGCGCGGCGCCATCGGCCCCCTTCACCACGTAGCTTCCTTCCACCGAAACATCCTTCAGCGGAGTGAAATCCGCGGAATAGAGGCGGGCATAGATCGTGACGCGTTCGCCCACGGAGTAGCTTTGCTTGTCCGTGCTGATCTGGGTGCGCTTCGAGCCGCCGAGGAGGTGGGCAAGGCCGAGCTTCTGCGCGATCTGGCCCCACAGGATGGGATAAAAGCGTTCGTCCGTATTGCGCCGCCAGCGCCAGGTATTGTCCGTGCCCACGTAGAGCACCTGGCCGAGGCCGTACTGCTGCTGCGCGACGATCGGCATCTTGCCATAGCGCGAACCTTTCGTCGCGTCGTTATCCTGCACCAGCACTTGCGCCGCGGCCTTCGCCCGAGAGACGCGTGCGACCCAATACAACCGCGGAAAGCGTTTCCAGATCGCCGCGTTCTCATCCTCCTTTGCCGAAAGACGCAGGACCGGGCTGGTGCGCCCGAGAGGTGTCAGCTCGACGGTGGTCGGCCGCTCCGGCCCGGCGCTGCGGGCGACTCCTTCGCTCAATTCCACAGGCAACATTTTCTCCAGCTCCGTGCCACGAAAGCTCGATGGATTGCTGCGCTGGCCGGCGACGAACAGACACGAGCCGCCGAACTTCGAGACAAACTCACCGAGCCATTCCATCTGCGCCGAGCCGATGTCCTTTGGTCCCACATCGCCGAGGATCACGAGGTCGTATTTGAACAGTTCCTCCTTCGTCTGCGGGAAGCTCTTGATGTAGGGCGAGTCCTGCCCCTCCGCGATGGATGGGTCGCCCTCCGCCAGCCAGCACCTCAACTGAATACGCCGGTCGCGCAGCAGCACGCTCTGCAAATAGCGAAACTCCCAGCGCGGCGTGGCCTCGGCGAAGAGCACCTTGATCTTGCTGTCGATCACCTTGAGCCGCTGGCTCACCGCGTTGTTGTCCTTCGCGGCCTCGTCCTCGCGCGGATCGATCGAGGCCTTCAATTCGTATTCGCCCACCTGCTTCGGCGTGAAGGGCAGCGCGACGGTCATCTCTTCATCCCCCGTGAAGGCGAGGTCCTTGGTGGCCACGACTTCATCGCCGAGCTTCAGCTTGATCGTGGCCGTTTCGCCACGCAGTCCCTGGCCACGCACGCGCACGGTCACGGGGAGTTCGTCATTCGCGAAGGCCACCTCCTGCGTGAAGAGATTGGCCACGATGATGTCGCGCGGCGAGGTGATGCCGACGCCGTAGATGTAGAGCGGTACACCCTCGGCGCGCGCGAGGCGGGCGGCCTCGAGCGGGCCGGTGCCGGTGTTATTCGCACCATCCGTCGCGAGAAAAATACCAGCAAGCGGCTGGCCGCGCTTGCGCTCGAGTAATTCGCGCACGGCATCCCCGATCGCGGTGCTCTGGCTCTTCGGGTCGAGTTGATCGATCCAAGCGGGGATCGATTCCGCAGGCTTTTTTCCGTCCGTGGCATTCGCGCCACCGATCTCCGCCAACCCCTGGCCGAAGCTGTAGGCGCTCACATCGTACTCCCGGGCAAACTTCGGAATAAGCCCGATCTGGTCGCTCTTCAGTGCCCCTTGCAATAACTCGACGCGCGGCACGAGCTTCACGCTCGCGGCGTGACTGGCGTCCAGCGGTTGCTGCAAGCCCTTGCGGAAATCGAGCACCCCCTTGGCCATCGCCGCCCGCGCCAAATCCGCCGGGTCGAATCGGGGATCCTGGATCTTCATGCTCGCGCTCCCGTCCACAAGGATTAGGAGCTGCCGCCGGATGGTTCCTTCGATGGTGAAGGCCAGCACCGGCCGCAACAAGATGAGGAGCAGAAGAAGAAAGAGCAGAGCCCGCAGGCCAGTGAGAACCCAACGCATGCGCTGCGAAGTCAGCTCACGCGCCACCCGCCAATAGCTCCACCACGTGAGCGCGAGAATGACCAAACCCAAGAGGATCACCCAGCCGAGTGCATCGCTATTGCGCAGCGCCAGCCGTGCGCCGGCGAGGTGTCCGGCATTGTCCATTTTCACCCCGCAAAGCCGCAGGAAGATCTCCGTGAAATTCATCGCGAGCGACTCCATTGATTACCCATCACCGTCTCCGCCACCGCCGCAACCAAGGCCACCAGCGCGATCGCCATCCAGAACTCATTACCCGTGCGCTCGCGCTGCAACTGCCCGCGCAAGCTCATTCCCGGCGTCCAGTGAAACACCTGCGCCACGCCATCGAAGGTCTTCCAATCCAGCGCCGAGAGCTCCTGCAAATTCGATTCCGCGGGGTCCGCCTGCGTGGCGAAGCGCAACAGCGGAGTCGCATCGTCGCCCTGTCGCACCTCATAGATCCCCGCGCGTTCGGTCGCTTCGAATTGCAACATCGGCACGCCATTCACGGCCACTACACGTTGCAGCGCCACATCGCCGGCCTTCCCGCCGGGCGATTTGATGGTCAGATCTTTCCCGATCAACTCCGCATCCATAACTGCGCTGAGTTTCGATCCGACCCGCACATTGAGGTGTTCCTCCTGCCGCGTCACGAGCGCGCCGAGCGTGCGATGGATCAGCGGCAGGAAAACCGGGCGGATGCAGAGGTCATTCCACGCGCTATCGACGGTGCTGCTAAATTGCACCACCCGACCAAATCCCCACGTGCGCTCCATCACCGCCGGCTGGCCGTCGGAATACTTTAGCACCACCGCCGGCGGCCCGGCTTCCGTGCGAGTGCTCGGGGTCTTCGCCGGCTGCAGCGTGAAGGCGCGATAAAAGTGCGCCGTCGCCAGGCTGCCCGCTCCCGGGTCCCGCCAGATGGAGACGATCGGGTGCTCGTAGTCCTTCCCTTGCAACGTGAAGAATTGCTCCTGCTGGTCTGCGTTGCCATGGGCGTCGCCGAATGCCGCGGGTAGAAACGATCGCTCGGCGAACATCTTCGCGTTGTAGAAGGCAGTGCTGATCTTACCACCGGGGAAAACTATCAGCCCGCCTCCGGAGCGCAGATAGCGCTCCATCGCCGTAAGCACGCCCTCCGGCACGTCACTCACATTGGCCAGCACGACCGCTTCATAGTCACCGAGCTTGGTCGATGCCAGTTCCACCGGGGTGATCGTCTTGGTCTTGATGTAGTATTTCTCGCGTTGCTCTTCCGGCACGGGGGTAAGCGCGTTGTGGAGGTAGAAGACTTCGCTCTCGCGCGGCTCGATGCCGGGATCGCCATCGACCAGCAGCACATTGATCTCGCCGGTCACCCGCACCGCCAGCGCGCGCTGGTCATCCGCGGGATTGCGATCTGCCGGCAATCGCGCCACGACGGAGTGATATCCCGCCTCGCGAAACGTGGCGTAGAGCGAAATCTTTTTGGATTCACCAACGGGGATCGTGTCGACGGTTGCATCGTCGCCCGGCGGTTCTTCATCGATGCCGAGACCGACCTGCACATTCTTCGCTTCGGTAGTGCCGTAGTTGGCGACTTCGATCTCGAACCGCACCGCTTCGTTCACCGGCGCCAGCGCGCTGGCCATGCGCAGGCCGGTGACGCCAAGGTTGTGTTGCTCACTTTCACCGAGCAGCACGAAGCGCGCATGGACGTCCTTTGCTCCGTCGAGCAGGGCGCGCGTTTCGGCGAGTTGCTTCCAACCATTGCCCTGGCCGTCGGTGATGAGGAAGAGTTGCTTCACTGCCACTGACTGGCGCTGGAGCACCTCCACCATGCGCCGCATGGCCGAGGACATCTCCGTGCCGCGATCGGAGCGCTGCGCTTCGCGGATCGATTTGCGGACCAACGCCAGATCATGCGTCGGCTCCGGGATGACATTCTTCACCACGTCGGATACCAGCCACACCGCGACCGACGAGCCGCTGGGCAACGAATCGAGCACATCCTCCGCCGCCTTTTGCGCCTGCTCAAACTTAGACGCCGCCCCGTCGTTTTGCGACATGCTACCCGAGTTATCGATCGCGATGATCGCCGTTTCATTGCTATCGCCAAAACCGGCCAGCCCGCCTTTCTTAAACGACGGTCGTGCCAGCGCCAGCGCGAGCAGCACGAGTAATGCACAACGCAGGAGCAGGAGAATCAGATCCTCCAGCGAGAGCCGCCGCTGGTTCTTCTCGACGACGTTCTTCAAAAACCGCATCGCCGCCCACACCACCCGCTTGATCTTCTTCTTCGCGAGCAGGTGGATGATGATCGGCGAGGCAACTCCCAGAATTCCGAAAAGCAGCAGCGGGTTGAGGAAGGCCACGATTTTTAAAACGCAGAGACGCGGAGACGCAGAGGACGCAGAGATTTAGGAATGGAGTTCCGGAGGTTCCAAAGAGGGATCCGGTGAAACGAGGTTATTGACGACTCGAAAGACGCCGTCTTTGAGGACGGGCACATGGAAGTTAATAACTAAGCCGAGCCGGAGGTTCAGTAGCCGGAGGTATGTTAGAACTTTGAGTCTATCGATCGCCGTGACCTGTTCCTTCGCTTTCAGGTCAACGATCACCTTTCCAGCGACAATCAAATCAGTCCGCAAATCGACAGAAAGCTGGACACCTTTGTAGACGAAAGGCACCGGTTTTTGCCGCACGAAAGACAATCCACGGAGGTGTAACTCATGACACATGGCTTCTTCGTATGGCTTCTCGAGAATTCCCGGTCCAACCTCCCGGTGCACCTCAATTGCCGCCCCGATCACTGCACGCGAAATATCATTCTCGTGCATTCTTCCTCCTCTGCGCTCTCTGCGTCTCCGCGTCTCTGCGTTTTAAAAGTGGGTTATCCATAGCGGTGCAGGCGGGTGGCGAGGAAGGCGCTGAGGACGTCGGCCCAGGGTTGATCGGTGGTGATGCGCATGTAGGGACACCCCTGCCTTTCGCAGCCGAGGCGGATGCGATCGAGGAAGGCGTTGAACTCGGCCAGGTAGCTGGCGCGCAACTCGGCGGGGCGTGTGAGCACCTTGCCCTGCTGCTCAAGGCCGTGAAACTCGACCGTGCCGCGGAATGGGAACTCGAGCTCGTACGGATCGAGCACGTGAAAGACGATGACCTCGTGCCCGCCAAAGCGCAGATGCTGAATCCCCTCGAGGATCTTGGTCTCGTCGTCGAACAAGTCGCTGATGAGGATGACGATGCCGCGGCGCTTCACCTGCCGGGCGATCTCGCTCAGCGCGGTGGCGATCGCCGTCTGCTCCGTCGGCACGAAGGTCGCGAGCACCTGGCAGATCTGGTGAATCTTCGCCAGCGAATCGGTGCGCGGCTGATACTCACGCATCTTGGCGTCGAAGACGCCCACCGCCACCGCATCGCGCTGGAGCAGGATGAGATAAGAGAGGCACGCCGCGATGGTGCGGCCGTAATCAAGCTTCGAGATTTTGCCCGAGCCGTACTTCATCGACTCGCTGCCATCGAGCAACAGATGCGCGACGTAATTTGTCTCCTGCTCGTACTGCTTGATGTAATAGCGATCGCTGCGACCGAGCACCTTCCAATCGAGATGGCGCGTATCGTCGCCGGGCACGTATTCGCGATGTTGCGCGAACTCGATGGCAAAGCCACGAAACGGCGACTGATGCGCGCCGGCCATATAGCCTTCCACAATCGTCCGCGCTTGCAGCCCCAGATGCTCCGCACGCTGGATCGCCTCGGCATCGAGCAACTTGTTATGGGGGGATTTCTCGGCCATCAGGCTGGCGCCGCCTCAACGGTCCTGCGGAATCTTTTCCAGGATAAGCCGGGTGATGTCGTCGCTGGTCACGCCTTCACTTTGCGCGGCGAAATTGGGCAGCAGGCGATGGCGCATGATGGAGGGCGCGACGGCGGCCACGTCCTCGCAGCTCACATAGACCTGCCCGCGGACAATGGCGTGCGCCTTGGCCGCGAGGATGAGATTGAGCGAGGCGCGCGGGCCCGCCCCCCAGGCGAGCCATTTCTTGCAGAAGTCGAGGGCCTGCGGGCTTTTCGCGCGCGTGGCGGCGACGATCTTCTGCGCGTATTGCAGCACGTGATCGGCGACCGGCATACGGCGCACCACGCCTTGCAGATAGAGAATGTGATCGATCTCGATGATCTTGCGCGGCGTGCCGCCGCCCATGCCCGTGCCGCGTCTCATGATTTCCAGCTCCTCCTCCATGCTGGGATAGTCGACGAAGATCATGAACATGAAACGGTCGAGCTGCGCCTCCGGCAGCGGATAGGTGCCCTCCTGCTCCACCGGGTTTTGCGTGGCGAGAACGAAGAAGGGATCGGGCAATACGTGGTTCACGCCGCCGACCGTGATGCGGCGCTCCTGCATGGCCTCGAGCATCGCGGCCTGGGTCTTCGGCGGCGTGCGGTTGATCTCGTCGGCGAGAATGACGTTGGCGAAGATGGGGCCCGGGAGGAACTTGAACTGGCGCTCGTTGGTCTGCGGATTTTGATAGATGACTTCCGTACCCGTGATGTCGCTCGGCATGAGATCGGGCGTGAACTGGATCCGCTTGAAGGACAGGTTGATCGTCTGCGCCAGGGTGGAAATGAGCAACGTCTTGGCCAGCCCCGGCACGCCCACGAGCAGCGCATGCGAGCGGGTGAAGATCGAGATGAGTAACTCGTCGATCACCTTGTCCTGCCCGACGATGACCTTCGCAAGCTGATGCTTGATCATCGCGTGCGCTTCCTTGAAGTAAGTGATCGCCTCGAGATCATTCTCCTGCTTCGCAGGGACTGCGGCCTCCGGAGCGGGCGGCGTGGGGGTGTCGGCGGATTCGATGCTGCCCGATTGAGGAAGGGAACTCATGGAGGATTGCAGTCGGAGATGTCTGGGGTGAAGGTGAGGCTCACTGAAACATACGCCTTCCAGTTTGCCAATTTCCATCGTCCCCAGTGCGTTCACCACGCTGCTGCGGGAAATAGAGATGTTGTTGCATACGCTGAGCATTTACGGGGCGCTCGGCATCACGGCCTTTGGCTGGGCGATGGGGCAGCTCTTCAATTGGGAAACAGGTCCGTGGATGCCGTACTGGTTCTGCGCCGCGCTGCTCGTCTACAATGCCGACCGTCTGCGCCGGGACCCGGCCGATGCGCTGAATATTCCGCTGCGCGAAGCCGCCTCCGCGCGCCTGCGCATCCTCAGCTTCATCGTGCTGATCACCTCGACGCTCGTGCTGCTCGTGCTGCCGATTTTGCGGCACGACTGGCTCACACTCGTTCTCGTTTTAGGCGGCGCGCTCGTCTCGCTGAACTACTCGATCCCGCTCTTCGGCTTCCGCTTCAAGGATGTGCCGCTGCTCAAGACCTTCTTCGCGCCGACCATCGTCACGGCCTCGGTGCTGGGCCTGCCGTGGCTGCATCTCGGCACGAGCGGCACGGACATCCCGACTCTCCTCCTCGGCTCCTTGCGTTCGTGGAGTTTTTTGATGTTCAACATGATCGTGTGCGATCTGCGCGATCGCGCCGGCGATGCCGCGTGCGGCATTCGCAGCCTGCCGGTGATGCTGGGCGACAAAGGGACGCGCTGGCTGCTCTTCGCGCTCCTCGTAGGCATCGAAGCACTCGGGCTCGGGAAGTGGTTGCTTTCGACCGATGCCCATCGCGGTGCGTGGGGCATG
>JBGGMZ010000189.1:0-21368 GCA_041287745.1 Chthoniobacter sp. | reverse complement strand
CGGCACCGCGCGCACGATCAGCATCGATACCACGAACAATCCCATCGCCTCCATCTACGCGCCTACCCACAACGTCACGCTCACGGGGAGCGGCGATTTCTCCGGCGCGATTTCCGCGGCTCAATTGCAGGTGCCCAATGGCGCCGACATCCACTTTGACGAAGCACTGGCCCTCGAGCCTGGCCTCATCCTCGGCTACGAGCTCGTGAGCTGGCAGGAGCTTCAAACGATCACCCCATAAACCCCATGAACATCCCACCTCTCTCCTACCGCACTGTCGCTCGTGCTTACCCGCTGGCCCTGCTCGGCGCCGCGGTGCTCTTGCTGTGGATGGCGCAGCGACACCATCGCGCCCGGCAGGACTACGCGACCTTGCAGTACGCCTTCTCCAGCTTCTTCCACTCGACCAAGGGTGAGGCGCAGGAAGCTTTTGCTGCCGGCGATTTCCAAAAGACCGCCTCGCTGGTCAATCCCGCCGCCTCGCATGCGGCGGTCGATGCCGGTGCGCTGCTGCTGCGCGCCCGTTCGCTGGAATGCCTCGGCTATTTTTCCGAGGCGGCGGCCATCTACGCCAAGCTGGAGACGATGCCCGGCAAGCGTCTCGCTGTGGTGCGCGGCAAGGTCTTCTGCCAGCGCATGGCGAGCGAGCGCGGCTCGGCGGGCGCGCCTTCCCGGCAGGTGCTCTATCGCATTCACGATGAACTCATGCGGCGCGGTGACTTCACCACCGCCCGTTTCATCGCTCGCAAACTCCTGCCCGACGCCCAGCCGCTGCGCGACAGTCTGCTCGCACTGCTGCGCGGGATGGACAAGGGCGCGGCAATCGCCGGGAGCAAGGAATCGGGCTGCGTGGATGTGACCATCACCCGCTGGCAGCCCGCCATGCTCGATCTTCTGCGCGACCTGCCCATCGGCAACCTGAACATCTCGGAATGCGGCGCGGCGGAAATGCGCGCCCTGGCCGATCTCGATATCATTTCGCTGAACCTGACGGGCAATCGCGTCACTGATCTCGCCTCGCTGCGCGCGCTCTCGCTGCGCCGCCTGCATCTGGATGAAACGAATGTGGCCGATGTGCGGCCATTGGCCGGCATGCCGTTGCGCGAGCTGCACCTCGCGCATACGATGATCAGTTCGATCCAGGCGCTCGCCCTTTGCCCCTTGCAGAAGCTCGACCTTTCCTGGACCGCCGTGCGCAGCGTCGATCCGCTGCGCGGCATGGAACTGCGCGATCTGGATCTCTCCCACACCCGCATCACCGATATCTCGGCGCTGGCCGGGATGCCGCTCGAGCGTCTCGATCTCAGCCACACTTCGGTGCACGACCTGCGCGCTCTGGCTGGCGCGCAACTCAAGTCCCTCTGCCTGGCGGGTACCGCGGTGAAAGACCTCGATGTCGTTGCCCGCATGCCGCTCACCGAGCTCGACTTGCGCGGCTGCGAACTGCTCAACGACCTCCACGTCCTCGCGGAGTGCAAGGACCTCGAGCGGGTGTATCTCCCGCGCCATATCAAGATCCCGAGCGACCGCTGGCAGCTCCCGCGCCTGCGTTTCGTGGAGTACGATCGCCACGGCGAAGGCGCCATCGCGCAGAAGTAACCGCATTCATTTTTCCTAGAGATCAAGTGCAGGGCGTGCCCCAAGGGCACGCCCTGTGCGCTTGAATCAGCCGCGGATAATGTACACCTGAAAGTCGGCGGCGTGCTAAACGCCCACCACCGACACGACGACATTGCGCCGATGCGGGGCGCGGCGGTGCTCGAAGAGGAAGATGCCCTGCCAGGTGCCGAGCGTCATCTGCCCTTGTGCCACGGGCACGACCTCGCTGGTCCGCGTCAGGACCATGCGCAGGTGTGAGGGCATGTCATCCGGTCCTTCCGCCGTGTGCACGAAGTAGTCCTGATTCTCTGGGACCAGCCGCTCGAAGAAGGCATGCAGATCGGTGCGTGCCGAGGGATCGGCATTTTCGTAGATGATGAGACTCGCGCTGGTGTGCTGAACAAACACGGTCGCCATGCCTGTCTTCACTCCGCTGGCCCGCACAATCCGCGAGACCTCGTCGGTGATCTCGTAAGTCCCTTTCCCACGGGTCGATACTTGGAAGGCGTCGGTATGTGCTTTCATGGTGAGGTCTGCAGCAGGCGAAAGCCGTGTGGGGTGCGTCAAACTCTAATCGCATTTGCCCAAAATAACTTCCGGATAAATCAGGCGAATTAGGAAAGCAGGCAGGCAGGAAGGTTTTTCTTCCGTTCGTGCTTTCCTGCTTTCTTGATTCAAAACTTCATGCCGCCAGATTCGGAGACTTCTTTCGGCAGACGCTCTAATCGCACGAGCGGGGATGATTTCTGCGCAGGGTGCATAAAATCGACCGCCTTTCGCGATCGCGATCGCCTTGCGAACCACTGAAACGTGCGCTTGGCACATCCGTTGCTAAGGGCTGGCCCGTCCATCTCAACGTACCTTCCGGTTTATGCTTTTCGACACGTTTCACCACTTCACGCCGCAGGATTTCATCTTTCGCATCGCGCAGACCCACGAAGCGCTGGAGGGATATTGGGCTTTGCGCCGGGCAATCTTTTGCGAGGAGCAGAAGATCTTCCGAGGCTCTGATCGCGATGCAATCGATGAACAAGCGACCCACATCGTGTGCGAGACGCTGATCGCCGGGATGGAGGATTCCGTCGTGGGTGTGGTGCGGATCGATGAGCGCGAGCCCGGAGTGTGGTACGGCTCGCGCCTCGGTGTGGCTGCCGACTATCGCAGTGTGAAAAAAATCAGTCCCGGCGTCGCGATGCGGAATCATCAGCCGATCTATCGCGGGCTGGGCGCGCTCGGTGCGGGCTTGATTTACAAGGCGGTGTCGACCGCGCATGCGCTCGGGTGCCGGGAGTTTCTGGCCACCGTGCAGCACCAGAACGCCAAGTTCTTTCAGCGCCTGCACTGGGAGCCGCTCGAAGAGATCGAGCTCTTCGGCCTGCGCCATGTGAAGATGCGGGCGGATCTCGGCTATTACCGTCCCGCGGAGTGCGTATTTTGAGAGCACTTTCGGAGGAGAAAGTGCTTCCTGTTTCGCCTGCGTTTTGGAGTGCGGCAGTGCTCTGCCGCTTTCGAATGCCGACTCCCAAAGCGCCAGAGGACAGGCGCACTCCAAAACGCAAGCGACTGAGAACGCTCTCATGACCAACGACGCCTCCACGCTCGCGGACCTCGTCGAGTTCCTCGCCAATCACCCTGCGGTTGCGGACAAGATGACCATTCACCACGCCTACGCTCCGGCGCAGGCGCTGGCCGGCCGGGTGCGCGTGGGCGACGATTGTGCGGCGATTCCGGATGGCGATGCATGGCTGCTCTTTGCGGCCGAAGGCATGCTGGAATCCTTTGTGGCGGCCGATCCCTGGTTCGCCGGCTACTCGGCGGTGATGGTCAATCTCAGCGATGTCGCATCCATGGGAGGGCGGCCACTTGCCATCGTCGATGTGCTTTGGACTCCCGGGATCGAGGAGTCCGCACCCGTGTGGGAAGGCATGAGCGCGGCCTCCCAAGCCTATGGTGTGCCGATCGTCGGCGGCCACACCACGATCACGAAAAACGATGCCTCCTTCCTGGCCGCCGCCGTGCTCGGCAAGGCGCAGAAATTGATCACGAGTTTCGATGCCCAGCCGGGCGACGATCTGCTCGTCGCCGTCGATCTGCGCGGGGACTGGCGCGGCAACAAACCCTTCTGGAATGCCAGTGTCGGCGCTCCCTCCGCGCGCTTGCGCGGCGATCTCGAGCTGCTGCCCACGCTTGCGGAAAAGGGCTGGTGTCGCGCCGGCAAAGACATCAGTAACGGCGGCGTCGTGGGGACGCTTGCCATGCTGCTGGAGTGTTCCCGTGTCGGCGCGGAACTTTGGCTGGATCAGCTTCCGCGGCCGATCGATGCGGATTTCACCCGCTGGCTCATCGCCTTCCCGAGCTTCGGCTATCTGCTCAGCGTCGCGCCGGAAAATTCGCCGAAAGTGATCGAGCATTTTGCGGCGCGCGAAATCACCTGCGCGCGGGTCGGGCGTGTCACCGCTTCGCCTTCGCTGGTGCTCGGCTACGGCTCGGAGCGGGTGGATTTTTCGGCGGTAATGTAGCGCCCTCGTACCAGGTGCCCTTGATGAGCACTTCCTTCGGGTGCTCGCTCGTGCCGGTGCTGTTTGCGTAGAGCCGCTCGACCACGAGATCCAGCGCGGCTGCGCCGACGAAATCGAGATTGCCGTCGATCCCAGCGGCGTCCCCTTTCTCGTCGGAAGTGCGGTAAAGATAGGCCACGCCGATGTCGTCCGGCACGCGCACGCCGCGCTTCGCGAGGAAGGTGCGCACGGGCATTTTGTAGACGAGCAACGAGTCGGGTTCGTTGCGATAGAGCCAGTCGCTGAATTCCGCCGGCGTCACATTCTCCGGCGGGATGAAAGGCTCGCAGCGATCGCGCCGCGGCAGCTTGCGCTGCCAGTCGAGAAAGGCGCCGGACCACAGGTTGTTCGACACACGATTATTCAGCTCCGGCACGATGAGCGCCGGCCGCCGATAGCCGAGGCGGTGCATGTGATCCAGCGCGAGCCGCACGTTGAAGAAGCCGTGGAAGTTCGCGCGATCGGCGACCACCTCGGAGAAATACGCGCTGAGGCCGGCGACACAAAAGCCTTCGTAATCGAACGGCACCCCCACGGACTCATCGCGTGAAAATCCCAGCAGTACTCCGCGAATCGCCCGCGCGCGCAACGTCGCAACGAGACGCGTCGTATCGCCACGATAGTCGCCCAGGGCAAAGACCTCGATGCGAAATCCCAATTCGCGTGCGCGACGCTGAATGCCCTCGTATTCCCAACGGCAAACGTCCTTCTTCCGCCAGTCTTCGCGGCCGCCGTAATTCGTCACCAGCGCGATCACATCCACCGCCCCCGCACCCCCGCGGCGACGTCGATTGGCCATCAGCGCACTGACCAGTGGATTCGGAGCGTAGCCGAGTTTTTCCGCGACCGCGCGCACCCGGGTACGCAGCTCACGGCTGATGCGCGGATCATCGCGTAAAGCGCGGGAAATCGTCGAGGACGCCACGCCCAGTTGCTGGGCGATTTCCGCCATGCGCACTGTCTGGATTTGTTTCATCGGAGCAAATAGATGCACTGCGAAGCCCGATGGAATGGGCGTTCGCGGGCGATGCCTCTCTGTTGCGCAACGATATGCGCAACAAACCGGTCGCGGCAAGGGCCAACGTGAAGGAATGGGTTCACGCATTGCTAAGGATAGGGATCGTCACGCGGCCCATCAGCGCCGCCCGCCACTAACCAACAACAGCCAAGAAAGATCATCATTATGCCAAAAGTAGAAAAAGAAATGAACAAAGCCGGTGACTTCCTCGTGGACTACGAGGAGAAGGTATTCCCCGATGTGAAAGCCGATCCGGGCGAAAAAGCGCTGGTCACTTTCCACACCGTGGCCTTCGAGGGTTCCATCGGTCTCGTCAATACGCTCGTGGCCACGCGCCTCCTGCGCAAGGGCTACGAGACCTCCATCCTGCTCTATGGCCCGGGCGTGACGCTCGGTTTCCAGCGTGGTTTCCCGACGCTCGGCGACGAGGCGTTTCCCGGCCACCTGTTCATCAACCAGCGCATCGCCAAGTTTATCGACGAAGGCGGCAAAGTCTACGCCTGCCGCTTCGCTTGCCAGGCGCTCTACGGACAGACGGAGAAAGCCTTCATTCCCGGCATCATCCCGATCAATCCGCTCGACGTGCTGGACATCGTCCTCCTGCACAAGAAGGCGGGCGCGGTGGTCATCGACACTTGGACGCTGTAAAGCCATGAAGCGCATTCGCGCCGCCGCGGTGCAAATTGCACCTGATCTCACCAACGGCACGGGCACGGTCGATCGCGTGTGTGACGCGATCGACCGGGCCGCCGCGAAGGGCGTGGAGCTGGCGGTCTTTCCCGAGACCTTGGTTCCCTACTATCCCTACTTTTCTTTCATCGCGCCGCCGGTCCACGCGGGGAAGGAGCACATGCGGCTCTACGAGTTTGCCGTGGAAGTGCCGGGACCGATCACCGAGCAATTTTCCAAGGCGGCGGCGCAGCACGGCATGGCGCTGGTCATCGGAGTGAACGAACGCGACGGCGGCAGCCTTTACAACGCGCAGCTGATCTTCGACGCCGATGGCACACTGCTCCTCAAGCGCCGCAAGATCACGCCGACGTATCACGAACGCATGATCTGGGGCCAGGGTGACGGCAGCGGTATCCGTGCGGTTAATTCCCACGTCGGCCGGGTCGGCGCGCTGGCCTGCTGGGAGCACTACAATCCACTGGCCCGCTTCGCCCTCATGGAAGACCGTGAGGAGATCCACTGCGCGCAGTTTCCTGGGTCCATGGTCGGGCAAATCTTTGCCGACCAGATCGAGGTGACGATCAAGCATCACGCGCTGGAGGCCGGCTGCTTCGTGGTGAATTCCACGGGCTGGCTGACCGACGAACAGATCAAGTCGATCACGCCCGATGACAAGCTGCAGAAGGCACTGCGCGGCGGCTGCTACTCGGCGATCATCTCGCCGGAGGGCGTGCCGCTCTGCCCGCCGATCACCGAAGGCGAAGGCATGGCCATCGCGGAGCTCGACCCGGCGCTGATCATCAAGCGCAAGCGGATGATGGATTCCGCCGGCCACTATTCGCGGCCCGACATCTTCACCCTGCACATCGATCGCACAGCCAATGCGCGGGTGTGCAGCAAAACCGCCGACGAACTCGAAACCACTTCCTATGCTGGACTTCCCATCAGCACTCCTGACGAAGAAGCAGTCTCTGCTCTCTGAGCTGCAAACGCACGGCTTGCGCCTGCTCGATCCCGCCGCCGGCGCTTCCAGCCGCCGCGGCGGGGCCGGGCCGACGGATCACAAGGCCGTGACCGTGCTCGGCACCACCATCATGGTGCCGGTGCACACGCGCGGTGCAGTGGAGTCGCCCTATGTGGCGACGCAGCCTGATGCGCGCGGGACCTCTCTCCTGCGCAGCGGCGACGACGTGGTCTGCGAGATTTCGTTTCCGCCGCAGCCTCGGTTCTATTCGCTCAGTACATCGGAGGGAATCGAGTACTGGAAGATTGCCCAATTGCACTCGCGCGACACGCTCGCCACCACCGTGCTGCAGACGTGCATCCGTTACGGCAACAGCACGACGAAGTGCCAGTTCTGCGCGATCGGGGAATCGCTGAAGGGCGGTCGCACCATTGCGCGCAAGTCGCCCGAACAGCTCGCCGAAGTCGCAGCAGCGGCCCAGCGGCTCGATGGCATTCGTAACGTGGTCATGACCACGGGCACCCCACCGACGGAGGATCGCGGCGCGGCGGTAATGACGGAATGCGCCGCGGCAATCAAGATGGCGACCGGTCTTCCAATCCAGGCGCAATGCGAGCCACCGGCTGATTTTCAATGGTTTTCCCAGATGCGCCGGGCGGGCGTCGACTCCCTAGGTATGCACCTCGAGGCATGGAGCGAAGACGTCCGCCGGCGCATCATGCCTGGCAAAGCGGAAGTGCCGCGTGCCTTTTATCTCGAGGCGTTCACCGCCGCGGTCGAAGTCTTCGGCCGCGGGCAGGTGAGCACCTATCTGCTCGCCGGGCTCGGCGACACGATCGACAGCCTGCACGAAGCCGCGCGCACGCTCATCGCCCACGGCGTATATCCCTTTATCGTCCCTTTCGTTCCTGTTGGTGGTACGCCACTCGCCGGCAATCTTCCGCCTACGGCGGATTTCATGCGAGCCGTCCTTGCTCCAGTCGGCGAGTGGCTCACCGCTGCGGGGATGACTTCCGACACGGTCAAAGCCGGCTGCGCAAAATGCGCCGCCTGCTCGACGCTCTCGACTTTCGAAAAACAAAAGCAATCCGTCTGCGCCGCGTAGCCGCGCGCTCTCAAGAATCGGCTCTCGTTGCAGAGTCAGCGCTGGAGGGCACCGCTCCGTCGGTGCTGCACGCCGACGTGGAAGCGACCGAGCGCTTCCCTCCACATCCGATTCGAAAATCCATCCTGCTCAACACCATGCCCGCAGTCCTCTTCACCATCCAACTCCCCGACGGCCTCACGAAGGAGTGTTATTCCCCTTCCACCGTGGTGCGCGATTACTTCACCAGCGGTGAGGAAATGGCCGTGAGCGAATTTCTCACCCGCAGCCGTCGCGCGCTCGCGGACGCCAGCGAACGCGTCCGCGCTAAATTCGGTTTTTCGTGCAGCTCTGCTGCCTCGCAGCTCGAAGAGATCGAGCTATTCACCCGCAACTACGCACCGGACGGCATCGTCCGCATACTCCATGTCTGACCGTAAAACCGACTCTTCACCTGCGTCTTCCAAACCACAGCACTACTCCGTGCTCATCATCGGAGGAGGCCAGGCCGGCCTATCGATGAGCTGGTGCCTCAAGCAACGGGGCATCGACCATCTCGTCTTCGAAAAACATCGCATCGCCGAGGCCTGGCGTTCGCAGCGCTGGGACACCTTCTGTCTTGTGACACCCAACTGGCAGTGCCAGCTCCCCGGCTTTCCCTACGCGGGACCGGACCCGAATGGATTCATGGTCAAGAACCAGATCGTCGAATACATCGAGGCCTACGCGAAGTCGTTCAGCCCGCCAGTAATGGAAGGCACGACCGTGAAGCGACTGGCCCGCAACGCCAGCGGGCGCTTTGAAGTGAGCACGAGCTATCGTGATTTCACCGCCGACCAAGTAGTGGTCGCCACGGGCGGATATCAGATCTCCACCATCCCGCGGATGTCCGAGAAATTCGCGCCAAGTGTGACACAGATTCATTCGTCCGATTACAAAAATCCCGATCAGCTCCCGCCTGGCGCCGTGCTGGTGGTGGGCTCGGGACAGAGTGGCTGTCAGATCGCCGAGGATCTCCATCTCGCCGGCCGCAAGGTCCACCTCTGCGTGGGCGGTGCGCCCCGGACAGCGCGGCGCTATCGCGGCAAGGACGTGGTCGATTGGCTGGCCGATCTCGGCTACTACGACATGCCGGTGCACGAGCATCCACAAAAGGAACGGGTGCGCGCCAAAGCGAATCACTATGTCACCGGCCGCGACGGCGGACGCGATATCGACCTGCGCAAATTTGCCAACGAGGGGATGCAACTCCATGGCCGCCTGCGCAACGTCCAGGACACCAAGCTCACCTTCGCCGAAGACCTCGCGCAGAACCTCGACCAAGCGGACAACGTCGCGGAGAGCATCAAGAATACGATCGACAAATTCATCGCCGAACACGGCATCGATGCGCCTGTCGAGCCGCGCTACGTGCCGGTGTGGACGCCGGATAATGTGCCGCTCGAGATCGACTATGCCGAAGCCGGGATTACCAGCGTGATCTGGAGCGCCGGTTTCCGGACTGATTATTCGTGGGTCGAGATTCCGCTCTTCGACGGCAAGGGTTACCCCGTGCATCAGCGCGGCGTGACGACTGTTCCGGGCTTGTATTTCCTCGGCCTGCCGTGGCTCTACACGTGGGGTTCGGGCCGTTTCTCCGGTATTGCCCGCGATGCAGAGTTTCTCGCCGAGTACGTGGAGGCGCGTCACCACGCGGGCTACCCACCCGCAGCGCCTTCGCTCAACGAGCTGGCGCTGGGGTCGTAACTGCCTTGCTGAAAGCCCGCTCGGAAAGTTTCGTCAAAATGACATCACCTGGGATGGCGAGGACGGCGAAGAACACCGGCCAAACCGGGGCGACGTAGTGGATATTGACCACGGAGATGATGTAGACGCCGAAGACATAGATCACCGCGAGGACCATCCACACACCGAGCGTGCGACGATAGCGCGGCAGCAGCGAAAGCGCGGCGCCGAGAAGCAGCCAGCAGCCGAGGAAAGTAGGCCGGACGAAGGATAGTTGATGCGGCTGATAAGCAGGGTCGGTATAGCGCAGGAAATCGAGGTGGGTGCCGTAGGAGTTCACGATCGTCCGCACGGTGCGCGCTGCCCATGAGCCGGGCTTGGGCTCGACCCGGCGCTGAAATTCCTCCTCGGCTGGGATCGGCCCGTGCGAGGGCAAGGCGTAGGCGATGCGGACCGGGCTTTCCTCGTCGGTCGCGGCTTCGTCGTAGTATTCCTGCGACCGCTTCATGAACGCGCCATCGTCGAAGTGAATCGTCTCGTAGGTGGAGATGTTGGCATCGAAAGCCACGCGCTGCAGACCCATGTAGAGAAAAAGATCGGGACGTGACTTCACCGCTTCGAAAGCGAGGTCGAAGTAGATCTTGTTCTTCAGCGCCGGGTCGTGGCTCAGCTTCTTCCAGAGCGGCGAGTCGCTGTGCTTTTCCGGATCGCGCAGGAAATAGTACGGCTCCTCTTCCTGCACCGCGTAGTAGGTACCCAGTTGCTGACGAAAACGCTCCACGCGCTCGCGCAGGAGGGCTTTGTATTCGGCGTGCAGCGGCGTATCGAGACGCGTGAGCGGAAACGCCGCGTCGTAAAAGAGCCACGCCCCTTGTTTGTTTGAGCCCACGGTGGGCGTGACGACCAGCACCAAGGCGAGCGCCGCCCACTGCGGCCAACGGAGGAGTTTCCACGCTTGCAGGAGACACAGCCCGAGGATCAATCCCGGCCAGACGAAGCGACCGTGCGGCTTGGTGATGATGAAGAGCGCGAGCGGCACGAGGAAGGCCCAAAACATCCGCCTGGCCCGCTCCGGGGCGGATTGAGAGACCCAGGCCACCCAGCCGGCGAAAGTCCAGATGAGCAGGGCGAAGAAAAGATGATCGCCGAGCAATTCATGTTCACACCAGAGGATCAGCGGCAGGCCCGCATAGACGACCGTGATCGGCACGATCCAGACACGCCAAAAGACCAGCGTCTTGCGCACGACATAGGCCAGAGGCACCAGCGTGATGAGTCCGAAGGAATGCTGGAAGATGGGCAGCCAGCGCAGCACTCCGCCCGGCAATTCCGAGATCGGCAGCAAGAGCAGCGGATACAGGTAGCGCCGCTTATCCCCGAGACTGAACCAGCCGTGCTGCATGAACTTCTGTGTGAAGACGTAGAACGACCGCGAGTCCGCATTCCAAAAGGCGTAGGGCAGATAGCTCGTGAGCAGAATGCGCAGCACCGCACCAAAGAGGAGTGCAGGGATGGACCACAGGAGCGCATCGATCACCACCGGATGCCGGCGGGCCGAAATGCGCAACTTTTCCAGGAGAGAAGGCTGGGCGCTCAAGTTACGATTGCCGTTCCGTTTCGTGAAAGGGAGAGGCTGGCAGGAAACGGTCGCGGGATGTCATCGCCGATACTTCGCAGAGGAAGGCCCGGCGGCAAATGACATTTCGTCAATCGCTATGCGCCTTTCCCAAGATCGAGAAAGGTGATCATCGATGGATTGCCTACTGGCGTGATGTGGCCGGTGAAGCTCAGGCCGCCGGTCTTGCGATCCACGCGGAAGACGGCCACGTGGTCGGCGCGCTGGTTGCAAGAGTAGAGGAAATTGCCCGTCGGATCGAAGTTGAAGCTGCGCGGGTAATCGCCGCGCGTCCACTCTTCGCCTACGAAGGTGAGCTCGCCTTTTTCGCCGATGGCGAACCACGCGATGCTGTCGTGCAGACGATTCGCCCCGTAGACGAAATGGCCATCGGACGAGACCGCGATCTCCGAGCAAAAATTGCTGCCGGCGAACCCCGGTGGCAGACTGGAGACGGTCTGGCGCGCAGTGAGATGTCCCTTCGCGGCGTCATAGTCGAAGAGCACGATGTTCGAGCCTTCTTCCTGGATCGAGTAGAGCCAGCGGCCATTTGGGTGAAATGCGAAGTGCCGTGGGCCATCGCCGGGCGGCAGCGAGATCGACGGCGGATCGTTTGGCGACAGCTTGCCTGTGCTCTCGTCGAACTTCCACGCCACGATCTTGTCCAGCCCGAGGTCGGGGACCAGCACGAAGCGGCCCGTGGGATCGGCCTCGATCATGTGCGCATGGGGCAGATCGTGGCCGCTGATGGCGAAGCTCCCGGGCGGCGCATTCGTCGCCTTCTTCGGCCCGACCGTGCCGGCATCCTGCTTGAAATCACTGGCGGGCCCGAGCTTGCCGTCAGGCAAAATGGGGAGTACCGCGACCGAGCCGCCGAAGTAATTCGCCGTGAGAGCAAACTTGCCTGACGGGTGGATACTCACGTTTGTCGGTCCCGCACCGCCGGAGCTCACGGTATTGAGCAGCGTCAGATTTCCGGTGGAGCGGTCGATGGAAAAGGCGGTAAGCGTGCCCGCGTCGTTTTCTTTCAGCAGCTCTGTCTCATTCGCCGAATACAGGCGCGTCCCCGCGGCATTGATCGCCACACAACTCGGGCTCGTCGCCATTTCAAACACTCCCGCCGGCGACAGCGCTCCCGTCGCTCGATCCACTTGAAACCAATGAATGCCGCGCCCGTTGCCCGGCGGCTGATCCACCTGACCGGGGCGAATGATCGGCAGCGGCGAGCTGTAGGTGCCCACATACGCGAGAAGCGGTCCTTGAGCCGCGGCCGCTTCGCTCTTCGGCAATGCCGACCACATCGGCGAGCCGCCGACTAGCGCAGCAGACGCTTTGAGGAATGAGCGTCGCGAGACGTGGGACAGAGTCGAGGAGGGGAGAGGCTGCATGGGAGCGTGAAGGTGAGTGGCCGACGCCGCAGGATGCGGCGGGCGCACGTGTGTCATTTCTGCGGCTTTTCGTCAATAATTCAACATATATGGCAGGATTGGCTGCCAAGCTGCCCCAATAGGTATTTATTCACCTAGGGCTTTGCTGTCGCGCCCTTCGCTTCGATGCAGATCAAGTGTTTCACCCCCCGGATGAAGATCTTGTTTCCGGCAAACGCCGGCGTGGCGAAGACCTGCTCGCCGAGATCGGAGTGGCCGAGCTCCTCGAACTGCCGTGTGGCCGCGACGACGGCGAGGGTTCCTTTCTTCGTCACCAGGTACACGCGGTTCCCGGCGAGGCTGGGCGAGGCGTTGCACTCGTCCGCGTAATCGTGGCCCCATTGCTTTTTCCCATTCTTTGCATCGTAGCAACTCAGCCAGCCGCTGGAGTCGAGGAGGAAGATCAGCTCGCCGTTGCTCAAGGGGCTGGTCACGTCGGGGATGCCGTCCTCTGCGCTCCAGCCAAGGTGCGTCTTGGTCACATCGCCATGGCCATCGGTGCGAATGGTCTGCAGTTTGTTCGAGGGATTGATGACAAACAGCGTGCCGTCCACGAAGACGGGCGACGGCGTCACCAGACCATCGAGACAATCGGCCCGCCAGAGCTCAGCTCCGTCTTTCGCGCCGTAAGAAATCACCAGCGGCACGGCGGTGGTGATGATCTGCGACTGCCCGGCAGCATCGACGACGATGGGCGTAGACCACGAAGCGCCGACCGGGCGCGCCTGCTGCCAGACCACAGCCCCGGTCGCGCTATCGAGTGCGTAGAGTTTGCTGATCTTGTCATCGGCCTCGCCCTGGTCGAATTGCACGATGACCCGGTCCTGCCACGTGATCAGCGACGCCGCATGGCCGTAAGGATTCTTCGGCACCTCGATGAATTTCGACCACGCGAGGCTGCCATCGAAATTGAAAGCGGCGAGATCACCATTGCCATAGATGGCGTAGACGCGGCGGCCATCGGTGGCTGGGGTCGCGGCGGCCATGCCGCATTGCTCGACCACGCGCGGTGTCTCGGCGGGGCTGCCCTCAGTTTTCGGCACGGGGCGTTCCCACAGCAACTTGCCCGACGCAGCGTCGAAGCACATCACCTCGCGCTTCATCTCGTCGCCACCAGAGACAAAGACGCGGTCGCCCCACACCACTGGGGAACTGAATCCCTCGGCGGGCACTTCCACCGACCAGGCGACATTCGTGCCGGCCTCCACATCGCAGGTCACAGGAGGGTTGCCTTTCGAGCTCGCGCCGCTGCCATCGGGGCCGCGAAAGCGGGGCCAGTTTGCCCGATATTCCTCTGGTGACGGCGGGTCGGCCGCAAATGTTTGGGCCAGGCCGGTCAGCGCGATCAGGGTGGGGAGAAGATGGCGGAGGCCGGGCGTGTTCATCGGAAGGTGAAACCAATTGGAGTGAGAGAGTTGCAAACCATTTCGTGGAAACAGGGTTAACGAGGAAGCAACGCTTCCGCACTTCGACTATGAAGAAATCCTCCCCCCTCGCGATTACATCGGCACTTTTCCTCGCCATGGCGTCGTCCTACGCCGCCGACTGGCCTGCTTGGGGCGGATGCGATTTGGGCCGCAACATGGTGTCCCTGGAGACCGGCTTGCCAGACACATTCAAGCCCGGTGAGAAGTCCACCACGGGCGACGGCATCCTGCCGGAGACGACGGAGAACGTCCGCTGGGTTGCGAAGCTTGGGACATTCATCTGCGGCAACCCGACCGTGGCCGATGGGCGCGTCTTCGTCGGTACCGACGACGCCAGCTTGCAGGGCGACAGCCGCCTGAAGCGCACCAAGGGCGGCATGGTATGGTGTCTCGACGAAAAGACCGGGCAGACGCTGTGGCGGCTTCCGGTGCCGGTGCGGCCAAAGGAGCGCCTGCCAGAGAATGCGCACTACGGTCAGCAGAACCTCGGTGTGTGCTCGTCGCCCACCGTGGTGGGCAACCGCGCTTATGTCGTCACGAGCTCGTGCGAGATTCTTTGCCTCGATGTCAAGGGCCAGGCCGATGGCAACGACGGGCCGTTTCAAGACGAGTCCCAATACATCGCCGGCGCGAAGAACCCACCGGTGCCGCTCGACAAAACCGACGGAGATATCATCTGGAAATACGATCTCGTGAACGATCTCGGCGTGTGTCCGCACGACGTGGCCGCCTGCTCCGTGCTGGTCGATGGCGATATTCTCTACTGCACTTCGGCGAATGGAGTGAACCACGAGCACACCTTCTGCCTGCACCCCGATGCGCCGAGCTTCATCGCGCTGGATGCGCGGACCGGGAAGTTGCTCGCCACCGATACCGAGGATCTCGGCCATCGCATGTGGCACTGCCTGTGGTCGCCGCCGACCATCGGCGTGGTGAATGGTAAAAAGCTCGTCTTCTTCGGCGGCGGCGATGGCCTTTGCTATGCTTTCGAGGCGCTCACGGAAGTGCCCAAGGAGCCGATCCATTTGAAGAAAGTGTGGTCCTACGATTGCGATCCGCCGAATTTCCGCGACCCGCTCGGCGATGGTCAACCGTTCAACTACTACATCGGCGACAAGCGCAAAAAGTACTCCACCAACAAGGACGACGGCGCCTTCCTCGGGCCAAGTGAAATCATCGCGTCGCCCGTCTTTCACGATGGGCGCGTGTATTGCACCATCGGCCAGGATCCCATGCACGGGCGCGGGCGCGGGTTGCTGCATTGCATTGATGCGTCGAAGACGGGTGACATCACGCACAGCGGCTGCGTGTGGACCTACGATGGAATCGAGCGAACCATCTCCGGGGTGGCGATCAGCGGCGGCCTGGTCTACGTGAATGATCTCGCCGGACACGTCCATTGCCTCGATGAAAAGACGGGCAAGCCCTATTGGGTCCACATGACCAATGCCGAGACGTGGAGCACCCCGCTGGTGGCCGATGGCAAAGTCTACATCGGCACGAAGAAGAAGCTCGTCACACTGGCCGCGGGCAAGGAATTGAAAGTCCTTTCCGAAATTCAACTCGGCTCCAGCGCCTATGCTACGCCAGTGGCGGCCAACGGCACGTTGTTCGTATGCTCGCAGAGTTATCTCTGGGCCGTGCAACAGGGCGCGAAGCCGGCTTCGCCGCGGACGACCGCGACGCGCTAGCCGCGTGTCGTTTCGCTGGCGCTACTCCGTCGTTTTCGCCGGATCGCTGATGCGTAGGGCTGCGCTGCACTTGCCGCTGTCTTCTGTCACGCCGAGCTTGATCCGGCTGCTTGGGCGATCCCACGTGTCCGTCACCGTCCAGCCACCGGTGCGCAGGCTCTTCGCCTCGGGAAAAGCGACGGATTTCGTCGGGGCTCCAAATTGCTCGATGGCCACCTTGCGCAATTTTTCCCAATCCTCGTGAATGAACTCGGCAAGATTCTCCGCCTTCTCCGGCGAGCTCTCGACGAGGATCGCGGCGAGTGTGTCCTTCATTTCGAAGCTCAGGCGATACTTGTTCTCGCCGATCACCCACTGGAAACGCGAGTCCAGGACCACCCGCATGGAGGGCGACACGCGTGAGGTGATGATCTTCGAGCGGTTCAGCTTGCTCACGATCGCCTCTTCCTTGTCGCCGAAGACCAGCCGCTCAAAAATCCAGTGCGCCTTGTCCTTTTCCCAGTCGCGTTCCTCCGGCGCCATCGTCGCCAGCCGCGCGTCCTCTTCAGCTTTCGCCTTCTCGCTCACGGCGAGCTCTTCCGCCCGCAACGCTTCCGCCGCGGCAGTCGCCGCGCGCATCGGCCAATCGGGTTTGCTGAAAAAGGCCGGGTCGGATTTCTTCTTCTCCGCGATGATAGCGAGGAAGCGTGTATTCAATGGCGACCCCGCTTCCGTCAGCGCGGGATACTTCCGCACCGCCGCCGTTTGCCAGGTATCGACCGATTGTGCGAGTAGCGGCATATCGACCGCCAGCATGGCCAGCAGTAGCACGGCGAACGCCTTCTTCGAACTGGGGAAATTGAACCGTGGGGCCATTACGTATGTATACCTGCGGAGGTCCCGTGGGGTAGGAATTTTGCGCAGGGTATTCTCGATCCAGCCCGGCAATATGATACGCAATTCCGCACTTTGTCCCTCGCTGGTCTTGGCATGATATCCACTGGTCCATCTCGAAGCAGACTGCTGCTCCTTTTCGGTTTTGTTGCCGTCATTTTACTCGGGATGGCGTCGCGCCGGTTTCCGTTTTTGCTTCCCGCGGTGCTGGGCAAGTACCCGGGCGATGCCTTGTGGGCGCTAATGGTTTTCATCGGGCTGGCTTTCATTTGGCCGCGCGCTACCACGGTGCATCTCTCCTTGTGGGCATTCGCCATCGCCTGTGTCGACGAGTTCTCGCAGCTCTACCAGGCACCGTGGATCAATGCGATCCGCCACACGACCATTGGCCATCTGGTGCTCGGCTCTGTGTTTTCATGGGTCGATATAGGCGCTTACGCCATCGGTGTGTTGTTGGGCGCTTTGTTCGACGTGCTGTTTGCTCGTGTGATTCGTTCGCGCAGCGCTCTCGGGTAAGCTGGACCTGCTATTGAGAAGCCCGTGCTTTCGCCCGCATCAACGGTGCCAGGAATTTCGCGGTCTCATCGGCGATGACATGATAGCCGGCGAGGTTCGGGTGGCGGTCGTTATACCAGCCGGGCAGCTTGCCGAAGTGGGCGTCGAGGCGGTTGTCGAGCACGACCACAGCGGGGTCCTTGCCTTCGGTGGTGTAGGGCTTGGCGAACTCGCGTAATTTCTCCGGGATCTTTTCCAGCGCGTAGCGGCGGTAGTTCAGCATGTTCGGGCCGGACTTCAGTTCCTCGGCATAGCGCGGATAGATATCGAAGAGGGTGAGCTTTTCTTCTTCTGCGACTTTGCGGATGAGATCGTTGATCTTCGTGCTGGTGGCTTCGTCGGCGAAGGGAATCACCGTCATGGGAATGAGCACGGCGTGCGGATGATCGGAGCGCAGTTTCGCGAGCAGTTCGCGGAAGTCCTCGGGGAAGTTCACTTCGAAATCCGGGATCTTCGCGTGGTCATTCAAGCCGTAGCGGACGAAGATGTAATCGAGGCCGGGCAGCTTCGACGCCTGCTTTTCGTAGCGACCGGAATCGATGAGCCGCCGGATGGTCTCACCGCTTACGCCGGAGTTGATGACATTGGTCGGCGGCAGATCGCCCTCGGCGGCGAGCAGGAGGCGGATGATGTCCTCGAACTGCGGTTCCTTTGGCGCGAGCAGCTTAGGAAATTTTGCCTCGGTGGTGCTGTCGCCGAGGAGCAGGACCTGGATTTTGCCATCGGCCTCGGCGCGCAAGGCGACTGGCGTTACAAGCCAAAGGACGAGGGCGAAGAGGATGGGCAAGGTTTTCATTTGAGGGGATGCAATGGGAGGTTGAACAAATGAGCTTTGGCGTGGATGGCCCTTAGAGATTGTCCCGAAAATCGTTTCCGGATGGATGGAACCACAGAGACACGGAGAACACCGAGGTTTTGAAGGGAACGCCTGTTCGAATTCTTCGTGCTCTCTGTGTCTCTGTGGTTGAATTTCTTCCACGGCGTCGAGAGCGACATTTCGAGAAAGGACGGCTGCGTGGCTTCCCTAACACCTGCCCACTTGCTTGCTCGCTCAATGGGGGCGCGCGTGGATTTGGCTTCCTCTGCGGCCCTCCGCGTTCTCTGCGCCCTCTGCAGTTAATATAACTGTGAGGAAGTCTTGAGTTGAGGATTCTACACCATCCCGCGCAGATCGATGAGATACATCTGCCGGCCGCCCGCGTGGGAACTGTCAACGCACACCGAATGGCCGTCGCGGCTGCTGCGCGGGTGGGTATCACAACGCCACTCACCGCGATAGGGTGGTTTGCTCTCCAGATCGGCCAGCGGCACGCGCCGGCCGGTGGGCACGTGATAGAGGAAGACGTGCTGGAGGTTCGCCTTGTCGGGATAGGTATCGTTCAGCACCCACTCGTTGTTTGTGCCGGGGAGATAGGTGTTGTGGCCGTTCACCGTCATCACGTCGGGGCCCATCACCTCCGCCTCGCGCGTTTTGTCGGTGAAGACGTAGAAGCGCTGCTGGTGCGAGGGATGGTAGGTATACATGAAAACGTGCTGCGGATCGCGCCAGACGAAGTGGGAAGTCATCCCGCTTGGGTCGATGACGTAGCGGTCGCTGCCGTCGGCATTCGCCGTGAACATGCGCGTGTGAAAGGTGGAGATCTTCTCGCCCTCCGCGCGCCAGCGATGGAGGAAGATGAAACGCGAGCCGTCCTGGTTGAAGAGCAGGTGATTGAACCAGTTCTTGGCATTCGTCCCGTATCCGCCCTCCATCTCCCACGGCACGGCGGCGATCTCAGCGAAGGTGATGAGCAGCTTCGACTCACCGGTCTTCATGTCGATCTTCCAGATGCCCGCGTCCTCCGGCGCGAGCTTATCGCGATTCGGGTCCGGGAGCCCCGCGTAGCCGTAGCCCGGGCGGCAATCATTCAGCCGGCGAAAATCCGGCGCGAGCCCCCAGCGACCATCCGGGCTCACGGTGTAGACCGGGGAGGGGAGTGTGCGCTTTGCCCCCGACTTCACATCCAGGATATGGCAGACGAAATGGTCGCCCTCGCGATCGTTCCACATCACCTCGCTCGTGCTGCCGGGCAGCCACTGCAGCATGCAGCCCTGCTGCCAGTTCCAAGCGTGCGTCTCGCCGAGCTCGATCCACTTGTCGCCATCCTCCAGGTCCACCATGCCGACCTGGATCTTGTCTTCCGGCAGCGGTGAGCGGCTCTCGAAATCCACCTGGTTGCCGAGCACGTAGCGACCTGTGGGGTCGAACTGGAATTTGTCGTAATACCCAAACCAATGAAACTTCGGCCCGCGCGTGATGGCACGGATCGGCGGAAGCTTTGCGGCATCCTGTGCACGGAGTCCGCCGGCAAGCGCGGTGGCGGCGAGGGTCTGGAGAAAGGCACGGCGCGAGTGGAGGGAGGGCACGCAAAGGAGTGTGGGAGAATTCGGTGGAGTCTGTCGAACATCGAACCGCGGCGGGCGGGGCAAAGCCTTAATCGAGCACGATTGAGGACGATCCGGCTGGAGCGATGGTCTCGCGCCAAGGACGCCAAGGACGCCAAGGTGGGAAAAGAGGGATGCTTCCTTTCTGCCTTTGGTCTGCTTGGCGTGCTTTGCGTCCTTGGCGCGACACCCGCGATGCCCGTTATAGGGAATCGGGTGGAGCTGTGGAGCACCATTGGGCTGGGTTCATCGGGAGCATCACTGGGTTGGTGGCTCATGCATGATCGACCGTCCTGAAACTCCTCCGAGTAGGAGAAAGTGACCACGGATTTCACGGATGCCACGGATTGCGGAAGGCGCGAAGACCCGAAAAATCCGCGTCATCTGCGTAATCCGTGGTCGAAATCCCTCTTCCCATGTGCAGAGGCGCGCCCGATTGATATGTGTTCAAGATACCATGTATTGCTTGAGCCGTCAAGGGGGCGAATTTCCCCGCCGGGAGCATTGCCCATCGCCATTCTCCCCGCTACCACTGCCTTTCCCAACAATGAAACTCGCTGTGCTCAACCCTGGGGGACAGGACCCCCGACAGGACTTTGCCAATGGTGCCGGTACGCCGGACGAAAAGACGCATCCGCCGTTGAGCGGACACGGATTTGCGGCGTGTACCAACGGCGCGTTCTTTCGCAAAGACCAGGAAATCTCTGCGGAGCAAAAGGAAGTGCTGGTGCTGCTGCGGCACAATCTCAAGGCGAGCCGCCAGGCGATGGTGGAACTGCGCGGAGAGGGAAAGACCGTGGCGATCGCGTGGAAGGAAGCAGGCGCACTGCAGGTCGCGGAACAACTGGCCAAGCCGGCGGCACTCCAGCTTTTCCAGGAAATCTGCCAGCGAGCGGATGGCGCCATCGCCACCACACCGGATCTCGTCCCATTCTTCACCGCCGCCGGAGTGCGTCACGTGGAGTTCATCCCCACGCCTTATCCGCTGGAGGACAGCCGCTGGAATTTTGCCACGCCCATCGAGGAGCGGCGCGGGATCTTTGTCGGCACGCGGGAGTTTAAGGTCTCGTCGCGCAATCACCTTGCAGCCCTACTGGTGGTGAAGCAATTGGCGGCCTCGATGTTCGAGACCGTGACGGTCATCAATACCGACGGCTGGCGCGGGCGCCGGCTGCTCGATCGGCTCGGATACGATGAGCGGCTGCTCAAGGTCATCGAGGGCCGGCTGCCTTACCCGCGCTACATGAAGCTGCTGGCGAAGCACAAGCTGGTGTGGCAACTCGACCAGAGCGCGGTGCCCGGCCAGGTCGCGGGTGATGCCCTCCTGGCGCGGATGCCGTGCGTAGGCGGCAATGGCACTACCGAGCGCCTGGTCTTCCCCGACCTCTGCGGACACGGCCGCGATGCCGAGCAGCTTTTCGATATCGCGGCGCGGCTGCTGGAGCATCCGCACGATTGTGAGGCCGTGGTCCAGCGGGCGGAGGAAATCGCGAAGGAGAAGCTGTCCTTCACAGGAGTGGCGAAGCGGCTGGAGACGTTTTTCCGGCGGATTGGGCGGTGAGGTGGCGATGGCTCCGGCGTCCCTAGCGGGTGGGTTAGAGCATCTGCCGAAAGTAACTTCCGGATAAACGAGGTGAATTAGGAACGCAGGAAAGCAGGAAGGATTTGTTTTTCGTTCCTGTGTTCCTGCTTTCCTGATTCAAAATTCTACCCCGCCGGATTCGGAAACTTCTTTT
>JBGGMZ010000188.1:0-6185 GCA_041287745.1 Chthoniobacter sp. | reverse complement strand
CGAGGGCAGCTGCTGAGATTGCGCCCACCTTCGTGCCTTCGCGTCTTCGTGGTTAATTACTAATACTTCCCGAAATAAGCGCCCCAAATTAGGGAGGAAACTTCCCTGACAGGACACTAGAAGTGCGGGCATTGCGGTGGCGACGAAGTACGAAGGTCCGTGCGGCCTGAACTCGACGGGGAATCGTGTGAATCCTGACAATCTGTCTACTGCCGAATGCCGGTTCAGCCCAAGTGTCGCGTTGTATGAGTGAAAGCGCTTGGGGGGAGAATTCACCACGAAGGCGCGAAGACACGAAGGGGAGTGGCCATCGGTATGCCTGCAGACCGTTGCTTTCTTCGTGTCTTCGTGGGTTTTGATCGACTGCCAAAGACGCTTCAGAATCGGAATCGCAGCCAGTCGTATCTAATCGTGCTGAATCGGATTTCAAACTGGGCGGCGCGCGACATCACCGGCACCAAAGGTCGCGCAAAGAACGCAAAGGGCGCTAAGGGGAGGGCGGGGTCTCGTCTTTTCTCCCCTTGGCGTTCTTGGCGCTCTTGGCGCGAGCAATTTTCCCTAAGTGAGCGCCCTCTCGTTGGGAATCGTTCCAACGTAGATCCAACCCAATCGTGCTGAATCGTGCCTAGTCGTGGCTCCCAAAGACTCGCCTCCCTCTTTCCTCTGCGTCTCTGCGGTTGTCCCACGGCACCGCGGCCTTCTCCCCAAGCGTCTAATCTGCGCTTAAAATACACCCCCCCCCGAGCCCCGGGTCTGTGCCGCCATGTCACACCGTACGGGCCAAAAGTGGGACATTTCCCTGTTTTTGGCACACTGCAAGAGGCCGTGCCATTCCATACAAGTATCTCCAGAAAAGCGACTTACGGAATTCCGATTGGCTCGGCGCAGTCCCTGCTAAAGGTGCGGGCAACCCCAATTTTTCAAGAAAGACACATACACAATGGCTAAAATTCTCGGTATCGACCTCGGCACCACCAACTCCTGCATGTCCGTCATGGAAGGCGGCGAGCCGGTCGTGCTGGAAAACTCCGAAGGCGCACGCACCACGCCCAGCGTAGTCGCATTCAGCAAAACGGGCGAACGTCTCGTCGGTCAGGCCGCGAAGCGTCAGGCGGTGACCAATCCGACCAACACCATTTTCTCCGTGAAGCGTTTCATGGGCCGCAAGTTCGACGAGGTCCAGGAAGAGACCCATCGCGTGCCCTACAAACTGGTAAAGGCCGCCAACGGCGATGCGCATATCTCTGTGGTCGTCAACGGCGAGACCAAGACCTACAGCCCACCGGAAATCTCCGCGATGATCCTCGCGAAGCTCAAGGCCGACGCCGAAGCCAAGCTCGGTGAAACGATCACCCAGGCGGTCATCACCGTTCCTGCTTATTTCAACGACTCCCAGCGCACGGCGACCAAGGATGCCGGCAAGATCGCGGGCCTCGAAGTGCTCCGCATCGTGAACGAGCCCACCGCGGCCTCGCTCGCCTACGGCCTCGACAAGAAGGCCGACGAAAAGATCGCCGTGTATGACCTCGGCGGCGGCACTTTCGATATCTCGGTCCTCGAGATCGGCGACGGCGTATTCGAAGTGAAGGCGACCAACGGCGACACCCACCTCGGTGGCGACGACTGGGACAATGCGATCATGGACTGGATCTTCCGCGAGTTCAAAACCGACTCCGGCATCGATCTCACCAAGCAGCCCGACGCTGTGCAGCGCATCAAGGAAGAAGCCGAGAAGGCCAAGATCGCCCTCTCCAGCGCGCAGGAATACGAGATCAATCTGCCCTTCGTCACCGCCGACCAGAGCGGCCCGAAGCACATCCAGAAGAAGCTCACCCGCGCCAAGCTCGAGCAGCTCACCGATCCGCTCTTCGAGCGCACCATCGGCCCGGTCAAGGCGTGCTTGAAAGACGCCGGCCTGAGCGAGAAGGAAATCCATGAGCTCGTGCTCGTCGGCGGCATGACCCGTATGCCTCGCGTCATCGAGACTGCGCGCAAGCTCGTCGGCAAGGAACCCCACAAGGGCGTGAACCCGGATGAAGTCGTGGCCATCGGCGCGGCCATCCAGGGCGGCGTCCTCAAGGGCGACGTGAAGGACGTGCTCCTGCTCGACGTGACCCCGCTCACCCTGGCCATCGAAACGGCCGGCGGCGTGGCTACGCCCATGATCCCGCGCAATACGACGATCCCGACCCGCAAGTCGCAGATCTTCTCCACTTACAGCGACAACCAGCCCGGCGTGGAAATCAAAGTGCTCCAAGGCGAGCGTCCGCTCAGCCGCGACAACAAGAATCTCGGCACGTTCCACCTCGACGGCATCCCGCCGGCCCCACGTGGCACCCCGCAGATCGAAGTGACCTTCGACATCGACGCCAATGGCATCCTACACGTGAGTGCCAAGGACCTGGGCACCGGCAAGGAGCAGAAGATCTCCATCACCGGCAGCTCTGGCCTGAGCAAGGAAGAGGTCGAGAAGATGCAGAAGGAAGCCGAGCTCCATGCCGAGGAAGACAAGAAGGCGAAGGAGACCATCGAAGTTCGCAACAACGCCGACAATCTCGCCTACCAATGCGAGAAGCAGCTCAAGGACTTGGGCGACAAGCTTCCCGCCGAGAAGAAGACCGAGATCGAAGGCAAGATCACTGCCGTGCGCGAAGCGCTCAAGGGCAGCGACACTGACGCGATCAAGGCTGCTTACGACGACCTGCAGAACAAATTCCAGAGCGTGAGCGAGGAGCTCTACAAGCAGGCTGCCGCCTCCCAAGGCGGAGCCGCCGGCGCAGGCCCCGGTCCCGAAGCTTCCGGCGGCGCCGAAGGTGGCGCGGCCAAGAAGCCCGACGGCGACGTGGTCGACGCGGAGTTCGAAGTCGTCGACGAAGACAAGAAGAAGTAAGTCGCTCCAACCGTCCCCATCGGCATGCGCTTCGTCGGCCTCACCCTAGCCTTACTCGCCTCGTCTCTCGGCGCGCGCGCGGAATCCGTAGAGGATCGCGTTAACGCGCTGGAGGCGCGGGTGAAGGCCCTGGAGGCAGCTCTCCAGACTCAAGACGGGAAGGCCGTGGCGCACGATCCTTCAGGGGTGGAGGGGACTTATCGTCGGGCCTTGCCCAATGGCGATTCGATTTCCCTGACCTTCAGCCAGGGCAAAATCACCGCCTCGAATGGGAAGATCGGCACTTATGAAGTCAGTGGAAAGCAAGTTACCCTCCTGGGAGATGGCAAGCCAAAGGTGATGTCCCTGGACGGCGATCATCTCCGCGCCGTGGATGGCACCGACAAGGTCGACTTCGTCAGAATCAAATAACTTTACGACTGCGCCGAAGTCAGCAGGCTGCCCAGCCTGGCGACCTCGGCGCTCGCTAAAAACCAAAACCAAAACAACTAACTAGAAACCAAAACCAACATGGCATCTGTCAATGTTCGACCCCTCGCCGACCGCGTGCTCGTGAAGCCGCTGGAGGCAGTTGAAACCAAAAAGGGCGGGATCATCATCCCCGACGCCCACAAAGAAAAGCCCCAGGAAGGCGAAGTCGTGGCCCTCGGCACCGGCAAGCGTGACGAAGCGGGCAAGCTGATCGAATTCTCGGTGAAGAAGGGCGACAAGGTCCTCATCTCCAAGTACGGCGGCACCGAAATCAAAGTCGAAGGCGACACCTATCTGATCATGCGTGAGGACGACATCCTCGGCATCCTCGGCTAATCACTCAACCCCACCTACCTACCTAACTAACTCACATGGCAGCTAAACAACTCCAATTCGACGAAGCCGCTCGCCACGCTCTTCTGCGCGGCGTCGAGAAACTCGCGAAAGCGGTCAAGGCAACACTCGGGCCAGCCGGCCGTAACGTCATCCTCGACAAGAAATTCGGCAGCCCGACCATCACCAAGGATGGCGTGACCGTCGCCAAGGAAATCGAGCTCGACGATCCGTATGAAAATATGGGCGCCCAGCTCGTCCGCGAAGTCGCCAGCAAGACCAGCGACACCGCAGGTGACGGCACCACGACCGCGACCGTTCTCGCTGAAGCCATCTACAAGGAAGGCCTCAAGAACGTGACCGCCGGCGCCAACCCGATGTCGCTCCAGCGCGGCATCAACAAGGCCGTCGAAGCGTTCGTGGCAGAAATCGCCCGCATCTCCAAGAAGGTCAAGGACCGCACGGAGATCGCCCAGGTCGCCACTGTCTCCGCCAACTGGGACACCACCATCGGCGAGATCATCGCTGACGCGATGGACAAGGTCGGCAAGGACGGCACCATCACGGTGGAAGAAGCCAAGTCGATCGAAACCACCCTCGACGTCGTCGAAGGCATGCAGTTCGACAAGGGCTACATCTCGCCCTACTTCGTGACCAACGCCGAGTCCCTCGAAGCGATCCTCGACAATCCCTACATCCTCATCCACGAGAAGAAGATCAGCTCCCTCAAGGACCTGCTCCCCGTGCTCGAGAAGACCGCCAAGACCGGCAAGCCGCTCCTCATCATTGCTGAGGACGTGGAAGGCGAAGCCCTCGCGACCCTCGTCGTGAACAAGCTCCGTGGCACCATCCAGGTCGCCGCCGTCAAGGCTCCGGGCTTCGGCGATCGCCGCAAGGCCATCCTCGAAGACATCGCCATCCTCACCGGTGGTCGTCTGCTCAGCGAAGACCTCGGCATCAAGCTCGAGAACATCACGCTGGAAGACCTCGGCAAGGCCAAGCGCATCACCATCGACAAGGAAAACACCACGATCGTCGAAGGCGGCGGCAAGCAGGCCGACATCCAGGGCCGCGTGAGCCAGATCCGTCGTCAGATCGAAGAGACCACCAGCGATTACGATCGTGAGAAGCTCCAGGAGCGCCTCGCGAAGCTCGCCGGCGGCGTTGCCGTCATCAATGTCGGCGCCTCCACCGAGACCGAGCTCAAGGAAAAGAAGGCCCGCGTCGAAGACGCCCTTCACGCGACCCGTGCGGCCGTGGAAGAAGGCATCGTCCCCGGCGGCGGTGTGGCCCTCATCCGTGCGCAGAAGGCCCTCGATAACCTCAAGCTCGAAGGTGACGAAGCCATCGGCCTCGCCATCATCCGCCGCGCGATCGAAGCGCCGCTCCGCCAGCTCGCCGACAACGCGGGCCAGGAAGGCGCGCTCATCGTGCAGGAAGTCAAGAAGCGCAAGGGTAACGAAGGTTACAACGTCGCGACCGGCGAATACGAAGACCTGATCAAGGCCGGCGTCGTCGATCCCGCGAAGGTGACCCGCAGCGCCATCCAGCACGCGGCCTCCATCTCCGGCCTGCTCCTGACCACCGAAGCGGTGATCACCGAGCTGCCCGAGAAGGACAAGCCCGCCGCTGGCGGCGACGCCCACGGCCACGGCCCGGGCGGCATGGACTACTAAGCCGAAAGGCAAAGTAAGCCATGACTTCAGCCGAATAAGCTGACTTCAAAGCTGACTAACATTCACAACCGCCGGGTTCCGCAAGGGGCCCGGCGGTTTGTGCGTTGATGAAGGAAGGAGCGGCGGCCAGGACGCTTTTCACGCGAGCACTCCACCCCAATCCGTCGTTCTGAGCTATCACAATTGAATTGAGCCACGGATAGACACGAATGGAGAAGAGAGAGTGGAAAGGAGACGAAATCCGTTCACCAAAAGGTATGTGATACGGCACATCCTAATTTCACCGGGATCGCTCAATCCGTGTTTCATCCGTGTCTATCCGTGGCTAATTCAATTGCATCGTTCCGCTGGGTGGAGCGAAGAATCGCTGAATTCGCCCGCTCTACCGTCCACAAAAAACGAAATGAAGCCGCAGCTGAATGCGCTGAGCCCGCACCCCGGCCAAGTGTGGGGTTGCCAAATCTGGGAGGGCCGCTATCATTCCCGTTCCAATGCGTCATCTGCTGACCAGCCGACTTACTTCGCTCCGCGCACTCGTCGCGCGCGCTTCTCTGCGCGCGGACCGCGGAGCTCTTCTCGTTTAACGTCGGCTGGTGCTGCTTCGGGCGAAAGCGGCGACTGGTCTTTAAAATTCCAATCCCTTCGCCCGCCAAACCCTTTAGACAGATGATTTTTCCACCAAGCAGCAAGTATCGACCTTTCCCACCCATCGCGATCACTGATCGCCAATGGCCCAACCGCACCCTGACCGCCGCACCCATCTGGTGCAGCGTCGATCTCCGCGACGGCAACCAAGCCCTGGCCGTGCCGATGAA
>JBGGMZ010000187.1:0-5635 GCA_041287745.1 Chthoniobacter sp. | reverse complement strand
CTCGCGCCGCTGGCCGACCTCACAGAGTTGATCACGCTATCACTTGAGGGCTGCACGAGTATCGAAAACCTAGCGCCGCTGGCGGGCTTGACCCATCTGCGGTGGCTATCCCTCCCGAACTGTTCCGGCATTCGCGATCTCGCGCCGTTGACTGGCTTGACGCAATTGTTGACTCTTGACATAAGCGGTTGCTCTAGTCTGAGCGCGGAGGCGGTCGCGATGGTCAGCCAAGGGCTTCCCAAAGTCAGAATTCACTCATCTGAAGGTAACAGCTTAGGCAACAATTTGGCGTAAATGTTGCTCGCGGTTTTTTCGTTCTCTCGGTCCAAAAGTTTGAGAACGCTACTTCGGGAACTCGAGGCGAACACGCATTCTTCACGGATGAGACAGCAGCCATTTATCTACGCAAATGGCGAGGTTTAATCCCATATCTGGAATCGACTTGATCAGATCCAACACAGCTGGACCTGTAAATTTGATTTTCTGAGGCGCGTTCGGGGAAAGAAAGTGCTGGAGCTCTGGAATTGGTGCAGCCCTCCTATCGAACTCGGAATCTCGTCTTCCTCCCAAATGGACGATGACATTCCGAATTAAAGCCAACGCTTCGATCCTAGAGTCATCCAATATCTGCATGATTTCACTTTGATCGGCCGAAAAAGTGAATGCATACCTCCTTCGAATTCCGAGTACACTTCGCAATCCGACGTTCCTTTCCCCCTGCAGCGCCTGCTTCAAAGCGGGTCGGACGGAATCGGTGGCGTTCCATATTTGCTCAGCCAAAACCTCAAACGCTGTCCACATGCCCGTCACCATAGCGGAAAGTGTCGCATCAATCCCCTCTTCCAATTCGGCTCCGCCCGCAGGTACCATTCTTTTGAGCGCGACTTCGCCAACCGTCATTCCAGACGCAACTCGCCCCGACTGCGAGTCTTCAAACCATTTCATCTGCAGCTCTTTTCTGAGTGCTTCCTTTTCTGCATAACGAGCCGGATTGAATTGTGAATGCCCTGTCATTAATTCGGGGTCATCTTCCCTAATCTGAAGTTTGAATCTGGCCTGCATCTCGAATGTTTGAGTCACAATCGCGGCTCCCGTCAGAATTATTGGAAGCCTTCCAAGCGATTGAAGACGGAGCATATTCAGGAAAAATCCACCAGCCGCCTGATCCAACTCCCTGTTGTCGAATGCGTGATGCGGAGGCTGGCCTAAGAAATCAGTCGCGAAGCAAAAGTGGAACCGTTCCATGGCTCTCGCCCATACCAGTATCGCCATACAGGTCAACATTCATTCGGGGGAAGGAGGGGGCAGCCGAAGAATCTTGATAGATTGTATCGGTATCGATGGGGCCATAGGCGTCACTCCTCTTCCTCAAGAGCAGTAGCCCGCCAGTAGTCGGGATTGCAGAGTAGCCCGTCGACGATGGATCGGTCGCGGAGGGCTTCGACCTGCGGGACGACCGCGAGAGCGTGCCTGGAATGCAGGCCTTCCAGCGTCACACCGTCGGCATCGGTGGGGATCACGTAAGAGTCGAAATAAACGTAGCGGTGACCGGCCTCGATTCCGCGGAGAAAGAGTTCCATGAAGTCGACCCACTCTTGCACTCGTTCTTTCGAAGGCGCTTTGTTCGATACGTTGTAGCCTCCGATGTCGCGGCGGGCCATTTCTTCGAGGGTGAAGTCAACCTCGACGGCTTCGGCAAAGGTGAATGCCTTACGGCAGACGGAGCACGTAAAGAGCCAGCCACAGCCGCACCACGGGCAGTCCATCTGTCCCGGCGCCGAGATATAGGCTTCAGTGCAGCGGGAGTGGCTGATCAGATCGTCGTTGGCTTTGCGGAGGTAGATCATGGCAAGGTTCTACCACGTTTTCTCCCGCGGCGACAGATCGCCGGGAAACGGAGTTTCCAGGCGGGCGTTGGCGTTCCCAAAGCGCTTCGCTAACTTTGGGAACGAGAGGCGAGAGGCAAGAGGTGAAAAAGGTCGCAAAACCTGATGCGAACAGACGACACTAGGGATGATCGACTCAACACTATGAGCGCAGAGGGAGATGAAAATCTAGACAACGATGGTGCCGCGGATCTTCTGAGCGATATCGCTCGCGAACTGACGCAACGGATTCTCGAATTGTTAGTGCATCCTCGCGGGCACGAATACGACGACGAGGAGATTTGCGAGTTGTTTGTGCGCATCGAGATGTTGTTCGCCCTTCACGATCGCCAGATGCTTTCGAGTGCACCGGAACCACAAGAGCTGCGAACGCTCATTGAGTCCTATTTTGCTCGCTGGGAAGCATACCACCGCAAGAACAGCCACGAACCACCGGCGGCACGGAGAGCTTCCATGATCGAGACCTTCCGACAATTGCTTCGCATCTCGATAGAAAAATCTGAGCAGCCAATTTCATGGGTTCGAGTCGAACTGGATCCGGCGACGATGTCCGAGGAGGAACGTGCGCATCATGAAGCCATGCTACGAATACTCGAATGACACCTGCCTGCGGCAGGCCGCCCGCAGGTTTCCGTATTGTTTTGCCGTGAGTTGAAATTGGGGCTCCGCAAAACTCGCTGCTTTGGTCCACACTGCGCGACGACTTTCACCCCATGAACCTTCCCTCCCGCCCCCTTCTTCTCCTCTCCTTCTGCCTCGCGACGGCGCTCTCCTGCTTCGCGGCGGATGCGCCGATTGTGGCGACGCCGGATCATCCCAATGGAGTCTACCGTGAGGGCGAGGCGATTCATTGGCAGATCAAGGTGAATGCAGGCCCAGCTCCCAGTGCGGCTACGGACGCCGCGGCCCTTACCTATGTCGTGAAGAAGGGCGGGCTGACGCCCATGACGAATGGGACGATTCCGCTCGAGCACGGCGTGGGCACGCTCACCGCCACCTTGCCGGAGGCGGGGACGGTGCTGGTGGAAATCAAGGGCGGGGCCAAGGGCGAGCTGAAAGGATTTGCCGGGGCGGTGGTCGCTCCGGAGAAGCTGAAGGTGGGCGTGGCGGCGCCGGATGATTTCGATGCCTTCTGGAAGGGCAAGCTGGCGGAGCTGGAGAAGATCCCGGCGAATCCCGTGCTGACCGAGGCGCCCAGCGACAGGGACGGAGTGCATTACTCCAAGGTGACGCTCGATAACATCAACGGCACCCATGTGCAGGGGCAGATCGCCCGGCCGGTCACGGGCACGAAATTCCCGGCCATCCTGCAACTGCAATATGCCGGCGTCTATCCGCTGCAGAAAAGCTGGGTCACGGAAAAGGCCTCCAAAGGCTGGCTGGCGCTGAACATTCTCGCCCACGATCTGCCGATCGATGAGACGGCGGCTTTTTACGAACAGCAGAATACCGGCCCGCTGAAGGGCTACACGATGATCGGCAACGAAAGCCGGGAGACGAGTTACTTCCTGCGCATGCTGCTGGGCGATCACCGCGCGGTGGAGTATCTCGCCTCGCGGCCGGATTGGGATGGCAAGACGCTGGTGATCATCGGGACCAGCCAGGGCGGCATTCAATCGTTCTTCACCGCGGCGTTTTTCCCCAAGGCCAGCGCGGTCATCGTGGAAGTGCCGGCGGGCTGCGATCCCGGGGCGAATGCCGCGGGGCGGGCCTTTGGCTGGCCCTACTGGGGCGCCACGAAGTCGCCGAAAGTGATGGAGACGAGCCGCTACTACGATGCCGTGCACTTTGCCGCGCGGACGAAATGCCCGCTCCTGATCGGCGCGGGGCTGATCGACACCACCTCCCCCGCCGGCGCCGTCTACGCGGCCTTCAACTCCGCCCAAGGCCCGAAGGAAATCGTCCCCCTGCCCCACGGCGATCACAAGACGCACCACGAGGAATTCGCCGCGCGCCGGGAGGTCTGGCTGAAGGCGCTGCTGGAGGGGAAACCCGCGCCGGTGGCAGGGGCGAAGTAGGTCGTCTGCTCGATTCCTGAGCGGAACGACGCAGATTATTTAGCCACGGATGGGCACGGATGAAACACGGATGGAATAATCCGACGTCAAAGAACCAGCCTTACTATCGGTTCGCCCTTGTCTCGGTTGACGGCCCAATTTCCCGCGCCCAGGATGTGTGGCGATGTTTCGGATTTATATCTTCGAGGGGAAAAGCGGAGCCGGGCTGGGGTGGCGTGGAAACCGGGAGCCGATCGTGAAGAGCACCTACGGCGAGCTAAAGCTGGAGCACGGCAGGCAGACCACCATCGAGGTGATTTTTGACGATGTGTCCTGGCGGTTTGCCGGCCGGCACCCGCCGGCGCGCTGGGACGAGAAGTTCATTATCGGTCATGTCCATATTCCCGATACAGAGCCGCTGACGGTTTGTTCCGAGTGGCTGCTGGCCAAGGAGCAGCGTGGGGTCCGGCTGTGGGTGGTGGATCCAGCGAATCAACCCTTGGTCGCAATCTGGGGCGGCGGAAACGCTGTGCCTCGCTACAACCGGGAATGTAGCAATTATGTCTACGCTTCGGCGAAGTCCGCAGCGGGGAATGAAATGTGGATGGTCAGACCCGGCATCCGTGAAGCATTCCGGGATTTTTTTCTGCCGGGTTCGCCATACGCCTCTACGAAAAGCGATTCCATTTTTTCCGACCGACCGCTGATCGCCGGAGTTTTGATTTACGAAAAACTGGTGAGACCCTTGGCGGACAGCTCGAGCTTTTCTTGAGAGCGGTTTAAACTTAACTGTGGGCGGTGGCGGATCGCTCCGGTTGCTCTGCCGAGGAGGCGGAGGGATGGGGGCGATGGATGGGCGAGCCTCTGCCGGGGCGTGGGTGCAAGCGAATCGTGATCATTCAGGTGTTCGTCGTTGACCGTCCTCCGCACGGCGGCCGAGCGCCATGGCTACAGCCATCAGCGAGCGCCGGGCGGTCGCTCCCTTACCTTGCCCTCTCGTTCCCAAAAAGATGCGGGGCGCATCGCAGCCTTGCGGCTACGACGCGCCCCGAAGTTAACGGATCGGGTTTAGCGTGGGGATGACTCCCCGCTTACTGCGGTGCACCCTCGGGCTTTTTGTCGTCCTTCTTCTCTTCTTTCTTCTGGCCCTTGTTGGCAGGTGCTTGTTGCGCCGGTCCGTGCGGGGCGGCCGATTGCGCTTCCGCGGGTTGGTGCGGTTTAGGAGCCTCGGGGGCGTGCTCTTTTGGCCGGGCAGCAGCGCCTTCCGGGGCGTGTTCCTTCGGCCGGGCTTCGGCTCCGCCGGGCCCACGATCGCTCGCAGGATTCGGGCGTGGGGCTGTCTCGGCGGGAGGGGCCTTCTGCTCCTTGCGCTGAGGTTTCGCTTCCGGGGCGCGCTCGGTGGGCTCGTTCGCCGGTGCCGCCGCTGGATTGGAACGCGACTTCGGTGCTGGCTTCTCGCCGGGAGGCTGGGGCCTCTCGGCGGGAGATTCGGTCGCAGTTTCAGGGCGGGCCGGGCGGGAAGGAGTCACGCCTGGGGCTGATTCATCGCGCTGGGGCTTGTTCTTTTGACCGGGAGGCGTCGCGGTGGGCGAATCATTCCGGGCGCTGGGTGTGGCCGTTGCGGGCTGGTGACCTTTCTTGCCTTTGGCGGGCGCGTCAGCAGGCGGGGCGTCGGTGGCTTTCTCCGGGGCGACCGCGTTGGGAGCGGCATTCGGCTCGGTCGCGGCGGTGGGGGCTGGAGTGGCGGCCCCA
>JBGGMZ010000186.1:0-27607 GCA_041287745.1 Chthoniobacter sp. | reverse complement strand
TAACCGCAGAGGCGCAGAGAACGCAGAGGCGCGCAGAGATTCTAGCTCAGAGTATCGAGAGACAAGTCTGGACGGTAGGCTCGTCATTCCTCGTCTCACATTCCGATTGTCACCCTCTGCGGCCCTCCGCGTTCTCTGCGCCTCTGCGGTTAACTTCTGCTTCCCCGTCGCTCGGATAATATGCGATGCAAGATCGGCCCGAGGTCTTCCACGGTATTTGGCTTTAAGATCAAATCGCGAATGCCCAGCTTGCGCGCACCTTCCGTATCCTGCGGGCGAATGTAGCCCGTGGCGAGGATGATGGGGAGATCTGGCCGGACCTCCAGGATGCGCGCGGCGAGATCGCACCCGCTCATGCGCGGCATGGAAAGATCGGTGATGACGACATCGAAACGATCCGGCTCGGCAAGAAACGCCTCCAGCGCCGCCTCGGCCTCAACGAAGCCGGTGACATCGTAGCCCAGCCGCCCGAGGACCTGTGTGGTGAGGTAGACGAGCGGTTCCTCGTCATCCACATAGAGCAAACGCTCACCATGTCCGGGGAGCGGCGCGGAGGCGGTGTCGGGTGCGGCGGACAGCTCCCCTGCCGCCACGGGAAAGTAGAGATGAAACGCCGTGCCCTTGCCGGGTTCGCTGTAGACGGTGATCGCCCCATCGTGCGCCTTCATAATCCCGTGCACTACGGAAAGACCGAGACCGGTGCCCTCGCCCTGCGGCTTGGTGGTGAAAAAAGGATCGAAGATGCGGGCCTGCGTTTCCCTCGACATCCCGCAGCCGCTATCGCTCACCGTGAGCCGCACATAGCGGCCGGAGCGCAGCTCGGACGACGTGCGCGCGAGATTCGCATCCACCTCGATCACGGCCTCCCGCAATTCCAGCACGCCGTGGCCGGCCATGGCGTAGCCAGCGTTCGTCCCGAGGTTCATGATCACCTGGTGCACTTGCGTAGCATCGGCGAGGATGGGTGGGGCATCGGGGACAAAGGTGGAGCGGATATCCAACGTCACCGGAAGGGTGGCCCGCAAAAGCTGGAGCGCCTCCTGCACGACCGGTTGGAGTGCCATCAGTTTGCGCTCCTGCGGTTCCTGTCGGCTGAAGGTGAGAATGCGGCGCACGAGATCCACCGCGCGAGCGCCCGCCTTGCTGATTTCCGCGAGGTGCGCCCGCACGGGATGGTCCGCGGGCAAATCCTCGAGTGCCAGCTTGGTATTGCCGGTGATGGCCGCCAGCAGGTTGTTGAAATCGTGCGCGATGCCACCGGCAAGCTGGCCGATGGCCTCCATCTTGGAAGTCTGCAGGAACTGCGCCTCGATTTTCTTCCGCTCAGTGATGTCGAGCATCGTGCCGAGAATGGCCGGCCGCCCCTCGTACTCGGAGCGTGCACCGTGCACCTCGACATGAATCATCGTACCGTCTTTCCGCACCAGGCGAATTCCAAAGCGAATACTTTCGATCTCGCCGCTCACCCGTTTGCGGATGTTCTCCGCGACCATCACGCGGTCTTCGTCATAGACGAAATCCAGCACCTTGCCTGCCAGGAGTTCCTCCGCCGAATAGCCCGTGATCTGGGCATACGTCGGGTTGGCGTAGACGTAGCGGTCGTCTTGGATGATGTAGATGCCCACGAGCGATTGCTCGACGAGGCCGCGGTATTTCGCCTCGGCCGCGCGGCGCGCTTCCTCCGCCTCGTGGCGCGCGGTGATGTCCCGCACCACGGCCAGCGTGCGCAGCGGGCGGCCGCTATCATCGCGAATGACCGAGGCGCTGATATTCACCCACACGGCGCTGCCATCCTTGCGCTGGTAGCGCTTCTCCCGGTTGATCTCTGCGATCTCACCGCGGACGAGTTTCTGGTGTGCCTCGGAATCGTGCAGCCGGTCGTCCGGATGGGTGAGCTCGCGGAAGCTCATGCCGAGCAGCTCCTCCTCGGAATAGCCGGTGATCTGGCAGAAGCGCGGATTCACCCGCAGGTAGCGGCCGGTGAAAGGATCCGCCTGCACATGGCCGACCGCCATGGAGAGAAAGCTCGCCCGAAAATCCGCTTCGCTGGACCGGAGCGCTTCCTCCGTGAGCCGGCGCTCGGTGATGTCGACGGCGAGGCCGATGAAGCCGGTGATGCTTCCGTGCTCGTCACGCAAGGGCACCTTGTCTGTTTCCAACCAGCGCACTCCATTGGGTGTCGCCATCGGCTCGATAAAGCCCAGCTTCGGCTGGCCCGTCGCAGCGATCTCGTCTTCATCATGCGCGTACTTGTCGGAGTAGGGCGAGCCGAGTTCCCGATCCGTCTTGCCGATCAATTCTTCCACCGACCTGCCGAGGATGCGGAGCATGGCCGCGTTGACCCGCATCAGCCGGTGATCACGGCTCTTGTGGAAGATCATCGCAGGCACATTATCCAGGATCATCTGCAGCTCGGCGCCGAGCCGTTGCTTTTCCTCCTCCGCGCGGCGGCGTTGCGCCTCGCGCTCCATCTGCCGCAGGGCAAAGGTGATATCCCCCGCCATCTCCTCGAGCAGCTTCACCTCTTCATCGTTGAAGAAGCCTACATCGCCGGAATAGAGGACGAAGCAGCCGATGAAATCGCCATCGCTGCCAATGGGGAAACCGGCCGCCGAATGAAAACCGCGGGCCAGCGTCTCATCGCGCCATACGGCGAGGTGCGGGTCGCTGTGGACGTCGTTGCAAACCACCGTGCGCTTCTCACGAATCGCCGTGCTGCCCGGCCCGCGACCGAGCGGCTCATCGCGCAGGGATACCTTGACTCGATCGAAAAATCCTTCGTCCGTGCCGGCCGAGGCCACCGGGTCCACCATCTGCGTGGCGGGATTGGCGAGGCCGATCCACGCCATGCGGAATCCCCCCTCTTGCACAGCGATCTCGCACAGACGCTTGAGCAGCGGCTCGCGTTCCGCGATGTGAACGATGCTTTGATTGCACTGGCTGAGGACCGCATAGAGACGTTCCCGATGCTCGACCTTTTTCTGCGCGACATTCAGGGCGCGGGCGGTGAACCAGAGCAGGACCGTCATGGCCACCCACAGCGCCGCTCCCACCGCGAGAGCGATCACCGCCGCAGTGATCTTCGGCGCGGGCCGTTCTGGCGTGATCTCCGGCCAGATGGGCAGGTTCAGCGCCCATGCGAGCAGCACCAAGGCAGCCGCGAGAACCAACAGTAAGCTCGATGCTTCAGCGAGTTTCCTGAGCCGGACAGCAGATGAATGGCCAGTCTCAGTCAACATGCGCTCAGTCCATTAATCTACGCACCGAGCGTGCTTTTCCGGACACCCGACGGCAACTGCACGCAAGCCACCCTGGCGGCAGCACATCGCTCATCGCCGTTCGGCCTGAGGATGCCGCTCTTCATCGCAATCGAGCCCTCCGCGCGGTCAGTCGTGCCGCACGAGTTTCCAGTCGAACTGCAATTGCGGCGTGACCTCGCTGAAGTTCCGGAAATCCACCGGCTTCACGATGTAGGAATTGATTCCGAGCCGGCGGCACTCCGCATGGTCGCTCTCGAACTTCGAGGCGGTAAGAATCACTACAGGGATATTCTTCAAGCGCTCGTCCGCGCGGATGCGGCGCAATACTTCGAGGCCGTCGAGCTTTGGCAATTTCAGGTCGAGCAAAATGACTCCTGGGAGAGCCTTGTCGCGGCGATCCGCGTAGGCATTGCGGGCAAAGAGAAAGTCGAGCGCGGCGATGCCGTCGTTGACCACGTGAACGGGGTTCACGATGCGGGCTCTCGCAAAAGCGCGCTGCGTGAGCTCGATGTCGTTCGGCTCATCCTCAACGAGGAGGATCTCGAGTTGTTCTACAGCATCCCCATTGGCCGTTTGCTCGAAAAGCCGCCAGACTGAAAGCCCCAGTGCGTGGGCGAGCTTCTCGATACTAATGAGCGAAACGTTACGCATGCCGCGCTCCACGTCGGAAACGTAGGTGCGGTGCAATCCGGCGCGATCCGCCAGCTCTTCTTGCGACAGGCCCAATTCCGAACGCTTGGTCTTGATGGTGGTGCCGAAGAGTGCTTTTAGGTCGGCGTCTGTCATGGAGTAGGTCTCATTTGGGGACAGAAGTGTAACTCGGTAATCTACAGACGATAAGTGACATTCATAATGATTTGTTTGGCCCCCTTTTTCGAACCCAATGTCGCCCACTGAAATGGGAAAATTGGGCCGCAGGTGGACCGTGTGAACACCTACATCTTGCAAGAAGCACGCCCGGAAATGCGGGAAGCCCAGCGGAATCGTTTGAGTGCCCAAATGCTCCACTTTTGTCGTCTGCGGTTAACACTTGGCGGCCAGTTCTTATCCTGGTGGACAAGGTTTGATCCAAAGCGGGAGAGATCGCACGTGAGAATTGAGAAAACATTACGCAATAATGCGAACTGCTTTGTAGCCAGTTTACTGAGGTGCGCCGGCAGGAGCCATTGTTCAGTCAGGGTAACCCTGAGAAAACAGCCCGCGAGACAGTGACTTTACCTTTGCCGGGCATCCGCTACCTTCCGCCCCTCCACGTCAGCCCCGTCCCGCCATGCCCTTGATGACTTCAGCCCAAATCCGTCAGTCGTTCCTCGATTTCTTCCGCGAGAAGCAGCACACCATAGTGCCGAGTTCGTCGCTCATGCCCGACTCGCCGAACCTGCTCTTCACCAATGCAGGCATGAACCAGTTCGTGCCCATCTTCCTAGGGGAAAAGAAAGCCGACGTGAGCAAGTGGGGCGGCGCCATCCCCGGCAGCGACACCCGCGCGGCGGACACGCAAAAGTGCATCCGCGCCGGCGGCAAGCACAACGACCTCGATGACGTGGGTCTCGACACCTACCACCACACGTTCTTCGAGATGCTCGGGAACTGGAGCTTCGGCGACTACTTCAAGAAGGAGGCGATCGAATGGGCGTGGGAACTGGTGGTGGGCCGCTGGAAATTCCCGCCGCAGCGTATTTACGCGACCATCTATAATCCCGACCGCTCCCTCGGCGACCCCGCCGAGCGCGACGAGGAAGCCTGGAACTTCTGGGCGGAGAAATTCCGCTCCGTGGGTCTCGACCCCGCCGTGCACATCGTGAACGGTAACAAGAAGGACAACTTCTGGATGATGGGCGAGACCGGCCCATGCGGCCCGTGCAGCGAGCTGCACGTGGATCTCACCCCCGCCGGCGACACCGGCGGCGCGCTGGTGAACAAAGGAAGCGCCGAGTGCATCGAGATCTGGAATCTCGTGTTCATTCAATTCAACGCGAACCCCGACGGCACTTTCACGCCGCTGCCTGCGCAGCACGTGGACACCGGCATGGGATTCGAGCGCGTCGCTTCGATCATCCAGGGCACGAAGGATTTCACCGACTTCGCCAATGCGAAGATCTCCAATTACGAGACGGATATCTTCCGCCCGATCTTCGACGAGATCGAGAAGCACAGCGGCAAGCACTACACCAGCACGCTCCCACTGCCGAACCCGCAGGGCCAGGTCATCCCCACGACCGAGCAGGAGAAGGTCGACGTAGCCTTCCGCGTCATCGCTGATCACATCCGCACGCTCAGCTTCGCGATTGCCGATGGCATTCAGCCCGGCAACAACGACCGCAACTACGTCCTCCGCCGCATCCTGCGCCGCGCGGTCCGCTATGGCCGCACGCTCGGCTTCAACGAGCCATTCTTCTACAAGCTCGTCGGAGTTCTTGCTCACACCATGGGCGACGTCTTCCCCGAAATCCGCGCGAAGCAGAAGCACGTGGAGGAAGTGCTGAAGCGCGAGGAAGAGTCGTTCAACCGCACCCTGGACGATGGCCTGGAGATCTTCGAAAAAGTCCTGCACTTGAAGCAGGCGACCGTGGGTTTCCGCAAGCTGCTCTCCGAGATGCTCAACGTCGCCGATTCCACACAGGAACGGGCGGAGGAGCATATCCAATCGGCCACCGTCAATGTGCTTGGCGCGACGGCACGTCTTGTCCTCACCACGCTGGGCGATCTCGACCAGCAGCTCGCCGCGCGCATCATCCAACGCGCGGATTTGAAGAGAATCATCACCGCTGCGCGCGAGTTGGCTGCGGCCGTGGAGGCTCCCGGTTTTCCGACTAAAGCGGAAGAGCAGGCCGCGATTGCCGGCATCGCTGAGGAATTCCGTGCAGCCGCTGCGAATTTCCTGAACGTCAGCCGCAGTTACAAGACGGTCTTCAATGGCGAGGCCGCCTTTCTCCTCTATGACACCTACGGCTTCCCCTACGATTTGACCGAGCTGCTCGCCCGCGAGCGCGGCTTGACCGTGGATAAGGAAGGTTTCGACGCGGAGATGGAGAAACAGAAAACCCGCGCGCGTGCGGCGCAGAAGAGGCAGGTCATCGAGCTCTCCGAAGTCGAGACGAAGACACCCACCCACTTCATCGGTTACGATCACAACCACACCGGCGCCGATGTGCAGGAAGTGCTGTCGGTAAAGGGCAAGACGGTCGTGATCGCCAACAACTCCGTGTGCTACGCGGAGATGGGCGGCCAGGTCGGCGACACCGGTGAGATCACCGGCCACGGCGGGAACGCCTGGCGCATCGCCAACACGCAAAAGAGCGGCAACACCTGGCTCCATTTCCTCGAGGAAACGGACGGGCCGGCGGTGGGCGATCATGTGACCATTCAGCTCGACGGCGGCCGCCGTAGCGCCATTCAGCGGCATCACACGGTCACGCACTTGCTCCACTGGGCCTTGCACGAAGTGGTGAGCAAGGAAGCGACGCAGAAAGGTTCCTTCGTGGGGCCAGACAAGCTCACCTTCGATTTCAACAGCGCGGCGCTCACGCCCGTGCAGGTACGCGACATCGAGCGACTCGTGAACGAGCGCATCGTCGAGAATGGCAGCGTCTCATGGATCGAGATGCCGTATGCCGACGTGCGCGGACGCGGCGACATAATGCAATTCTTCGGCGACAAGTACGGCGAGACGGTGCGCGTCGTCCAAATCGGCGGCCATAGCACTCAGCTCGATGGCTACTCCATGGAACTCTGCGCCGGCACGCACACCCGCGCCACGGGCGAGATCGGCCTCTTCCGCATCAATGCCGAGAGTGCCATCGCCGCCGGCGTGCGCCGCATCGAAGCGGTCGCGGGCCTCAATGCCTACGACCTCGCCAATGCCGACACCCAGCGCCTCCACGCGCTCGCGACCAAGATCGGCACGCCGTTGCCGGAGCTCGAGAAGCGCATCGAAGGTCTGCTCGTCCAGCAGAAGGAACTCGAGAAAGCCCTCAAGTCCGCCCAGCAGCGCGAAGCCGCCGGCCGCGCGAAAGATCTGCTCGCCAGCGCGGCGACGATCAACGGCATCCCCGCGATCATCGCCAATCTCGGCGCAGCCGATGGTGACACACTGCAAACTGTGGCCGACGCGTTGAAGTCGCATGGTTTCAAGGGCGTCACCGTCCTCGGCGGCACCGCCAATGGCGCTGTCGCCCTCGTCGCGGCAGTCTCGTCGGATTTCACCGCCAAGGTGCAGGCCGGCAAGATCATCCAGACCATTGCCCCGATTGTCGGTGGCAAAGGCGGCGGCAAGCCCGAAGGCGCCCGCGGCGGCGGCAAGGATCCCGCCAAACTCGACGACGCCCTCGCGCAAGCGAAGACGCTGCTCGGCTGAGCTGGGTCACGCAGTTGAATTAAGCCACGGATAAACGGATGAAACACGGATTCATCAATCCGTGCCTCGATCGGGATGCGCCGAGTCACTCACTTTTTGGTGACACGATTCCGCCCGCTTCCGCTTCTGACCCCATCCGTGTTTCATCCGTGTACATCCGTGGCTCAATTGCTTCTTTCCCACTAAGAGGGCGTCCGCGAATCGAAGTCTGGCAGGCACACCAGCGCATCCAGTAAAAGGTTCCCCGTGAGCCGTCCCCCTTCCGCACCGCGCGTTGTCGTCATCGGCGGCGCCAATACCGACTTCCTCATCCGCGCCGCGCGATTGCCGCGCCCGGGCGAAACCATCACCGGCGAAGACTTCGACCACGCGGAAGCCGGAGGCAAAGGCGCGAACCAGGCCGTAGCCTCCGCCCGCCTCGGAGCGCGCGTTACTTTCATCGGACGCATCGGCGCCGATGACCGCGGACGCGCCCTGCTGCGCCGTCTCGCCGCCGAAGGCATCGACGCGCGGCACGTGGTGAAAGACCCGCGCAGCCACACCGGCGTCGCACAGATCAGCGTCGACGCCAGCGGCGAAAAGCAAATCCTCGTCGCCCCCGGCGCCAATCAACGCCTGAGCGCCGCCGACGTGCGCCGCCCCGCGGTCGCCCGCGCCATCGCCAGTGCAGATATCCTCATCCTGCAATTCGAAGTCCCCCTCGCAGCCAGCCTCGCCGCTGCTCGCATCGCCCATCGCGCCGGAGTGCCCATCGTCCTCGACCCCGCACCGGCCCTGAGCCATCTGCCATCGGCCATCCAACATCGGCTATTCACGCTGCTGCGCACCGTCACCGTCCTGCGCGCGAACGAACACGAAGCCGAAGCCCTCACTGGCATCCGTGTGACCAGTCGCGCGACCGCCCAGAAGGCCGCCGAACACCTGCTGGCCAAATTCGGCCTCCGCGCCGCCATCATTGCAGCAGGAAAAGGCAACCTCGCCGTCTGGCGCGAAGACGCCTCATTACCCCCTGCGTCATCGGCTTCTGATCATCTGCCATCTGCCATTTCTCATCCGAAATCTCTCCCCCTCCGCACCCTTTTCCTCTCCCGCCTCCCTGTCAAAGCCATCGACGCCACCGGCGCCGGCGATGCCTTTGCCGCCGCTCTCGCCGTCTCGCTCGCCGAAGGCCAGCCCCTCCCCACTGCCGCTCACTTCGCCAACGCCGCCGCCGCCCTCGCCACGACGAAGCTCGGCGCGCAACCCGCCCTACCCAAGCGCGCCGCCGTCGTCACGCTTCTCCATCGCACGAGCGCCCGACGCTCCTCATGAAAGTTTACTCGCTGACCGTTTCCAATGTTCGCGAAACTCTCCGCCGCGTCGGTGGCCACTTTCCTCCATGAAGTACGCCATCACACTCATCTTTTTGGCTTTGGCGCTCGTTGCGTGGAGCGCGCCGATGGATCTCGTCCCTCGTCTTTTTCTGGACTGGCTCGGCGCCGATTTTCTATTGCTCGGGATCGGCCATGCGCGCCTGGCGCACGGATTGTTTGGCAAACGCCCCGACGGCACCCTCCCGTGGTGGAGCTGGCTGCTTTTCCTTCCCCTGCACGGGCTCCACGCACTCGTGTGGCACCTCTACCGGCTTCCCAGAAACGAACCCGCCTGGCACCAAGTCACCGACCGGCTCGTGATCGGCCGCCGTTTGCGAAACAGCGAATACTCCGCGGATCCTCCGGGCTGGGGAATCGATGAATTTGCCAACTACGTCGACCTCACCGCCGAGTTTACCGAACCCAAAGCGTTGCGGGACCTGCCCGGCTATTTCGCTTTCCCCGTCCTTGATGCCTCAGCCCCGCTCCCCGAGGCGCTGCACGCCGCCGTGGCCCGGTTGCGACCCGGAAAAACCTTCGTCCACTGCGCCCAAGGCCACGGTCGTGCCGCCCTTTTTTCCGCCGCCGTCCTGCTTTCTTCCGGCCAAGCCCGCACCGTGGAGGAAGCCATCGCCCTGATCACTCGCGTCCGCCCGGCCGTCTACCTCAACTCAGGGCAAAGAAGCTGCCTCGCGAAATTCGCCGCGATCGCCCAGAAGGAATGATCCATGTCCTTACGCGGCGAAGCTTGGCGACTTTGAAATAGATAGGTGCGGGCCCAGCTCGTGCTTCGACCTTTTCCACGATGAGAAAGACCGCGAAGCAGAAATCCCCAAAGCTGCGGGGCATGGAGATTTGCGGGGCGGATGGCTCGCTCGATGCAACCTCCAACTGGAAGCCGTTGAATCCGCTGAGCGTGCGCTGCGCGAAGTGTTCCTTTCCCGACTATGATCGAGTGACGGAGCCTTATCTGCTGCGACGGGCGGCCATAAACACGGCGGGCGATTTTGCCGTCGGCCACGACTACCGGCTGCTGGTCAAGGAACGGCTGCGTAAAGTGATCGAGCTTGTCGCGCCCGACTGTTGCCGTTTCTATCCCACCTACGCTCAGGGTACGAACGAGCCAACGCCATGGTTTCTAGGGGTTGCGCTGCACTTGTCGGCGCCGGGGATCAAGGCCTACAAGAAACCGCTGCGTTTGTGTGCGGCGTGTGGCGAGCCCTTCGCTCGGAACAAGCATCTGATCGCGGAATACACCGACGAGCCTCTCTCCATTTACGACATTGCCGCCCCGCTCGAATGGCAGTCCTGGGGCCGGCCGGAGGGGGAAATATTTCGGTTCCCGATTATTTCCGTGCGTTTGCTCGCTCTGCTCCAGCAGCTTCGTTTTCGCGGGATATGCACGCCACCGGCCCTGAACGAGACAGAAAAGGAGTGGGTGGCGCGAAATCTCGACGCAGTACGGGCGGCCGGCCTGGGGACGGGCGAACCGGCGGCGAAAGCGAGTGCGGCAGAGCGGAAATGGTTTGTGCAATGGCTGAAAGGTCGCCGGAAGAAAACGGCCAAAGGCGGGCGCACGCTTCAGGAGCTCGAATGGCAACACGGGGTGACGCTGCCGCCGGAATATCACGACTTTGCCGCGGCATCGGGCGAGGTGGTCTTTGACGATGTGGAAGACAGCGGACTCGAGGTGCGGCTGCTCCCGCCGGCGAAGGTGGATTTTTCCCACTGGCGCAAGGGCGCGACGAAAATGACGGACGCGGATTCCCGCAAGGTGGACGGGGTCATGATTGCCGAGACCAATTGCGGGGACGTGTTCTGTTTCGATCTGGCTGGCAGAAAGGCGCAGCCGCCGGTGCTGCGCTACGACCACGAAATGGACTGCTACGAAGAGTACGCGGACCACTTCGTGGCCGCCTTGCGCCGCTTTGCCAATGCCGTGCAGTGAAGCTGTCCAGATCGGTATGCGATGCCCGGTCTCTACCGGAACATGGCCGGGCAGATGCTGCAGATCTGGCGGGCGATCATGGATTACAAGAAAGCAAAGGGAGGATTGCCGGCATATTTGCCGGAGCTGCACGTGGTGGATGGACAGACGGCCCCAGGGCTCAGGCTTGTGAATGACTCCCGCATTGATTACATCGCTGGCTGTCACCCCCTGAACTATGAATCGCACAGCGTTTTCCGCAGGCCTGCTTTGGTGGATGCTAATGATGGAAGGCTGCCTGCCGATCTCGGCAGCGGCCGCACCTGCAACGCCGGTAGCACCGGCCGCATCGGATCCCACTGCGGAGCAAGAGGAACAGGACAAGGCGGTCGACAAGGAGCATATGATGACGATTTGGAAGGCGCTCATGGCTTTCCAGAAAGCGAAGGGGAAATTGCCGGATTATTTATCGGACATGGTGCCGGAGTTTTTGCCCGACCAAGGGGTGCTGCTCTCGCCGACGAAGGATGCCAAAAGCTATAAGACGGATCCGAAGGTGAAGACACCTTATGTGTATGAATTTCGCGCGGACAAAATCGGAGACGGAATGCCGACCTATCACGAAGCGAAGCCGGACCAGCTAAAAGAATATGGGGAGGCCATTTTACCGATCTTGCGCTGCTTTTCCCACGGCAACGCGATGAATGTGGCTTACCGGGGCGATTACTACGAATCGCCGGGCTATTGGGAAACGTCCACCGTGGTGCAGGATATGATTCGGGAGCAGGGAATCGGGCCGGGGATGGATCGTGGCGAGTTCGTCGACTTGCGGATCGTGGACGATGCGACCGGCCAGCCTGTGGCTGGGGCTGATGTACAGCTGACTCACCGGAAGATTTATACCTCCGTGGAGCTGCCGGTGCGGGTAATCAAGACCGATGCCTCGGGCAAGGTACGCGTGCCAGTGGGTATGGCCGCGCTCCCGGCCCAGCGCAACATAACCGTGTCGGTCTACAAGCCGGGATTCTTTGGGCCGCGGGAGACGTGGCGGGAGGACAAGATGCCGCACGGGGAGCAGACCTGGCGTCTGAAGCCGGCCACGAGCGTGGGCGGCAGGGTGCGCAATGCCGACGGCACACCGCTGGCCGGTGCGCTGGTGGCGGTGTGGGTGCTGCCCCATTTCCGGGAGGGGCTCGACACTCCGCTGGGGCAGGAGCCGGTGCCGCAGATCGCCGATGAGTGTTATACGGATGCCCAAGGCCGCTGGCACTGCGACAGTGTACCGCCGAACTTCACGGAGATGACGGTGAAGGTGACGCATCGTGAAATCTGGATTCGTGAGTTTCGCACCTCCCCCTTGGGGCTGGCGCCCCGTCGGGGGCAAAACGACTCGCCGACCGCCCCGGTGCAGTCGGTGGATCGCGCGGCGCTGCTGGCGCAAAAGGCCGAGCTACGGGTGGATCCACGCGTGGAGATGGTCATCCTGTTGCAGAAGGCAGACGGCTCGCCGGCGTCCTACCAGGAGGTAACGATCGCGGCAGAGTCGGTACCGCCGGAGGATCCCTCCACAAATCGCGGGATGATTCGGTCGAGCCAATGGTTCATGCGGAGTCACGGGGCGCGGAGCGGCCCCATGGGGCGGGTGAATTTTTTCTGGAGCGAGCCGATGGATGTGACGTTGAGCGCCTATCCGACGAAAGATTCGGGGCTGGTCATTCGCCAGGTGAAGGTGACGCGAGGCGAGATGCCTCCGATCGAAATGCGGGCTACACCGCGCCGCCGTGTGGCGGGTAAGGTGGTGGACGCGAACGGCAAACCAATGGAGGGTGTTCGGGTGGTTTACGTAGGCGCGCCCGGGACGAAGGTGGAAAAGGAAGTCACGAAGACGAACAAGAACGGGGACTTCGCGTGGGACGCCGCGCCATCTTCCGAGGTAGGGCTGATTTTCGAGCGGCCGGGCTTCGTGCAATCGATGGAATGGGTGCCGCTGGAGAAAAAAGAGCCGCTGAAGGTGCAGATGATCGGTGAGATGTAAGTGAGGGGAGTTAAAGTCGGGATCGGCGGCGTGGAAAGGAGCTCCGTGCCACGGGATTGGCAGAGGCTCCGCCCCGCGCCTGCCTCTGAAGTAGGGCCGTGAAAGCGGATCAGCACTCTCCTTTCGACCGGGCTTGCGCAGGACGGGAATCCTCGTATCGTGCGCCCGGCGTTTCCCCGAACTATATGTTTCGAATGGCTTTACCGGTTGGCCTGCTCTGCAGTGCTTTTGGGATGGTTTTTGCCCTGGGCAAGGGCTGGGCGGAGCCTCCGCTGGAGAATGAATCGGGCGCGGTGCACGTGACGGCGGCGGATACGCGGTCGGAGCTGGAGCGTTGGGAGGACACGCTGAAGGAAAAGGACAAGGAGCAGATGCTGCAGATCTGGCGGGCGATCATGGATTACAAGAAAGCGAAGGGAGGCTTGCCGGATTATTTGTCGGAGCTGGTGCCGGAGTTTTTGCCGGATCCGGCGGTGCTGATTTCGCCGGTGGAGAATGCCTACTTTCGCGGAGCGACGGACCCGAAACTCAAGACGGCGTATTCGTATGAATTCAGTGTGGAATCGTACGGACAGGGCGGGCTGCCGTTTCGCTCGATCAAGGAGGCGCAGATGAAGGAGTTCGGGCCGGTGGTGCCGATCCTGCGCTGTTTCGCGCATGGCAAGGTGGTGATGAATGTTTCCTTTGCCGGCGACTACTATGAGTCGGCGCTATTCTGGGAACGCTCGGCAGGGGCAAAGGAGCTGATGCTGAAGAAGGGGGCCGGGGCAGGCTTCGAGGAAGGCGACTTTACAGAGCTGCACGTGGTGGATGGGCAGACGGGCGCGGCGCTGGCCGGAGCGCAGGTGCAGCTCACGCGCCGCTACTATCACGATCTCGCGCTGCCGGATCGCACGCTCACGACGGATGCCGAAGGCCAGGTGCGGGTGCCGCTGGGACCGCCGCCGGAACGTCGGTTGACGGTGACGGTACTAAAGGCGGGATACGCAGCGCCGCCGCAGACGTGGCGGGAGAATGCGCTGCCAGTCCAGAAGACCTTGCCGATGATGGCGGCGGCGACGGTGGGCGGCGTGGTGAAGGATCGCACCGGAGCGCCGCTTCCAGAGGCAACGGTGTCGGTCTACGCTGCGATGGCGGAAGCGAACGCGTCGGCGGCGATCACCCCGGATGAGATCGATGCGCTGCTCGCGCAGGGTGTGCAGCCAGTGGCGGTGCCGGGAGATGAAGGGCCGGACATGCCGATGCGGCTGGTGGAGCAGTGCAAGACGGATGCGACGGGGCGCTGGCGCTGTGACCGGTTGCCGCTGAATTTTGGACGGCTGCGTTTCGTGGTGGAGCAGGAGTCGGCGTGGCGGGCGGAATTTCGCAGCGGGGGCGAAGAGCAGGGAGCGAAAATCGACCGCGACGCGCTGGTGGGGCTGGAAGCGGAGTTCAAGCTGGAGCCGGCGGCGGTGGTGGCGGGTGTGCTGTGCACACCGGATGGCCGACCGCTGGCAGGCGAGGAGGTATCGATCGTGGCGCAAAGGCCGGGGGCGGGAGTACTGGCCGCAGGGCCGCGCGGGATGGTGCGTCAGGCCACCAAAGCGGCGCCACTTCGCCTGAAGACGGATGACGCCGGACGATTTTCACTGAAATGGCAGATGCCGGGCGACCTGACGGTGAGCGCGGTGCCAGCCGGATTTGGGATGGTGGCGCGGGTGGTGCAGCCCTCGCCGGGCATGGGGCCGGTGGAGCTGAAGGCCTCGCCGCGGCGCAAGATCGCCGGGCACGTGCACGATGCGAGCGGGCTACCGAAGTCCGGCGTGGTGGTGACTTTCATCGGCTGGGCGGATGTGCCTGCGGAGTCGCGCGTGGCGGTGACGGACGAAAAGGGCGATTTTGTGTGGGACTCGGCGCCCGGCGGTCAGGTCGGACTGAGGTTTCAGTTACGCGGGCTCACGCCTTCCACGGAATGGGTGCCCGCGGAGAAGACGGAGGGGTTGGATGTGGAATTGCGCGGGCTGGGACGAGAGGAGTGACGAAAGGGGAGCGGCAACCGATGGCAAATCGCAGATGGCAGATGGCAGATTTGACTCTCCACGCGATAACGCCGTCGGCATTCAACAGATAAGGCGCACTGTGGTCAGTGCGCCTTACCTTTGCGCCGAGGGTGCGGCGCTGATGTGATTGATGAAATGACTGATCGGGCAGCCTGCTTTCGCTTTCGCCCTTCGCTTACTTCGCCGGGGAGGCGTTCCAGACCTTGATGTCGTCGAAGAGGCCGCTCTTGCCGGCGACTCCGAGCTCGATCTTGCTCTTGGTCTCGTGGCCAATGCCCGGGGACTTGAGCCAGGCGACGGGAGTGCCGTCGATGGTCACGCGCATCTGCTCGCCGACAGTCTCGACGACCAGGGTGTACCACTTGCCCTGCTCGAGCTTGGTGGCCAGCGGGAAGCTGATGGTGTGGGTGGAAAGGAGCTTGCCGATTTCTTCCTTGTTCTTCGCGGCGTCCTTGCGGAGCTCGATGAGGTTGTTGCTCTGCGTGCCGTCGCGTTCGTCGAGGATGCTCACCTTATCGAGATAGACCTGCGCGCGGCAGAGGTGGCCGTAGTGCGAGCCGGTGAATTTGCGGTCGTCGAACTCGACGTCCATCATGGTGTTGCCCTCGAAGCGGATCTTCACTTCGACCACGCTGTCCTTGGTCGGCAACTCGAGGCCGTAGACGGCCGCGTGCTTGGTGATGGCGGGCTTGCCGTCGGCGGCGGGGACATCCTGGTCGCGAGTCTGGGTGCCCTTGAGCGTGCCGTTCTCGAAGGCAAAGGTATCGACCACGCGGTGCCACTTCGCGTCGTGCTTGTCGCCCTGCATATCATCGGAAAAAAGCAGGTCGCCTTTCTTGGCGATGGAATTTTTCGGGATCTCAGGAAGCGCGGCAAAGGCGGCGGAGGTGATGAGGCTGGAGAGGATGAGGAGAGTGTGGAGACGCATGGGGTAGGAGTGTGAGGGAGCGAAGCTTTAACGGGAGGCTTTGTTAGGGACAATTTCCTTTTCGCAAAGAGCGCGTGGGCGAGTCAGGTGTTCGAGTTAGGGGGTTCGCGGCGCTGCAGGCCGCGGATGACCGTGAGGAGCAGTTGCAAGCGGCGCTGGGCCCGACGCTCGGCGGAGACGTGGAGCCCCATGAGAATCACCAAAGTGAGCAAGATGAAAGGGAACAAGGTAGCTACTTGGTTTTCATTCTTTCCAATGGATTGCCACGCGATGAAAAACCACCACCCGGCCACGATCAGCGTCACGACATAAAAATGCCAATCGTACTTCCATGAGCTGGCCTCCGCGTGCTCATTGAGTTCGAGGATCGCTTTGAGATCCGCGGGCAACGGATCGGGAAATGAGGCTGGGTCAGTGGGAGAAGACATAAACGTTCCGAGGTAAAATGCCTGCGCGAGCGTGCCTCGCCACCCGCTAAAATACGAGGCGAAAGGGTCGCGGCGAATTTCCGAAAAGCGACGGAGCCTACTTCGCCAGCGCGTCGAATTCCGCTTTCAAGAGGCGGCCGCGCTCGGGGTTGACCATTTGCACGTAGGCAATCATGCCGCCGACCCAAGCTTCGAAGTGCGGATGATTTTCCCGGTTTTGCGCAGCGAGGCCTTCGGTCTTCGCCCGATGCAGAATGGCGCGCAAGCGGCGCAAGGTCTCGCGCGGGATGTTAGGCCGCTTGTTGACGACGATGCCGGTCACGGTCTGCTGCGTATTCTGGCGCTGCACACGTGTCTTGGCTTCGTTGACCGTAAAGTTTTCCTCCTGCGCGATGTGCCGGAGACGGGCGAGAATCCACGCGGTCTTTTGCGCGGGTTCGCCGGTGGTGGAAAAGGTGAGATCGTCGGCGTAGCGCGTGTAATCCCAGCTGAGCTTGCGCGCCAGGCCGGTGAGGCGGGCGTCCATCCCACGGGCGGCGAGATTCGACAGCGCGGGGCTCGTGCAGGCGCCTTGCGGCAGCGCACGCGGCCCGGTGGCGACGTGCAGCTCGCGGCTGGCGTACGTCACGCGTTGGCGCGGACACTCGGTGCAGAGCAGCGCGAGGATGGTCGCAGCGGCCGGCGAATAACCGAGCTCCTGGAAGATGCCCTTTACGCGCGGAAAGGTGATGGTGGGGAAGAAATCTTTCAGGTCGGCATTCACCACCACATCGCGGCGCACGTGCGGCACCGCGTTGCTCATGGTGCCACGATGGGCGACGAAACCATGGGCGGCAGCGTGCAGCGGGATGCGGTCGAGGATGTTGAGTTTGATCCAGAGCTGGCAGCGCGCCATGTCGCGATGTGGCGCGGCGAGCTCACGGGTTCCGCCGGATTTCTTCGGAATAGTGAAGCGGACGTAATGGGTGAGCGTGCAGGCTTCGCTGTGATACGCCAGCCAGCGCAGCCGTGGGATCTCCAGCGCGAGCGCCTTGGCCACATCCACCGCCGTGGCGAGCACGGGCAGGCCGAGTTGTTGCAGCTTTTCGACATTGGCTCGCCGGTCGGCGAGGCCGCCGGAGACGCCGCGCCCGAGGAAGACTATGTCTGTCGCCTTGCGTTGGATAACGGCTTCGGCGTGCTTCCGTTTGCGTTCGATGGACTCGGCGATCTTCTGTTCTTTCCGGCGGCGACGCTCTTCCTGGTCCGCGGCCACCGCGTGCTCGGCGACATTGGTAATGCCGGCAAGATCGGGGCGCAGTTCGGCCATCTTCGCGCCGGCATCGTGAATCTCGACGAGTTGCTCCGGGGTGAGCAGGCCTTGCGCGACCATCGCGCGATCGATGAGCAACGTGCGCGGCTCGGTGGGCGCGGGGATGTGATCGCGCCGGTCGAAGTTGACGCTCGCCCAGTTCCACTTGATGCCGCGCGCCTGTTTCTTCGCATCCGCAGCGCTGACCGGCGTGAACAGGCCGGCATCGAGATTGAGCGTCTTGTTTTGCGGCGGCGGCCGCTTGGGACTCGCGGATGGTGGGACCGGGGGTGGCGGCGTGAACGGGCGGTCGCCCGGGCGCGGGGCGATCGGTGGTCGTGGCGATGGCGCAGACTTGGACCTGTGGGAGTACCACATGCGGATGCCGAGGACGACCACGACGATGACAGCTGAAGCAACCATGGGAGACTCGCGATCGGAAGAAGAAGAGGAGAGTGGCGGGTGGTCTCACTGACTACTCGCTCAGGACCGAGCTCGTTAACCAAGGCGACCCGCACAATTGTGCGCGGCGTAACCCTTGGGTTGGCTTGGACGAAGCGCACAATTGTGCGGGTCGCCAAACGAACAACGGGCTTGGGGATGCATGGCTAGGCAAACGCAACCGCGGCGGAACGCCGCAGCATGGTGGTCTCAGTGAAGACCAGCCCGCCACTCTCAAATCGTTTCTACCTTACGCGCCTCCTTTCCGCCCAGCCTGGGCACACAGGCGCGCGTACCATTCGTCGTTCGCGCCAGTGGCCGGGGTTTGGTTCAAAGCGAGCCAGCGCAGCGCCAACAGGTGGCGGCACGGCCCCATACGGATGCCCGCGCGCTGGTGATGGCCGCACAGGCAGCGGCCGCGCTTGATCCGGCCATCGGCATCCACGAGCACCTCGACGGGTTTCGTGTCCACCGTGCCGGTGAAAATGAAGCCGCCACTTGGCGCGGCGACGGTGCTCTCCACCACCGCGCGCTTGCGCACGAGGAGATCGTGCATGGCGGTGAATTCCGGATTCTCCGGACCGAGCTCCGCTTCGCCGAGAACGCGCGGCATGATCTGCCGCCAGCGATACAAGCCGGCATCGAGATCGGCAATGAGCTGGCCGGTGTGCGCGAGATGCTTGAGCGCGGAAGCGACGAAGGATGGCGGATGGCTCACCGCACGCACGATATCGGTGAAGGATTGCGCGCGGACGGTGCGCAAATGTTGCGCAACGGTATCGATCTGCACTGCGCTGGCGGTGGCGGGCGGCGCCAGCATGTCGAGCGCGGAGCCGTGCGTCCAGTCGTTCGCCGTCCAACCGCTGAGGCCGAGCGTGAGGCGCATCTCGCCCATGCGTGCGACCCAGAAGCTGGGAAAACCGGTGCCGAGCAGATAGACATCCACGCTCTCGATGAGCGGGAGCAGCCGCGCGAGCGCGAGCAAACGCTGCCGTCCCCAGATGCGGATGGGTTCGGCCCAATCCGCTTCCGCCGCGGCGCCATGCACCGGGATGCGCGTCTCCCACGGCTCGAGCACGAGCGTGAGCGCGCCGCCGAGCCGCTCGAAGCGCAAGGCGCGCGGGCTGGTGCGGGCGCGATGGCGCTTCAGCCACACCATCACGGAATAGACCGCCTCGCGAGAGAGCGTGACGCGGCGCATGGGCAGCGTCATCGCGCTTTGCAATTGCATGAAACCGCGCAGCCAGCCGTCGGGCAGATCGATCTTTTCTTCGCGATACCCGACGCGACCCTGGGTCGCAACGTCGAAGCCTGCGGGGTCCAGGCGGAAGCGCGTCTCGCGATACGAACGCAGCGCCTGGAACTCGTGATAGAGATTCCACGAGTAGTCGACATTCGTCGTGCCGAGCTGGAGCTGCTCGCTCGGGCCGAAGCCGTCGTCGCGGTTCACGGTGAGGCAGCCGTAGCTGGATTCATCCGCGCTGAAGCACTCGAAAAAGACCACGTCGTCCGCCACGGTCACGACCGGATCGCAGGGCATGAGCAGGCGCCACAGCTCCATGTCGGTCTGGCGCAAATGGTCGGCATACTTGCGGCGGGCATCCCAGTACTGATGCAGGAGCCGGCCGTGCTGCCGCTCGAAATCGGGCGGCAACGTCATGCCGCGCTTCGCGAGGACATCGGCTTTCGCTTGCTTGGCCGCATCCGCGCGCACGCCGCGCACGCGCTCGGCCTCGGCCTTCTGCCACGCTTCGTAGGCGCTCTTGTCGCGCTTTTTGTAGCGATGATCGCTGATGACCACATCGTGCAAGGCCGACACCGCTTCGCGAAAACGCAATGTGTGACGAAGCGCCGCGTCGAAGGCCACCGGATCCCGCGTGAGATTGGGCGCGAAGGAGAGAGCGCCATCGGTGAGCGCGCTCCGGCCGAGATAGGCGAAGGAAAGATTCATGCGGACGCCGCCTCCACGGGGAAGTTCAGCTCCGGCAATTTCTCACGCACGGCCCCGGCGAGCTCGGGCCGGCGCGCGAGAAGCGTCATGACTGCAGCCAGGCCGGCGCGCATTTCCGGGCCGCGCACGCTGCGAATGGCCACCGAAAGCACGGGCAGCAAAGCGCTGGCGTGAGTGGGCTCGGCGGCGATGGCATCGGCAAGCTGGCGCACGGCTTTCGCCTTTTGCCGTCCGCCGCGATGCACACCGAGTAATACCGCGCACCACACCTGGCCGAGCTGGTCCGCATCGGCGCGCTTCACGCGACGATCGAGCTGATCGACCAGCTTGAGCCGCAGATCCTCGAAGGGCGTTTCCGCCAGGCGGCTCCACAAGGCGGCATCGCGGTACCCAAGCGATCCCTCCGCCACTAGCCATGCCCACGCCGCGGCGCGCGTCTCGGCGAGAAGGCTGTCGAAAAAGCGGCTTACGGCATTGAGATTATAGGCCTCTTCCGTACCGAGGCGCGCGAGTGCCCAGGTGGCGATCTCGCCGGCGATGGCCGGGCAGCGCGCTGCGGCAAGTGCGGCCAGCGACGGGACCACTTCGGCAGAAATCTGCCGGGCCTGCAGGAAGCGGAAGCCGAGCCGCGCCACGGGCACCGGTTGGGCGCACGTGAGCTCGAGGCAATTTGCCAGGGTGAGGCGTTCGCCGGTCACGTGCTTTTCAAATGCGGCACAGAGCGTGGCCAGTGCGGTGAGATTTTTCGTCCGCAGCAATTCGAGCCACGTGGTGACGGGTAGCTTTTCCAAGCCCCGCTGGGTTTCGAAAAGCTGGGCGCCGAATTGTTGCACGCGCTCGTCGGCGTGATCGAGCAGCGCGAGCAGTTCCTCCGGCGTGAGCTCGAGCGCCTGGCCGACGCGCTGATACATCTCGATCGCCCACATGCGCACGAGCTGCGAGCGAGCGCCGACGATGAGGCTGTGCAACACGCGCGCTGCCTCGGGCGTTTCCCAGGCTTTCGCGAAACGGGGCGCGGCTTTCAATTCCGCCAGGGCGTGTCCTTCGGCGATCGCGACATGCGCCGTGCCGAAGGTCAGCGCATTGCTGCCGCGGAAGCAGATATTCAGCAGGGCCCAGCTATCGAGGATGTTTTCGCCCTTCTCGAGGTCCTCGTCCGAATAGCGCCGGAGGGCGTTGGCGATCGCGGCAGGGAAATCTGCGGGGCTCCGATAGCCGAGCCAGCGGAAATAGCGCCATGCGCGCCGGCGCAGATAGTAGCGGGTGCGATAGCGGAAGAGACGGCCATTCCGCGGCATCCGCGCGGGCACCTGTGTGGTGACCATCCGCCGGACGTGAACGTCGTAGTCCGTTTGCTTTTGCGTCTGGCCATCGAGCGGGATGGTGTTGCGCGGTACCTCGAGGCGATCCTCGGTGTAGGACTGGCGCGCTTCGGGATCCCAGCGCCAATGCGGCCGGCGCACGCGGCGCACGAGGGTATCGAAAGCGACGAGGAACGCGCCGACCAGCTCGTGGTCCTTGTTTTCCTCGGACTGCTTGAAAAGCCGTTTCACGATGGGCTGATGCCCGGGGCAATTCAGCGGGAGATCAAGATAGGCGAAGATCTGTTGGCGAGCCCAGGGCCGCGGGTCTTTTTTCCAGCGGTCCGCAAAGGCGACGAGCAGCTTGGCGGAGGTGATGCCACGGAGTGCGCTCAGGAAGCCGGCGTCCTGCGACGCAAAGCAATCCTCGACCAGAAGCATGGAGCTGGGGTTCTCCGGGGCAGAAGGCATCGAAGGCGCGAGGCTGCCGTCCGCGCCTGTGCGGTGTCAAGCGTACGTCTGTGAAAAGCGGCCGTGAAAACTGAGCCCGCTTTTCGCAACTAATCTGACCGGGCGTGGCGAGTCGGAACGGTCGGGGAATGGCTCGACGGTCTTTTAGGAAAACGCAGAGGCGCAGAGACGCGAAGGGCGCAGAGGAAAGAAGAAATCCGCTTTCTTTGCGTCTCTGCGTTTGTCCACACGGCACCGCGGACTTCTTCCCAGGCATCGAATCCGCGTTTTCATCTCCCATTTACCGGCTTGGGAAATGGTATCAGCCCGCGTAGGCGCGCTGCAGGGCGGCGATATCCATTTTCTTCATGTCCATAATAGCGGCGAAGACGCGCTGGCTGGCGGGGGATTTTTGGTCCTTGAGAAGCTCGGGGACAATCTTCGGCACGACCTGCCAGGAGAGGCCGAATTTGTCCGCCAGCCAGCCGCATTGCTGCGCGGTGGGGTCGCCGCCTGCACCGAGCTTCTCCCAATAGTAATCGATCTCGGCCTGGTCCTCACACATGACCTGGAGCGAAACGGCGCAGCTGAACTGAAACTGCGGTCCGCCATTGAGCGCGGTGAAGGACTGCCCCTCCAGCTCGAAGCCGACGGTGAGGACCTGATCGGCTGGCTGGCCGTGGATTTCCTTGCCCGCCTCGCCGTAGTAAGTGACCTCGGTGATGCGGGAATCCTTAAAGATACCGGTGTAGAAGCGCGCGGCTTCCTCGGCTTGCGTGTCGAACCAAAGGCAGGGGACGATTTTCGAGATCATGGCAGGGATGTGCAGTGAGGAGGTTTGAAGAGGTCGTTCATCAAGACGACGAACGGGCAGCACGCTGCCGGACAAATAACGCGCAGATTTCTTTCGCACCTGACTGCGACCCTGGTCCTGCGACGGCGGGCGGGCGCTTGACGCGATCCGATCGCCAGCGAAGATCGCTGGTATGAATCAGGCTTTCCCCCGCCGAGAATTCCTCCTGCGTAGCGCGGTGGCCGCGACCGGCCTCGCACTGGGCGCTACTGCCGCGCGAAGTGAAACGCCCAATGCGGCTGCGACTAATGTCTCCTCGTTTTCCTTCCCGCTGCTGGGCGATCTGCATTTCGACAAGCTCGAGCATCACGACATGGCCTGGCTGGACGAGAAGAAGAAGGGAGACCTCGGGCAGATCCGGAATTACTCGCGCATCACGGCGGAGATCATGCCGCAATTATTCGCCGCGGTGAAGGCGACGGTGGCGGACTTGAATCGGACTGCGGAAACGCGCGTGCCCTTTGTGCTGCAAGTGGGCGATCTCGTGGAAGGACTCTGCGGGAGCGAAGAGCGGGCCGCGCGGCAGGACCAGGAGGCGCTGGAGTTTGTGCGCAGCGCGGAGCTGGGCGTGCCTTTTATTTTCACGAAAGGAAATCACGATGTCACCGGCGACGGCGCGCCGCAGGCCTTCGCGCACGTGTGTCAGAAATTCCTCGGGGACCAGCCGGTGAATTTCACCGGCGAAGGGAAACCCGCCTCCGCCAACAACTACACGATCGAACACGGGGACGCCCTCTTTTGCGTATTCGACGCATACGAAGCGCAGAGCCTGGAGTGGCTGGAAGCGGCGCTGGCCCGGCGGACCGCCCGGCACTGCTTCGTGGTGATTCATCCGCCAGTAGTGCCGTATGGCGCGCGAGCGACGTGGCACCTCTACGGGAGCGCACGAGACCAGGCGAAGAGGGAGAAACTGCTGGAGATGCTCGGGAAACAAAATGCCTTCGTCCTCGGCGGGCACATTCACAAGTTCAACACGCTCACGCGCACGACACCCAAAGGCGGAAAGTTTGTGCAGCTGGCAGTGAGCAGCGTGATCAATTCACCCGCGGTCAAGGTAAAGGACACGCTCTCCGGCGTGGCCGCTTACAATGGCGACCAGATCCGGGTGGAACCGGCCTTCTCGCCGGATACCGAACCGCAGCGACGCGCGGTCTACGAAGCCGAAGGGCCGTTTGTGAAATCGTTCGAGTATGCCGACCTGCCCGGGTATGCGGTGGTGGATGTGACGCCCACACGCGTGACGGCCCGCGTCTTCGCCGGGGTGAGCCGCGAGCTTTGGCGCACAGTGGATCTCACGGGCCTCATGGGCTGATGTCTCCCGCGACGATTTCCCCAAAATCCCGTTGAGTTGGAATTGGGCCGCACGGTATGAGCGGCATGCATTTCAGGCCTGTTGATGGGTTTGGAGCGAATCAACCTTTGTGAAAATACGTTGGAACCCGAAACAGTTTGTCCACGACATGTGGATGCGCCTGCGCCAGTTGCGCGATGCTCCCCACGCGGTGGCGGGTGGCGTGGCCATTGGCATTTTCTGGGGGTTCACCCCGCTCACGGGGCTGAAGACGCTGCTTTCGATTTTCACGGCCTGGGTCACGCGCTGCAGCAAGATTCCCGCGGTGATCGCGGTGTCGCTGCACGACGTGCTCGTGCCGGTGTGGCCGATCATCCTCCGATGGGAATACCAGATCGGCTACTGGATCATCAATCGACCGCATCAGTTCCCGCCCAGGCTCAGCGTCGGGAAGATCCACATGTCGGAATTGTTCCGGTGGAAGACGCTCGAGGTCCTGTGGCCCACATTTATCGGCTCGCTGGTGATCGGTATCCCCATCGCACTGATCTGCTACTTCATCCTCAAGTCGACGCTGGAGCGCTACGAGACTTCTCACCACCGGCACCTGACGCCACCGGCATAGCGTGAGGTTACGCGGGTTGCGGCTTGGATGAATTCAGGATCTTGCCCTGGGCCAGGATGCCGATCATGGCGACGACCAGGAAAGTGATCGCCGCAACTTCATGCTTTAGCGCGAAGGGATGAATGATCAGCTGCGCGCCGCTGATTGAGGAAAGGATGATCAACGCCCAATTGAAAACGATGTACATGAGCAGCGTGCCGATGATGCCGCCGACGATAAACGCAATCCACTCCGCGTCATGCGTCTGGAGTTCCCAGGTTCGCGACAGCGTCATGAGGAAATAACCGCCGGCCAAAAAGCCCGCGATGCCGATGGCGATCTTCTGGACGAAGATCGCCGCCACTGCGCCGATCAAGCCGAGGATGAGGCCTACGATCACCGCGAGATCACCCTGCTGCGGAAAGAAGGCCGCGGCGAATTCCATGCCGACGACGAAACCGGTGGCGCCCACGAAGAGCCAGAAAAGTTTGCGACCGAACAAGAGTAGCAGCAATCCCACGATGATTGCCGCGATAGGAGGCAGGGAGGAAATCTCCGCGGGAAGATGAATGGCAGGCGTGCCGTGATGCATGGCGCGGGACAATGAAACAACCGACGGAAGCGACAAGCGAAATACGTGTCGATCCCGTCGGTAAAAGTTTAAGCGCGCTCGTCGACCGAGCGCAATGGATCAGTCGTGATCGTCGACGTGCTTTTTGAAAAGGCCGCCATTGAAGAGACGATGGAAAAAGCGCTTCTCCTGGTTGCGATCTTCATCGCGCCCTTCATTCCCGTCCGCCTGTTGAGGCACTGCGACCGGCTGCTGCACGTAAGTGGTCGTGACCCGGGTGGTCTTCGTCGGCACGGTGGGCGCCACTCCGTATTGGGCGATCTCGGCCGGCTGAACGATGTGGGTGCCTTCTTCATCCGGCGCCACGTCGCGCGATCTCCGGACCGAAATTTTCGACTCCATTGGCACTGATCCATCCACAGCGCGCGACTTGCTGGTCTTCACGCTCACACCCTGTCCGTCGTTGGTTCGCACATCGCTGGTTTGGCTCTGCACGGTCGCGACTTCCCGGCGGGTCGGAACTGTCGTGGCAGGGCGCGTCTGCACTTCCTTGCGCGGCGCAATCGACGTCGCTCGAGACACGCTTCTGGCCGGGCGGGGATTTGGCGCATCACTTGTATCCTGCGCGCTCCATTTGCCATTGATCACCGTCTGGTTTTCGGTGGATTGCGAGCGGCGTTGCGGCGCGGATGCAGCGGGAGCAGGGGCAGCGGGAGCAAGGGCAGCGGGCTGCACCGGGATCGGCATGACTTGCGGCTGCTGCGAAGCGGAAGCCACTGGGGCTGGTGCGCTGGGCACGGGCGCAGCCTTGGCGGCGTTCTTATCTTCGAGATTGTTCAGAAATTGACGGTCGGATTCCGCGGTGGAGGCGGCGCTATCCGGCGGTGCGGCGACGCCGCTGAGAGACGGATGAGTCACAGCCAATGCGACGAGAGAAGCGAAGGACAGAAGCTGTTTATTCATGTGGGTGTGCAGGTAATCGAAAAGGCCACGATTGGCCTCTCGATTGACTGAATCGCGGCTCCCACTCCGCGTGGACGGAAATTGTCCATCCGGCGACTGCCCCTCTGCGCGCTTTTACTGAAAGCACTTCCACAACTCCTCGGCGAACAGGCGGTGACCTCGGTCGTCGGGGTGGTTGATAGTGTTGTCGAGCAGGGAGAGATACGGAAGACCTTCCTTCGCAAGGTGTTCCCAGCGCGCGGAAGCATCGGCGAGGCCCGTCTGGTGCTTCGTGGCGAAATCGCGCAGCGCGAGCACGTAGGGGCGGTGTTCCGCTTCGCGCATATTTTTGAAGCCCATCATCTTCCACATGGTGAAATGCGGCGTAATGAGGATGACCTCGGCGCCGGTGGGTTCGAGACGGTGGAGGATTTCGCTGTACGATTCCTCCACTTGCGCCGCGTTGAGTCCGGCGTCATTGACGAACTCGATGGTCACGAGATCGGGCTTCGCCGCGACCACGCGCTCGAAGCGGGCGGGATTTTCCGAGCCGTGCAGATTCCGATACGGATGCCCCTCGGGGTCGAGCCACTGCCGACTGTTCGAGCCACCCGCGCTGATGTTTTGCACATCGATCTTCGCCTTGGGAAAACGTTCACGCAGACCGGCGGCGAAGACGTCGACGTAGCGAAACTCGGGCTTGGAGGCGTTGCCACCGGCAGTCACGGAATCGCCCAGGCAGACGATGGTCACCGGCTGTCCGGCCTTGAGCTTGGCGAGCGTCTTGGGAATGCGGCCGGGCGTGCTGGCGGTGACGGCTTGCGCGGACGATTCGAGGATGGGGTAGACGTCCTCGTTGGTGATCGCGGTTGCACCGTGATTGACAAAGACGTGCGCGATCGTCGTGGAGCCGGCATCGGCGTCCGGCGGGACCGGCGCGCTGATGTGCGGCACGCCTTGCTTGAGTGAGACTTTGCCATCCGCACTCACTTGCACCGTGTCCATCCGCCGCAGCGAGTAGCGATAGCTGGCGAAAACGGTGTCAGCGGCCGTGACGCGGCTTTTGGGTCCGAGGCCCACGTGTGCCCATTCTGGGTCGAGAAGATAGTCTTCGTCTTCCTTGAGCAGGTCGCCGCCCTTGGTCGCGCGAATTTCCAGCGAACCCCGGATAAATGAGCCAGCGGCATTGACGTCGTGCGCGTTGCATCCGCGTAGACGGGTGCCCTTGGCGAAGCCCGCCGGCTTGTCCGTGGAGAGCTTCAGCGCTTCATCGGTCACGGTTTGGATCGGCGCGGGTGCGATCGTGAGCGTGGCTGGTGCACCGATGGTGATGCTGTGGCCGGGGACTTCCGCCTTGCCGGCAGGCACAGTGATCGTGGCGCCTTGTGCGGTAATGTCCACGGCATGAAGCGTGGCGATCGACAAGGAGAGAGCAGCGGCGGCGGTGAGGAGGCGTTTCATGGGGCGGGAAATGGAGTGCGTGTGAGTAACCTGCGTGACCGGCATGGCTTAGAGGTTGTGACGACCTGTAGAGGCGCCGTCCCCGGCGTCGAACAGATAGCCTGACAGCATCCGACGCCGGGGAC
>JBGGMZ010000185.1:0-5318 GCA_041287745.1 Chthoniobacter sp. | reverse complement strand
GGCACGAAGGGGCAAAGTGTGATGGCTGTTGCTGAGATTACTCCCACCTTCGTGCCTTCGCGTCTTCGTGGTTAATTACCAATGCTTCCCAAAATGGCGCCCCGAATTATGCAAATCACTCGGCTGACAGGACACTAGCGCCACGTGAGCCAGCGCACCGTTGTCACCGGAGCATCCGGCCACATTGGCTACCACGTGGCGTCGTGTCTCCTCGAGCAGGGACATGCGGTCACGCTCCTCATTCGTCGTCGGAATCGGAACATCGAGCAGCTGGAGAAGAGAGGTGCCGTGGTCCAGATAGTGGACCTGCAGAAGCCTGCGACCTACGAGGAGTCCATGCGCGGTGCGGATGCCCTGTTTCACCTCGCTGCGGAAAACACCACCGACACCTCGGACGAAAACCGCGTCATCGAAAATACCCTCGGCCTCACGCGGAAGGTGCTGGATACCGCGATCGCGCAGCAGGTTCGGACGATCATCTACACCAGCTCTGTGGTCGTGCTCGGGCGGTCTGCGGATCCGCAGCGGCTCATCCGGGAGGAGGACAAGGCGGAATATCTCGAGAGCCCCTACGTGAAAGGAAAGGCGCTCGCCGAGGAGTATTGCGAGCAGCTCATCCGCGAGAAGCAGGTCGATCTCCGCCGACTGTATCCCTCGTGGGTCGTCGGACCCGGTGACCCGAAGCTCACTCCGCCGCACAAGGTCATCCAGGACTACTGCCAAAAAGGGCAGAAGTTTGATTTCGCCGGCGGGATCTCCCTCGCCGCGGTGGAGGAAGTGGCGCGGGCGCATGTGAGCGCCTGGACGCAGGGAGAGCCCGGCGGGAAATATGTGCTGGGTGGGAATAACGTCACCTTCGCCGATTTCTACGCTACGCTGGCGCGGTGCACCGGACGGAAGCCGCCGGCCATCACCATCCCGAAAGGCGTCATCTACGCGGGTTCGCTGGTGGCGAAACTGCTGCTGGGGAGCAAGAGCCCGATCGATCCGAAATACGTTCAGTCGGTCATCGGTAACTACAGTTGGTACGACTCGGCGAAAGCCATCCGGGAACTGGGCTATCAGATCCCCAAGCTGGAGGTCATCCTCAGCCAGGCCATTGCCGGGACGAAGCGCAAGGCGCTCGGCACCGATGCGCTGGTTCGCAAAGAGCACCTCGTGTTGTCCAGGACCGCCTATGAGGACGACGACCTATTGTTGATCACCGGTTTCCCCGGTTGGCTGGGCAACCGGATGCTCGACATCCTGATGAACGGCGACCGCTTCGGCCGTAATGCGGTCACGCGCCGCATTCGTGTCCTCGTCCAACCGGGCTTCAAGGATATCGTCTCCGTGCCCGAGGGCATTGAGGTCGCCTACGGCGATATCACCGACCGCGAGAGCCTGCGGAAAGCGATGGTCGGCGTGAAGGCCGTCTATCACCTTGCAGGCGTCATCTATCCGCCGGATATCTCGATTTTCAACAAGGTCAATTTCGAGGGCACGAAGAACGTGGTCGACGCGGCGATCGAGCAGGGGACCCGTCGCATCATTTTCATTGGGACGGACAGCATCTGCGGTTACGGACGGTCGCAGCGGATCTTCGACGAGCAGACACCGGCCCGCCCCTACAAGAACTACGGGCAATCGAAGTATCTCGCCGAGAAGTACGTCCTCGATAAAACGGCCGAAGGAAAGATCGACGGCACTTCGCTGCGCGGGTTTTGGTTTTTCGGGCCATTCATGCCGGAGCGGAATCGTGGCTTCTTCCACATGTTCCATTGGCCACGGCAGATCGTTTTCGGCAATGGGAAGAATCTCCGCAGCATCTCGCACGTGGACAATACCGTGCAGGCTTTCGTCAAAGCCGAGAAGCGCACGGAGACGATCGGCAAATGGTACTGGATCGGGGACAAAGGGCCGCCCTGCACCGTGGACCAGATTTACCAGCACGTCGCAGATGGCCTGCAGGTCGAATACCGGCCGCTGCACATCCCGAATTTCATGTGCGAGCTCTTCGCGCTCGCGGACTCCCTGCTCGGGCTCACGGGCAAGCTGAACGCGACCATCCACGCCGCCGGCAAATTCCACAAAGACATCGCCGGCGACATCTCTGCGGCGGAGCGGGATTTCGATTACCGGCCGGATGTGGGGTTCAAAGAGATCAAGGCGGAGCTGGGAGAGCTGATGCGGAAGTAGGGAACGCTGCTCGAGTTCGAAAAGTGCCCGGCAGTCGCGCCAGCGTATTCCAAAAAATGTCATCCTGAGCTTGCGAAGGATCTCTGACTTTTGCCTGGCATCTCTGGTGTCGCAGGTGGTGAAGATCATCGCGCCATACTCCGACTCATCGGTGAGGAAACGCGATTCCAGAGATCCTTCGCAGGCTCAGGATGACGATTGTTTTTGGAGGAAGCGCTGTCGCGCAGTGCGCGGCGCTTTCCTGTTGCCGCGACATGACAACCCCACACACCATGTGCTATCCTGAGCACTTATGTCTTTTCAGCTCGCTTCACGGTACCAGCCCAAGGGAGATCAGGCGCAGGCGATTGCGAAATTGACCAAATCCGTCGAGGCGGGGAACCGGCACCAGACCCTGTTGGGCGTGACCGGTTCGGGTAAAACTTTCACCGCGGCGAACGTCATCCAGAACGTCGAAAAGCCGACGCTGGTCATCTCGCACAACAAGACCCTTGCTGCGCAGCTCTACTCGGAGTTTAGAGCGTTCTTCCCCGAGAACGCGGTCGAGTATTTCGTCAGCTACTTCGACTACTACCAGCCCGAGGCCTACATCCCCCGCACGGACACCTACATCGAGAAGGATTCGTCGATCAACGAGGAGATCGAGCGTCTGCGCCTCTCCACCACGTCGTCACTGCTCTCTCGCCGCGACGTCATCGTCATCGCCAGCGTCTCGTGCATCTACGGCTTGGGCTCGCCGGAGGATTACCGGAACATGCTGCTCACGATCAAAGTGGGCCAGCAACTCTCCCGTGAGGCGGCGTTGGGCAAGCTCGTGGACATGCTCTACGAGCGCAACGACATCGGCTTTGCCCGCGGTAAATTCCGGGTGCGCGGTGACACCGTGGAGGTGCACCCGGCGAACCTCGACGAGGAGGCGATCCGCATCGAATTCTTCGGCGACGAGGTCGATCGCATCACGCGCTTCGACCCGCTCACCGGCCACGGCCACGAGCAGCTCACGATGATCACTCTCTACCCGGCGAAGCAATTCGTGACACCGGCGGACAAGATGCGGCGCGCCATGGGCACGATCAAAGAAGAGCTGATCGAGCGCGTCGCTTATTTTGAAAAGCATGGTCACTTGCTGGAGGCGCAGCGCATCAAGATGCGCACCGAATACGATCTCGAGATGATGCAGGAGATGGGCTTCTGCTCGGGCATCGAAAACTACTCGCGGCATCTCAGCGGACGCCCGCCGGGTTCGCGGCCATTCACGCTGCTCGACTTTTTCCCGAAGGATTACCTGCTGGTGATCGACGAGAGCCACGCGACCATCCCGCAGATCGGCGGCATGTACGAAGGCGACAAATCCCGTAAATCGGTGCTGGTCGACTACGGCTTCCGTCTGCCGAGCGCGATGGACAACCGGCCGTTGCGTTTCCCCGAGTTCATGGACATGACCGGGCAGGCGCTCTACATCAGCGCCACGCCGGCGGAGTTCGAGATCAAGAACTCGATCGTCGGCAACTCGGGTTACATCCCGCACAAGCGGGAGAAGACCGAGCAAGTGGGGAAGGAAGAGGATGTGCCCTTTCTCGTGGCGGGAGAAGACGCGGGGACACGGGGAAATGGGGAAACGGCGAACGCCCCGCGTCTCCCCATCGCCGCGTCCCCGCGTCTTTCCCGCACGGACATGCCCGTGGAGCAGTTCGACGTCCACACGCCGGGCAAGCCGCTGGTCGTCGAGCAGATCATTCGCCCGACCGGCCTGCTCGATCCGCGCATTACCATTCGCCCGCTGAAGGGCCAGATCGACGAGACGCTGGAACTCTGCCGCCAGCGCATCGAGGCGAATGAGCGCATCCTCATCACCACGCTGACGAAACGAACGGCGGAGGATTTGTCGGACTACCTCAAGGATGTCGGCTTGAAAGTGCGCTACCTGCACAGCGACATCGACACGATTGAGCGCGTCGAGATCCTGCGCGCCTTGCGCGCTGCAGAGTTCGATGTGCTCGTCGGCATCAACCTTCTCCGCGAAGGCCTCGACCTGCCCGAGGTCTCGCTCGTCTGCATCCTCGATGCCGACAAGGAAGGCTACCTGCGCTCGCAGACTTCGCTCATCCAGACGGCCGGCCGTGCCGCGCGTCACGTGAACGGCGAGGTCTACCTCTTCGCCGATACCGTCACGAAATCGATGGAAGCGCTCATGGCCATTACGGAGTATCGGCGGGCCAAGCAGATCGCCTACAACGAAAAGCACGGCATCACCCCGCGCAGTGTCCAGCGCGCCGTGCAGGAGAGCCTGCACACCATCCTCAAGGGGCGCGAGATGGAGGAATCCGTCGTGCGCGAAGGCGGCGGCGACTTCTCCCTCAGCGAAACCCTGCGCGAACTGGAGCAGGAAATGATGATCGCCGCGAACAACCTCGAGTACGAAAAAGCCGCGCTCCTCCGCGACCAGATCGCCGAGCTCAAAGCCGGCACCGGCGTGAGCAAGATCGAGCCCAAGCGCAAGCCGGTGAAATACGGCAAGGGGCGGCCAAAGGCGCGGGCGTAGAAGGTCTTCCCGTGGTGATATGCTGGCGATTTCTCGCTTGTGGTGGACGATCCTCGCGGGAAGGCTTGCGAATATGCGTTTCGACGTGTGCCTTCGTTCGAAAACAATGCGTGTTTTGGGGATTGCGGGGATTGTTCTTTCCGGATTGCTGGCCGCAAACGGTGTAGCCTCGCCGACATCGTTCGATGGAGATTTGGTCCGAGCGGAAGTTGTGTTTGTTGGGAGAATCGTCAGTCAGAAAGGTGACAAAGTGACATTGAGGCCAACGCGTGTCTTGCGGGGGAGACAGATCAAAGATCTGGTGCTGTCCGGTTGGGAGGGATTCAATAAGGAGGGAGCGAAGGTCGACTACCTGCTCATGTCGCAAGGCGACGATGCGTTCGGCAAGCCCGAGCCCACCGCGATGCGGCCTCCGAGAGGGCAAATGGTTTGGCGAGGCTGGGTGGCGTATGCGATCTTAAAAGACGGCGAGAAGGAGATCGTAAGTTGGGCCCTCGGCTATTTGGACGAAAAGCCTTTGCATGACCACTCGGCGAAACTGGATGTCGATGGGCTTTTTATGGATCACGTCATGCTTCTTCTGGAGCGCACGCCCTAC
>JBGGMZ010000184.1:0-2770 GCA_041287745.1 Chthoniobacter sp. | reverse complement strand
ACGAAGACGCGAAGGCACGAAGGTGGGAGTAATCTCAGCAACAGCCATCACACTTTGCCCCTTCGTGCCTTCGCGTCTTCGTGGTGATCTTTCTTCTCCATGCCCGATTTATGCAGCGGACTTCCATGACAAGACACTAGTAAGCTTTCCCACACACGCCGGACTACACTCGCTGCGGCGCTTTATCCGCTACTGCTGCGCAGCCTGCCAATTCCCGACGTTGTCCTCCTCGGTGTCCGGATTGCGATCCGGGCCGGCGGAGAAGATGTCGTATTCCTTCGGGTTATGTTTGCCGGGGAAGCGATAGAAATATTCCTGGTCCCACGGGTCGCGCGGCACCTGGTCGTCGAGCGCGCGCCAGTTGCGCGGCTTGGGCTCGGTGTCCGGCTTTTTGACCAGCGCTTTCAGGCCTTGCTCAGTGGTGGGGTAGAAGCCATTGGCCGCCTGATACATCATCAGGTTGGTTTTGATCTGCTGCAGATCGCCGCGCACTTTGACATTGCGAGCGTCATCGAGCTTTCCGCCGACCTGGCGCACGGCGAGGCCGATGAGCAAACCGATGATGAGGACGACGAGCATGATTTCGAGCAGCGTGAACGCAGCCCGGGAGTGGAGTTGTTTCTTCATGGGGTGGTGGGGTGGATCGTGTAGTCGAGGTTCTTCCAGTTGTGCTTGAGTTGCAGGGCAAGGTTGCGCACGGCCACCGCTCCGGCCTCGGCAGGCACGGTGAGGACCAGCCGGTTCGTGCCCTGCTTGAGCACGGCTCCGGGGATGATCTTCTGCGCCCGCAGCCATCCCGCGTAGCGAAAGCGCATGCCGGTTTCCAAGGGACGCACGAGTCCGAGATAGCCGGGGTCGGCAAGGTCCGGCCACGAGACCGTCACGGGGCCAAGCGGTTGATCGTTCACACTTACTTGCAACGGCGATTGGCCATCGGCATTCGAGACTTCGAAGTTCACCATGGTGAGCAACGGCGGCGCCTCGAGCTCGAACTCCCAAGTCACACTCTGCTGCCCGGTGGCAGAGAGCTTCGCCGTGGTGTTGTCCAGCGTCGCTTTCACCCGGCCATAGAGCGCCACGTCATTCGCCGGTAATGGTGCGCCAGAATTGCGTTCGAAGACATCGATCAAGTCGCCGGGCGCGGCGAAATCGAGTGCCTTCATCATCGGATGCGACTGCAATGTCGCGAGGAAAGCGCCGCGCAGATTGCGCCCATCGCCCGGCACTTGAATGACGATCATGGCCACCCCCGCGGGCGAAAAGACCAGCGTCTCGGAAGTGGGCAGGTCCAGCCCTTCGCCGAGAGGACCGCGGGCAAACTTCTGCTCTCCCGCCGAACCAAGGCCGATCACGCTCGGCTTCGTGTCCGCGTGATCGTCGAAGAAAATGCGCAGGAGCCGCTTCTGGTCGAAGTCGCCCATCTCCCGCAGGCGAATCTGGATGCTGGTGATTGCGTTACCATCTCCACCGGCCTTGCGATCGATCGTCACCCCCGCGAGCCAGATGGGCAGCGCGCGCAAGGGCTGGCCACCAGCGAGCTGGCGGAAATCCAGCCAGGTGGTGAACGGGGTCGGCTCCTGCTGTAAATCCTGGGCAGCCGCGATACTCGCGGCGAACAGGCCAAGACCGGCGATGAGAGAGAGCAAGGTTGCGCGCATTTTCAAAATCAGTGCAGCGACGTGTGCAGGTTTTGCGTGAGCCCGAAGACCGCGCTCATGATGCCGTAAACGACCAGGCCCACTACCGCGGCGATGGCGATCATGACCAGCGGCGGGATCAACGTGGAGACGACCTGCACCTGCTTGTTGAGCTCGCGTTCGTAGACCTCGGCAATGTGATGCATGGTCTCACCGAGCCGCCCGGTCTGCTCGCCCACGGCCAGCATGTCGAGGAAGAGCTCGGGGAAAAGATCCTGCGCGCGCAGAGCCACCGAGAGCGCCGCGCCGTCGATCACCGACTGTCGCGCTGCTTGCGTGCGGGCCTTCACCCACGCGTTGCCGGAGATTTCCTCCAGCAGCTCGAGGGCACGCAGCATGGTGAGCCCATTGTCGCAGAGCGTCCCGAGCGTCTGGGCAAATTGCACGAAGAAGCGATAGCGCGTGATACGGCTCATCAGCGGCACCCGCCACATCAGCGCATCCCAGGCGAGCCGGCCCTCCGGACTTTGCGTGTAGGCGCGTTGCAAGGCCACCGCCGCCATCGCGCCCAGCGGCACCGTCCACCAGTAGTGCACAATCGCCGCATTGGCCGAGACGAGCATCTGCGTGGCCGGCGGCAATGGTTGCCCGGTGCCTTTGAAAAAGCCGGTCAGCTTCGGCACCATCACGGTCATGAAGGTGACGATGAGCCCGAGGCCCGCAAAGACGAGGATCGCGGGATAGAGCAACGCGCCGCGCACTTTATCCCGCAGGGATTGCAACTCGGAAAGATACTCCGAGAGCCGCAGCAGGATCTTCGGCAGGGCGCCGCTGGCTTCGCCGGCCGAGATGAGATTCACGTAAAGCGGAGGGAAGATGCGCGGATACTCGGCCAGCGCCTGGGAAAGGCTGCGCCCATCGATAAGCGCCCGGTGCAGATTGTGCGAAAGCCCACGCAACCGCGGCTGACGCAGCCGCTGCGCAAGAATGCCCAGCGATTCATCCAGCGTAAGCCCGGCGCCGAGCAGGTGCGCGAGTTGCTCGGTGAAGAGATGCTGCTGTCCGAAGCTCAAGCGATCCCGCGAGGTCACCGCCCCGGCATCCGCCGCAGCGATCTTCTTCGCATCCTCACC
>JBGGMZ010000183.1:0-17013 GCA_041287745.1 Chthoniobacter sp. | reverse complement strand
TCCGGCTGGTGCGCCGCCGTCGCCGTACCCGCCAGCGGCGCGTGGTCCTGATCGCCGACGTGTCGGGGTCGATGGAAGCCTACGGCCGGGCCTACTTGTACCTGCTGCACGGGGCGGTTCGGGCGTTGCGGGCCGAGGCGTTCGTCTTCGCCGATCTTTTGGGCGATGGGGGTGCGTTCGTTCACCCGCAGGTTGTAGGCAGTGATGGAGTGGGCGCCGCTGGCGGAGACGAGGTCGAGGTCGCGCCGAAAGTGGTCGTGGGTCTGCCCGGGGAGGCCGTAGATGAGGTCGACATTGACCATGAATCCGCGGCTGACCAGCTTCTCGCAGGAGGCGAGGGCGACTTCGCCGGCGTGCTTGCGGCGGATGTGGTCGAGGGTGTCATCGTGGGTGGACTGGATGCCCATGCTGATGCGGCCGATCTGGTGTCGCAGGAGAACCTCGATGTGCGCGTCGGTGAGGGAATCGGGCGAGCACTCGACGGTGTGGGTGTGGGTGTGTGGGCCGCGCACAACATGGCGGAAGAGGGCGGTGAGGGCGCGATCGAGCAGCTCGGGAGGCAGGGCGGTGGGGGTGCCGCCGCCGACGTAGAGCTGGTTGAGCGGAGTGCCGGGTGGGATCCAGGCGAGTTCCTTTTCCAGGGCGTCGACGTAGCGGACCATGGTCTCGCGCGTCTCGCCGATGCGTTTGGCGTAGAAGCAGAAGCTGCAGGCGTAATTGCAGAAAGGGATGTGGGCGTAGAGGCCGATGGGGCCGCCGACGTCGGCGTAGTCAGGCCGCGGGGTGTGCTCGGCTTTCTGAAAGGCCGGCGCGGACATGGGGTAGATATTCGGCGGGGCGAAGGTGAGGTAATTGAAATAGCCGAGGGCCTCGAAGATTTCCTGGATGCGGGACTCGGAGGGGAGGCCGGGGATGGATGGGAGAGACATGGATCGGAAAGGGATTTGGGAAATGGTCGGTGCGCGGACGAGCGGAAACGCGGCCCTTCGCGGGCGGGTCGTCCTGTGCATCCTGGCCATCTTGTTAATCCTGTCCTGGGGTTTTAGACAGGATTAACCGGATTGGATGGATTGGAGGATTACGTCTCTTCGGTCTGGACGATGCAGTTTTTAGTCACGGATGGACACGGATGAGACACGGATGAGGATGAGAGGCGGGTGGGGAGGGAAATCTGTTCGCCCAAAAGGGATACGAGCCAGGGCTTGGATTGGGGGACGGTGGCCGATGTGCGCGGGAGCGTGTTCCAAAAAAGGCCGTCATCCTGAGCGCAGCGAGGAAGCATGGGCGGACTGGAGCGAAGCGACAGGTCCACGGTGCCGTGGGGACAACCGAAGGATCTCTGGCTTTCGCGGGTTCTTGAGCGGAGCCGAAAGCGGATGGCGGTGCTCTGCGTGAGACTCAGTTGGCGTTTATGAGCAAAGGACGAAATGGCTGGTCGCGTGGTTACGCGTCGTTGTTGACGAAGCTCCGCACCACCGCTGCCCACGGATGCGTGAGATTTGCCCCGCAGTCCCATAGGCGTCTCGCTTCGCTCGGCTTTCGCCCGCTCCGCTTTGCGCTCAGGATGACGAAGTTTTTTTGGAACACGCTACCGCGCGGGGCGGGTGCAAGCTGCATTCATCCGTGCCGATTTGCGTCCATTCGCGGTTCCCCTCCTACCCCAAAGTCTCCGGGCTGACGAGCCGATGGCTTTCTCCGCGCGCTCGTCACCGAATTCCCCCGCTCATCGCGAACCTCTGAATCCGTGTTTCATCCGTGCCTAATTTTTCTCGGCCGCGAAGTTTCCGCACACCCGCTAGGCGCTGGCCGGGCCGGCCTTTCCCGCGCGCTCGCCGCCGAAGAGCCCGATCAACTCCCCGGCGATCGTCTCCGCGCCATTTGGCCCGAGCGATTGGAAGAAGGCGTGTTGCCGGGCGGCGAGGGTGGTGCCGTCGGTGGCAAGTCTCTGCTGCAGGGAGGCGGCGAACATGTCGCGGGCGTGGGGAGCGGTGCTGACCTCGGCGATGGCCTGGCGCAGGAGCGGGGTGCGGTCGGGCTCGGGGATGGTGTCGAGGGCGGGGAAATGATTCATGACCTGCGACCAGGTGAAGGAGCCGGCGGCGAGGCCGCTCTCCTCGAGGTGCCGCAGGATGCGCCACTGGGAATAGTTCTGCGGGGGGAGGAAGTAGGTGGGCATGCCGAACTGGAAACATTCCAGCGCGGTGGTGAGGCCCGGGGCGGTGAAGACGGTGGTGGCGGCGGCGAAAAGGTCGAGCGCTTCCGGATGCGGGGCGGTGCGCAGGGTGACGCCGCAACGGGGAAAGGCGGCCCGCAGGTGGACGATGGCGTTGCTGCCCGCGAGCAGGGTGACGTTGCCTTGGAATCGCTCGAGGGCGCCACTCTGCAGGACGCCGCGCAGAATGAATGCGGCGTAGGAGAAGTTTTCCATCTGCGGGCCGGCGGGGGTCTCGCAGCCGCCGAGATTGATGACCAGGGCGTGACGGCGCTCCGGCGGGGTGGGGGTGCGGGGCTCGACGATCGGGCCGACGGAGACGGTATTGGCGGTGACCTTCGCGCTGGAGACGGAGGGCAGGAAATTTTGCACCCAATAGCGCTGGGCGGCGGCGAAAGGGGCGGGGAGTTCGTCGCGCATCCAGCGGAGGCTATCGGCGACGTAGACGGGCTTGCCCTGGGCCAGGGCGAGGGCCGCGAATTCGCGGTCCATCATGGAAAAGAGTCCGGCGGCGGAGGCGATCTGCGGGGCGACGTGTGGGTCGCCGGGCTGGGCGTGGAGGACTTCGTCGAAGGCGTCGCTACTCTGCGCGGCCATTTCGTGGGCGATGCCGTGGCCGAGGAAGACCGTGTGTAACCCGGCCGCACGGAGGCGGCGGGCGATGAGCTGGAGCTTCACGGCCGGCCCATACCCAAACGGAAACGCGCAGCAGAGAAGGGTAGGGCGCGTGGGGGCGGGGGGCATCAGGGGTTCCGGAAAGGGATGGAATCAGGAAAGCAGGAATGCAGGAAGCTTAAGCGTGATCTCGAAGCAATGCTGTAGCGGCGGTCTATGACCGCCGGATTCATCCGCAAGTCGTCGGCGGATTCCCATACGGAAGATGGCGACGGTCATAGACCGGCGCTACAGAGCGTGAGGATTCGACGGTCATAGACCGCCGCTACAGGAGAGCTGCCGCCGTGCCCAAACTACGCCGGGATGGCGGCGGTGGCTTCCTTGAGGAAGCTGCCTTCGTAGAAGCGCTCGGTGGGGGCGGCGGCGATGTAGCCCATCTTGGTCATGAGGCCGAGGACGCTCTGGATCGCCTGGTTGTTTTCGAGGGCCTGGAGATTGGGGTTGTTCACGCGCAGGGCGCTGCGGATGAATTTTTCCCCGACGCCGATGTAGCCGGCGGCGATGGCGGCGGATTCGTCGGGATTGGCTTCCACGAATTGCGCGCCCTGGACGAAGGCGGCGACGACGCGACGGACGAGGTCGGGGCGCTCTTCAATGATGCCGGCGGTGGTGGTGAGGGAGCAGCCGGGGGCGCCGGGCCAGAGATCGCCGGTGCGGCGGACGATGCGGCCGATGCCCATGTCGGCGAGCATGGTGGCGTAGGGCTCGACCATGGAGGCGGCGTCGGCGCCCTGGCCGACGAGGGCGAGGATGGCGCCGTCGCCGGAGGGCATGCGGAGGAGTTCCACGCCGTCCCAGCCGAGGCTGTTCAGCATGCCCATGGCGGTGAGATCCTTGATGCCGCCGCGCTGGGGGATGGCGACTTTGCGCACCTGGTCGTTGCGCAGGTCGGCGCGGACGACGATGGCAGCTTCTTCGTGGCCGGAGCCGCAGATGGTGACGAGGGGTTCGCCGGAGGCGCGGGCGGCGGCGACGCGGGTCCAGGGCATGACGGCGAAGTGGACTTCGCCATTCAAGAGACGCTCGGGGACCATCCAGGCAGTGGGGGCGACGGCGACGCTCACATCCAGGCCGTGCTCGCCGAAGAAGCCCTTGGCGTGCGCGATGTAGCCGGGGAGCTGGCAGATGCCGCGGAGGAAGGAAAATTGGATGTGTTCCATTAGGCGGACGTATGAAGGGGAAAGGGGGGCAAAGTCGAGTGGTTTTCGGGGCGGGAGATTGCGGGAGGCCTCGGTTTCCGAGCGGGTGGCTTTCCTCTTAATCTTAATCTTGATCCTAATCTTACTCTTCTCCCTCAGCCGCCGAGCCGCGCAAAGGGATTAAGATTAGGAGTAAGATTAAGATTAAGAGAGGGGAACCTTCCGCACCAAGGTGACGCCTTCGGCGAAGGGGAGGTCGAGGACTTGGAAGCGCGGGTCGCGCTTCAATTCGGCGAGGTAGTCGCGGACGGTGTAGCGGTAGGCGTTTTCGGGGCCGTAGATTTTCGAGACGCGTTCGGAGCAGCTGTCGTGGAAAAGGGCGAGGCTCTTTTCGGAAAGGAGAGGGGCGAAGGCTTCGTGATCGAAGCGGGCCTGCTCGGCGGTGTGGTAGCCATCGACGAAGAGGAGATCGACGTGGGGCAGGGCGCGGTAGGTGTCGGTGGCGACGAACTGCTGGGTGGTGAGCAGGTGGTGCTGGACGTTTGTGACGCCGTGCTGGGCGAAGTGGGCGCGGACGGTGTCGGGGTCCTTCCAGAAGTCATCGACGAGGGAGGGATCGATGAAGTGGAGCTGGCTGGGTTCGGGGTTGTCGGCGAGGCCTTTGCCGAAGACGAGGGGGCTGAAGCCGCGCCACGAGCCGATGACGACGATGACGGAGGGGCGAAGGAGGCGGGTGAGGCCGTAATAGAGCCAGCCGAAGCCGAGATTGAGGTCCTCCAGGCGCTGGGCGTGACCCATGCGGAGCAACTGCTTGTCGGAGAATAGGTTGGATATCCAGTCTTGCACGATCGGGAAAGGTTAGGGGAGCTCGGACTTGAAATCCTCGAACTTCCCCGCAGGGCTCCGCTCGATCGAGTCCGGGTAAAGAAAAGTGAATTCGAAGCTACTTCCGAAAGTATCGGCAAGAACCTCGCGCAGCTGATCCTCCTGCCCTCCAGTGACTTTTTCGCGAACGACGAGACGGGCTTCGATATGGTGCAGGGTCTTTTGGATGAGCTGATACTGGGTGACCGGCGCGATGCGGGTGAGCTTGCCCCAGCTGAGATTCGGCCAGCGCTTTTCGCCGGTGGGAAGGGTGAGCAGGTTGCGTGTGCGGCCGAGGATGCGCCGCAGCACGGGCAGGCCGCGGCCGCAGGGGCAGGTGGGGCCTGCTTCCGCGTAGTCACCGATCGCGTAGCGGATGAGAGGGGTGGCGAAGTTGTGAAGTGTAGTGAGGACGACGCGACCGATCTCGCCAGGGGCGCACGGCTGGCCCTGGTCGTTGAGGATCTCGACGAGGAGGTTCTCGGCCTGCACATGGTAGTGCGCGTGGCTGGGGCATTGGTGGGCGATGGGGCCGGTCTCGTTGGCGGAATAGGTGTCGGTAGCGGGAACGCTCCAAGTCTCTCGACAGAGGGTGCGGAGGTCGTCGTCGATGGCTTCGCCGAAGAGGCGGACTTCGCGGAGGTTGCCCGGGCGACGGTCCGTCTCGAGCGAGTGCTTGAGGAGCTCGGCGAGGATCGAGGGGTAAGTGACGAGGTAGGCCGGCTGCTCGCGGAGGAGCCAGTCCCACTGCTGGGCCACGGTGGTCGTCTTGCTATCCAGCACGCTGCATGGGCCGGTCTGGTAGAGCAGAGTGTCGGGTGGACCCCAGTTGGCCATCGCCGCGCCAGTCGGGTAGGCGGCTTCCTTCTGGCCCAGATAGCGGATGGCGGCGAACTTTTGCGAGAAGTCCAGGTCGTGCCACTGGTGCTCGCGTAAGGTGAAGGCATTCCAGAGGAACTGGGTGAGGTTCGTGGTCGAGACGCGGATGGGCTGGCCAGTGGAGCCCGAGGTCGCAATGCTGCCGGTGACCTGATAGGGCGCGGGAATCTTCGACGTCGAGATCTGGCCTTCTTTTCCCTGAAAGTCGCCGCGAGTGAGGATGGGCAGGCGTTGCCATTCCTCCGAGTTGAGGAGGGTGAGATCGCCAATACCGGCTTGTTGAAACCGCTGTCGGTAAAACGGGATCTCCCTGTTTGCATGGGCGCAGAGCAGCCGGAGCTGATCGAACTGCGACTCCCGCATTTGCTCCGGCGACCACCATTGCGACTGCTCCAGTTGGTAGAGCGCCGACATGAGCTGTCCCTCCGAGGGAGGTGGGATGATCGGAAACGCACTGGCCGCCGAGTAGGTCTTGAGCTGTCGATACTGGCGGTGATTCATCCTGCGGTAGTGGCGTCGCCGCAGGCGAAGAGCAGGGGAAATCTCATGCCCCGAAATGGAAAAGGGCTCGCCCGGTGAAGGCGAGCCCTAATCGAGAATTGTCTGAGGTCTACCTTAGATCACACGGGTCTGCGGCACTTCCTGCGTCTGGGCGGAGTGCTCGTCGTGATTTGCGTCGTGATGCGCGTCCTGAGCCACATCGGTCGGCGGATGATCCAGCTTCGCCGTCGGGGCGGGCGGCTCCGGTGGGCGGGTCACTTCGCGCTCAAATTCGTCCTTGGCCTTGGTGAATTCACGGACGGCCTGACCCATGCCACGGGCGAGTTCCGGCAGCTTCTTCGCGCCGAAAAGAAGCAGGACGATAAGCAGGATGATGATGAGATCCGGCCCTGCTAGGTTGAAAAGACTGGCGATATTCATAGGTAATGGGGTTCTGCTTCAACTACACCGGCTTGCGGTAAGTTGCAATGGGTCATTCAGGGGGCTGCCGGAGAGTGGGGTCGGTGACTTCGCTCTTGGCCTTGGTGAATTCGCGGATGGCGTCGCCCACGCTGCGGGCGAGGGCAGGCAGATTCTTCCCGCCAAAGAGAAAGAGGGCAATGAACAGGATGATGAGGACATCCGGTCCAGCCAGATTGAAGAGAGTGGCAATGATCATAAGAGATGGGGGTTCAGGTTCCTGCGGAAGTGGCTCCCGAGGGAACCAGCGGCTGCGGTCAATGAGTATCCGGGGAAAAGGCGATTTGTTAGCGGAGAATTTTGTGGGTTCGTAACAAGTAGGGACGCGGACGGAGCGGCAATTATTCCCTCACCAGAAGGATTTTCCGGCCTGCGAGGCAGAGGTTTGCGTATCGGCGAATTTCGTTCATAAATGCGTCCAAGCGACGCCGTCGACCGATGAACTCTCCAGCGTCTCCACTTATGTCTGATTCCCCTTCCAGCCTACTTCGACGCGCAGAAGAAGCGCTGGAGGTCAGTCATCGGCGGACCCGGCTTTATGAGGCAGTGCTCTCGAGCACCCCGGATTTAGTTTATATTTTCGATCTCGAGCATCGGTTCATTTATGCGAACCAGGCACTCCTCACGATGTGGGGCAGGACGTGGGATGAGTCGATCGGGCGCAATTGCCTGGAACTCGGTTACGAGCCCTGGCACGCGGCCATGCATGACCGGGAGATCAATCAAGCGATCGCCACGAAGCTGCCGGTGCGCGGTGAGGTGCCATTTACTGGGACAAACGGGCGCCGCATTTACGACTACATTTTCGTCCCGGTGTTCGGCGCGGATGGAAGTGTGGAGGCCGTCGCCGGCACCACGCGGGATGTAACCGAACGGAAAGAAGGCGAGCAGCAACTCGCCGCGGCCAAGACGGCGGCGGAGGCAGGTTCCCGAGCCAAGGATGATTTCCTCGCCACGTTGAGCCACGAGTTGCGCACCCCGCTCAATCCCGTGCTGCTCGTCGCCGGTGAGGCCGAGCGCAATCCGGATCTGCCGCCGGCGGTGCGTGCGGATTTCGCGGCGATCCGCCGCAATATCGAACTGGAGGCGCGTCTCATCGACGACTTGCTCGATCTCACGCGCATCACCCGAGGCAAGCTCCGGCTCGATCTGCAGGCCCTCGACGCGCATGAACTCCTTCGCGCGTGCCTGGGCTTCGTGCAGCCGGATATCGAAGCGCAGGGGCTGCAACTCGCGCTTGGGCTGAATGCGGCCGAACACTGGGTGGAAGCCGATCCGGTCCGGCTGCAGCAGGTCTTCTGGAACGTGCTGCGCAATGCGGTGAAATTTTCCCTGTCCGGTGGCGATATCTCGCTTCGCACGACGAATCGAAACGGTCAGTTCGTGGTCGAGATCACGGATACCGGTGTCGGCATCGCTGCCGCCGACATCGCGAAAATTTTCGAGGCGTTCCAGCAAGGTTCGAATGGAAACTCCTTCGGCGGACTTGGACTTGGGCTCGCCATCACGCGCGCTCTCGTAGAGCAACATGGGGGACATATCATGGCCGAGAGCCCGGGGCGCGGCCTGGGTTCCACATTCCGGCTCGAGTTTCCGCTGGCCGCCTCTCCCGTGGCACTGGTTGCGGGCAAAACCGGTGGTGCCGTAACCAGCGTGCCTGCGAGGCAGACAGGCAGGCGCATCCTGCTCGTCGAGGATCACGAAGACACCCGCGAGACATTGTCGCGTCTGCTCGTGCGCCGGGGGCATCAGGTTTCGCCGGCGGGCAGCCTCCGGGCGGCTCGTGCGCTCGCGGCCTCGGGGGAGTTTGACGTCGTCATCAGCGACCTCGGGCTACCCGACGGCGAAGGGACGGAATTGATCTCTTACTTCGCAGACTCAGGGCGGAAGCCGGTGAGTATCGCCATGACGGGCTTTGGCATGGAGGAGGACATCCGGCGCACGCTGGCTGCCGGTTTCGTCGCGCATATGACGAAGCCGATCAATATGGCAGACCTGGACCGGTTACTCCTTACGGTCACGGATGGAAGCGCTCCGGCGCGTCCTTGATTTCAGGGCATCACCGCGGCCGCTTCCTGCGGGCTGGGCAGACCCCACGCTTTCCACTTCGCTTCGTATTCCGAGCGAGGGAGCAGCGCATAGTGCGGGTGCTTGTCGGCGCGTAGCCAGCGGATGAGTTTGACCAGTTCATCCTCGGCCATGGTCGTGCAGCCCGCGGTCTTGCGCGCAGGGCCGCGGCGGATGTGGAAGAAAATCGCGCTGCCACCATTCGGCACCGGTGGATCGGAGTTGTGGCGGATCTCCACCAGCCAGCGATAGGCAAAATCGCCATGCCGCATTTTCTGCTTCTCGAACCACGGCGGCGGGTTTGCCGGATCCACGGTCATGAACTTATTGTAATTGGGCGAGGTAATGTCATCGCTCCAGGCATCGCCCGCTCCCACGGTGTGGAAGGGATACTTCGCGCCCTCCGGCAGCGCGGAGTCGTAGGTGTAAATGGTGCCGATCTTGAAGACGCCCGCGGGGGCCCGCCCGTCGCGCTCCTGTTTGTGCGTGCCGGGCTCATTCGTGCCGTAGACACCGCGGCCCCACACGAGACCGTTCTTGCCGTAGAGTACGGGGATGGGCGCGGCGGCGGGTTTCCATTCGCCATCCTTCTTTTCGAAAACCTGCAGTTTGCCGGTCGATGCATCCCAATCCGAAGCCACACTCACAATCAACTGCTGCACCGAGGGATCGAGTCCTCCGGCGAGCGCTTTCGTAAACAGAGCGGCGAGTGCGATCACCAGCGCAAACGCGCGCTTGCTGGCGTGAATTCTGTTTCTCATCATCGCTTGCTTGAAAAAATTAACGCGAACCGGAGCCGTGTTGCTGATCATTACGGCGACTTTTCTCGTTTACTGGCCCGCGTTGCGCAACGGTTTTGTCTGGGATGACACCGCGCTGGTCCTGCGCGACCCGCTCATTCGGAGCTGGCGGCTCATCCCCGAGGGCTTCCAGCATTTCCTGTTTCTCGATGCCACGGCCTCGAGTTTCTACCGGCCGATCCAGCGGCTGAGTTTCGTTTTCGATTACCAGGTTTACGGTTTTGCCCGCCCATGGGGTTGGCACCTCACGAGCATTCTCGTGCACCTCGGGGCGGCGATCGCGCTGTTCTTCACCGCGCAGGGTTTGCTCGCGGCGCTGGCCAGGCAGTGGTCGGAAAAAGTGCGGTTGATCCTGGCGCTCAGTGTGGCCGTGATTTGGGTGATTCTTCCCTTGCACACTTCCGCGGTCACCTACGTGGCGGGCCGGGCCGATCCGCTGGCCGCGCTGTTTGGATTTAGCGGCCTCGCCCTGGGGCTGGCCGGGATGCAGGCGACACGCCGCGCGCGGCTGTGGCAACTAGGGGCTGCGCTCTGCTTTTTTCTCGCGATGCTTTCGAAGGAGAGCGGCCTGATCTTCCTGCCGCTCTGGCTGCTCATCCTGGCGTGGCAAAAAGAAACACGGCGCGCGCTCATCGCATGGGTTCTGATCGCGCTCGCCATGGCCGGCGCGTACAGCGGGCTCCGATTCACTTCGGAGAAGGTGCCGCCGCCTCCGTCGCCGCCCACGCCGGTGGCCATTCGTCCCATCCTCGCGGCGCGGGCCTTTGCCGGATACGCCGGGCTGTTGGTAGCGCCCATTTATCTGCACATGGAACGCGATGTCAGCACACGTCCGCTCGACACCCCCGAAGCCACTCTGCGACAGGCACGCTTGCTCGAATACCAGACCCTCGCCGGCGTGCTCTTGTTGATCGGGTTGGTCCTGTGGATGCGTCACGGCTTCCGTCGGGCGCCGCTCGTGGCCCTTTGCCTCGCGGCCTTCCTCGTCGCGTATTTGCCGATCAGTAATCTCTTTTCACTCAATGCTACCATCGCCGAGCATTGGCTCTATGTGCCGAGCGCGTTTCTGTTTCTCGCCGTGGCTCTCATGGTGGGTGTGCATTGGCAGAGTCTGACGACGCCGCGATGGTTGCGCAGTGCGTTGGGGGGATTGGCTGCCGGTTGGGTGACCCTGCTCCTTTTCATCGGCTTTGCCCGGCAATACGATTGGCGCGACCAGCGGACCTTCATCACCAGCACCATGGCGATGGGCGGTGAATCCCCGCGCATGCTGATGAATCTCGGCAACGTGGAATTTGCTGCGGGACATCAAGGCGCCGCGTTGGCGTTCTATCGCGAGGCGCTGCGCCGCTCGTCCGACCAGCCGATCATCTGGCTCGGCTACGCCAGCATTCTGCTTCGGGCGCAGGATTTTGCCGGGGCGAGCAAGGCGCTGGACAAGGCGGAGACTTCGCCGCTGCTGGCGCCCGATTGCCTCGTGCTGCGCGCCACGTTGGAGAACGTGGAATCGGGCGTTAATCCGCGCGAGCTGTTGGAAAAGGCGGTCGCGCTCGCGCCGGATAACTGGGGCATTCGCAAGCGCCACATCGAATATCTACGCGATGTCTTCATGCAGAAGGAAGCACTGGGCGAACTGCGTGATTTTCTGCAGCGCCACCCCTTCCGTGCCGAGTCGTGGCGCCTGTTGGGCAAGTTGCTGGAAGAGCAACGCCAGCCGGCACTCGCCTCACAGGCCTGGCGCGAGGCGGCGAAGCTGGATGTACGCGATGAAGATTCGCGGGCGGCTTTGCAGAGGCTTGCGCAGTAGGAAAAATGGGAATGCCGGGAGGCGCGGGATTGAGCAATCCCCTATTTCCCATGCCTCCCACCCCCACATTTCACAAAACTCGCTGGCTAGCGCGGCGAAACCGTTCGACTTGTGCGCACGTATCCATACAACGCACACCCGAATATGACCGCCAAACCCCACAGCGCGCTCATCATCGTCGGCCACGGTTCCACCGTGAACGCCGATTCCAGCGCACCGACCTTCGACCACGCCGCAGAGATCGCGCGGCGTGGCGTCTTCGGCGAGGTGTATTGCGCTTTCTGGAAAGAAGAACCGAGTCTGCGCCAGGTGCTGCACATGGTGGATGCCGACGACATCTACGTCGTGCCCAATTTCATCAGCGAGGGCTACTTCACCCGCACCGTTATCCCGCGCGAACTGGAGCTCACCGGCCCGGTCACGCAGCGCGACGGCCGGACCATCAAGTATTGCGAGCCGGTCGGCAGCCATCCGCGCATGACAGAGCTCCTGCTGCATCGCGCTGCGGAAGTGGCGCCCGGTGTACCGCCTGCGCAGACCAGTCTCTTCATCGTCGGCCATGGCACGGACTTGAACGACAATTCCGCCGTCGCTGCGAAACGCGAAGTGGAAACCATCGCCGCGCGTGGTCTCTACGGCGAGGTGCTGAATGCCTACATGGAAGAGGAGCCGCTCATTTCGAAGTGGGATAAATACGCCTCCCGGCCCAATGTGGTCGTCGTGCCCTTCTTCATCGCCGACGGCTTGCACAGCTACGAGGACATCCCCGTGTTGCTCGGGATCGCTACAGAATCCGCCGGTGCGGCCAGCGCCACGCAGAAGGAAATCTTCCGTCACAATCCCTACGCCCTTCGCGGCCGCTCGCTCTACTACGCCAGCGCCATCGGCACGGAGCCGCTTTTCGCGGATGTCATTCTCGAGCAAGTCGCGGCATTCGACGCCGCGCATGCCGTTGCCGTCGCATGATGCCTACGCTCACGCAAGCGCTCGCAGAATGGATTGCAGGCGGTGGCCGTGAGATAGGGGAAATCCACCTCGAACCGGGGGCCGGTGGGTTCGCGCTCTCTCATCGTGGAGATGGTGCGCGCCGAGACCTGACCGAGTACGAGGGCGCGGAAGCCGCGCGCGAGCTGGCGCACTTCGATGCCGATGGCAAATTCCGCCCGCTGAAGACCGCGCCCAATCTGCGTCATGGATGGAAGCTGCGACTCGCCAGCCTCACCGAGTTGCGCACGGCGCTCGATTATTTCTATCCCGCGATGTTGGGCGTGTGGCTTAGCCATCGAGGCGGTCGTCTCGTTGCCGTGCCCTTGCGGCACACTCTTGCGCGCCAGACCGGCATGTATGCCATTACCCGCAAGATCACCGACGATCAGGCTCAGACGATGATCGCCGGCTTTTGCCGCAACGATGGCGGGTGTCTCAAGCGGATCCTGTGGCAGATCGCGCCGGAGGTGCCCATCACCTCGTTGCCTGCGGAGAAATTCCAGCCGGAAGCACCCGCAAATACCCTGCCGCTGCTCTGCCAGGAGGCGTGCAACCTTCTCGTGGCGCAGGCGCGCGAAGTGGTGAAAAAAGGAGGGGCCGCCGCATGATCATCCGCGCCCGACAGGTGGTCACGATGGATGGACCGCCGATTGAAAATGGCGCCGTCGCTATCGAGGGCAACCGCATCGTCGCCGTCGGAACCGTGCCGGATCTGCAATGGGTTTCGGATGGCCCGGTGCTCGACCTCGGCGAGCAAGTTCTCCTTCCCGGCCTCATCAATGCGCACTGCCATCTCGACTACACGATGATGCGCTGGGCGATTGCGCCGCCCAAGCAGTTCACCACTTGGGTGCAACGGATCAACGCCCTCAAGCGCAGTCTCGATAGCCAGGATTACCTCGCGGCCATCCGCCGCGGCTTTTCCGAGCTGCAGAAATGGGGCACGACCAGCGTGTGCAACATCGAGGCATTTCCTGAACTCATGACCCACCTGGATCCGTCGCCCGTGCGCACGTGGTGGTTCTATGAAATGATCGACATCCGCCATCGCATTACCACAGACGATGTGGTCGCGGGTGCGCTCTCGTTTTTCCAGCACCGGGCCAATTCGCTCGATAGTTTCGGCCTCAGCCCGCACGCGCCCTACACTGCATCGCTCGATCTTTACCAGCTGGCCAATGCCTGCGCGGCCTCTTTCACCATGCCTCTGACCACGCATGTCGCGGAGTCCACCGAGGAATTCGCCATGTTCCGGCACGGTGCGGGCCCGCTCTACGACTTCATGAACTCACTCCAGCGGCCTATGGAGGACTGCGGCAGGTTCACGCCTTTTGGGCACCTGTGGAGAAGTGGCGCCGTCGATACAAAGTGGCTCCTCGCGCACATGAACACCCTGCTCGAGGAGGATTTTCAGTTGCTCGCCGAGCTGCCTCGCGGGGCCGGGCCGCACATCGTCCATTGCCCGGGCAGCCATCGCTATTTCAGCCATCCGCCCTTTCCTGCACAGCGTTTGCACGAGCTCGGCGTGAATCTCTGCCTGGGCACGGACAGCCTCGCGAGCACCGATTCGCTGAGCCTCTTCGACGAAATGCGGTTCATGCGGCGCACCGATCCGTGGCTGCGTGCGGAGGAATTGCTGCGCATGGTGACGGTGAACCCCGCGCGCGCCTTGCGCCGGCGCGGCCAGCTGGGGAAAATCGCGCCTGGTGCACTCGCCGACTTGATCGCGCTGCCTTCGCCCGGTAGCTTGGGCGGCGTCTACGAGGAAATCGTGAATCACGAAGACCCCGTTTCCTGGATGATGATCGATGGCCAAATCCGCGCGTAATTTCCTTCTGCTGTTCACCGCGGCAGCCCTCGTTCTGTCCCCGCACGGCCTGCTCGGCGCGACGAAGAAGAAGAAGCGGCCCACTACCCCTCCAACCGTCACGCCTGCGCCTCCACCGGCGAATTTGCAGCCCGATGCGAACGGCGAACTGCAGCTCGCTGCCTGGGGCGCCATCGTGATCGATGGCCGCACCGGCAAATCGCTCTACGAGCGCAATGCCGACGCGCCGCAATTTCCCGCCAGCACTACGAAGATCATGACCGCCCTGCTGGTCATTGAAGAAGGGAATCTCGATCACGAAGTCGAGTGTACGCTGGAGGATAGCAAGGTCGGCGAAAGCAGCCTCGAGCTGAAGCCCGGCCAGCATTTCACCAGCCGGCAGATGCTCTACGGCCTCATGCTGAAGAGTGCCAACGACGTAGCCTACGCCCTCGGGCGCGACAATGCCGGCACCGCCGCTGCCTTTGCTGAAAAGATGACCCGCCGCGCGAAGGAATTGGGCGCGACGAATACCCACTTCATGAATCCCAACGGGCTGCACAATCCGGATCATTACACTACGCCGCGGGATCTCGCCTTTATCGCTCGCGCCGCCATGCAGCAGCCCTTTTTCCGCCAGGTAGTAAGCACCCGGTCCTATGATTGGAACGTGGAGGGTGCGGTCAATCCGCTGCGCAATCATAATCGGCTGTTGGAGCGTTTTCCCGGCTGCACGGGGGTAAAGACCGGCTACACGATTCCAGCTCAGCAGGTTCTGGTCAGCGCCGCCATGCGCGGAAACAATGAGGTCATCTCCGTCGTCATGCACACGGACAAACCCGGTATCTGGAATGACAGCATGCTGCTGCTCAGCTACGGACTGGATCAGCTCACGCAGGCAGCGACGGCATCGGCGGCAGAGAAGTGAGAGAAACAGATCCCCACGCTGAACCGTTCGACGTGGTGCGTGCTCTCACGTAAGACTTCGACTTCAGGAGATTTTGGTGCGCGACGGTTTCCTTAGAATCGAAAACGTCACTTCGGCCTCGGCATAGCGCTTAGATGCCGTTTGTTTTCTCGCCACTGAGAAGAACTTCGCATTGGCATAGGCAACTTTTCGCTTTCCATTTCTCAAACGTGAAATAATCTCATTTCCGCGACTCTTCTCTTATGGCTAGAATTCTTATTATCGACGACGATCCCGCCATGGTGTCGGTCATCTCCGATATCTGCCAGGAACGCGGACATCAGACCGTGGCGTATGCCTCCGGTCAGAAGGCGCTGGAGAATCTCGGGGTCCACGCACCCCAGCTTGTCATTTCCGATCTGCGCATGGACAAAGTCGGCGGTCTCGACATTCTCCGGGAGTGCCGCGAGGTGCTGCCGCAGACGCCGGTGATCCTCATCACCGCCTACAAGACGGTCGAAACGGCTCTCGAGGCGATGAAGCTGGGTGCATACGATTACATCACCAAGCCCTTCAAGGTCGACGAGTTGCAGCTCACCATCCAGCGCGCTCTGGATAACCAGAGCCTCGTCCGCGAGAACCGCAACTTGCGGCAGATCGTCAAGGAAAAGTATCGCTTTGAAAACATCATCGGCACGAGCATCAAGATGCAGGAGATTTACAATCTCATCGCCAAGGTCGCCGATACCGACAGCACCATCCTGATCCAGGGCGAGAGCGGCACCGGCAAGGAACTCGTCGCGCGCGCTCTCCATTTCAATTCCACCCGCCAGCACCAACCCTTCGTGGCGATCAATTGTTCCGCGCTGCCGGAAAATTTGCTCGAGTCCGAACTCTTCGGCCACAAGAAGGGCTCCTTCACCGGCGCGGTGCAGGATAAGATCGGCCTTTTCGAAGAAGCGGAAGCCGGCACCATCTTCCTCGACGAGGTCAACTCGATGGCCCAGCCGCTGCAGACCAAGCTGCTGCGTGTGCTCCAGGAGCGCCAGATCCGCCGCGTGGGTGATACGAAGAGCGTCCCGATCAATGTGCGTGTGCTCGCCGCGACCAACGAAGCGCTCGGGGACAAGATCAAAGGCGGCAATTTCCGCGAGGATCTTTACTACCGCCTCGCCGTCATCCCGATCGAAATGCCCGCCCTGCGCGAGCGGCCGGACGACATCCCGTTGCTGGTGAATCATTTCCTGCAGAAGAACGCCGCGCAGACTGGCACCGAGCCGAAGAAGATCGATCCGAAGGCCATCGACATGCTGGCCAAGTACCGCTGGCCGGGCAACGTGCGTGAGTTGGAAAATGCCGTGGAACGCGCCTGCGCCCTTTGCGACGATGGGCTAGTCCGCACGACGGACCTTCCGCCGCAGGTTATCCGCAACGCCACCTCACCGCCGGTCGAACACACGGGCACGCTACCTGTTGGTCAGACCCTGGATGAGTACATTCGCGATCAGGAACGTCGCTACATCGAGGAGACAATCAAGTTTAACGGCAACAGCCGTGAGAAGGCCGCAAAGATGCTGGGCATCAGCATGGCCACGCTTTACCGCAAGCTGGAGGTCAAAGCCCAACGCGCCGCGGAAGCGAAGACTTTGTGAGGGTAGCTTCGGTATCGCTTGTGATTGCGCTGTGACTGGCGCTCGTTTCCTCGCGTCAGACGCCGCGGCCGAAATCACACCGCGGGCGTCGACTTGAGGTGAGCAGGTGGAGGGCGCATGCCTCACCTATCAACCATAGCGAGAATTCGATGGGGAGCTTGACTCACTAACCGCGCTTGACGAAAAAGCGCATCTGCTCGGCCTGCTTGTCGAGTTCGTCGAGTTTTTCCAGGGTGGCGCTCTGCTTCTGGATAATC
>JBGGMZ010000182.1:0-35852 GCA_041287745.1 Chthoniobacter sp. | reverse complement strand
TAGCGAGACGCACGGCTTCGAGCGCCTGCTCGACGACTTTAGCCTGGCTGCGGATGGTTTCCCGCGCAGTCTGCACATTGGCGTAAGCCTGCTGCACCTCGAGCTCCACCTGGTGCACGGAGTCGTCGTAATTCACTTTTGCCGACTCCAGCACGGCCCGCTGTGCCTTCACCTTTCCATAGGTCTCAAGGCCGTCGAAAATGTTCCACTGGCCATTGATGCCGAAGAACCAGCCATCGATCGTCTGGTCGAGATGGCTCGTCAGCGGGTTGTTGCGCACTTCGTAGCCGCCATTCGCGGAGATCGTGGGCTTGTAGCCGGCGAGCGCCACTTTCACCTGCTCCTTTTGGATAAGGATGTTCAAGCGCTGCACCTTGAGGAAAGGCCGATGCTCGATGCCCATCTGGATCGCATTGCGCAGACCAAGCGGGCGCTCGTAGACGCGCAGCTCACCCACGGCGTTGTAGGTCGTCTGGCCCTGCGGACCGGGATCGATGCCGAGGGTCTTGGCCAGCTGATACTCGGCGATGAGGAAGTTATTCCGCGCTGCGATCAACTGCGGCTGCTGGTTGGCTAGCTGCACTTCGGCCTGGAGCACGTTGAAGCGCGGAACGGTGCCGGCTTCGAAGCGGTTCTGCTGGTCCTTGAGCTGATCCTGAAGCAAACGCACCGATTCTTCCTGCACCTTGATGAGCTCGCGATTGAGCAGGACGGTGTAGAATTGCTGGCGCACAGTATCGATCGTCTGGTCGAGGACGTCGCGCAGGTTGAAGTAACTGCTGTCGTCCGTGAACTTCGCGATCTTGATCGCGGAAGCGATCTGGCCACCGGCGTAAAGGACCTGGGAGACCTGCACGTCCACATTCCACGAGATATCGCCGCCGCCCGTGGAGGGCTGCGAGTTCGACGCCTGGGAAGATTGAGAGACAGCGCTCTGCACCGCGCTGGTGACTTGACTCGCAGTGCTCTGCGTCAAGCCAGGGATATTCGCCAGCTGCTTGTTGAGATCGTTGGTCGCCCCAGTGTTACCCGTTCCGGAATTGCCGGAGGCGCTGCTGCCGCTGCGCCCGACGAGGAGCGATTTGGATTGCTGGAAGTATTCCGAAGTCAACGACACGTGAGGCAGTGCCTCGGCACGCACTTCGATGATTTGTCCACGCGTCTGCTCGATCTGCCAGAGTGCCTTGAGCACATTCGGGTTTTGCTTGAGCGCGAGGCGGATCGCCTGATCGAGCGTGAGATCACCTTTCCAGAAGTGCTGGATGGGATACGGATAATGCGCGAGGGCTGGGGATATGAGGAGAGCGAGGGCCGCGACGCTGGCGACCAAGGGGCGAATAGTCATTTCGATTTGCAGTAGCTGAAAATTTTCTCGTAGATCTGCAACCAAACCTTCTGCTCTGCCGGGTCCAGAACTTCCATCATTTTTAACAGGTTCGAGATCATGTCCTCGCGCACTTCGGCTACGAGGTTCGTGCCGGACGTGGTGATTTGCACGAGCACCTTGCGCCGGTCATCTTTTGCGTGCATCCGCTTCACGTGACCGAGATTCTCCAGGCGATCAATGAGGCCCGTGGCCGCCGCCGTGGAATGCCCCATCTTCTGGGCGATCTCCGACATGGTGAGTGCATTCTGCTCCCGGAGGAACCCAAGCAGGCAGTATTGCGGAAAGGAGACATTGCCGCGGGAAAGCTCCTTGGAAAGATTCAGGATGAAACAACGCTGGAGGACAGTAAAAATGTCCGCCAGCCTCTCGGCGTCGGTGCGCTTGGTATCCACGGCGCGTAAGGTTGGCATAAATTTAATGGCGTTTATATTAAAGTCGTCGAATGACTCGTCAACCACGCTTCTGACTTTTTCTTATTCCTATTCCACTTCTTTTTTCAAGACCCTGTGGTCCAGAGGGAAGTAAATCCGACGAAAAGCAGAAAAGGGCTCTCTCCGTTTTACCGAATGCTACCGGTTCCGCCCTTGCCGCGGGGCCGGAATCACTGTTACCGTTACACACATGGATATCGAGTTGCTTCGCAATGTTTCGATTTTGCGCAAACTTTCTGAGGAAGAATTGCGCGCCTTTTGCACGCTACTGCTGGAGCGCGAGGTGAAGCCGAAGGATAGAATCATCGAAGAAGGCACGCCAGTGAAGAACTTCTCCATCGTGATGGAAGGCGTCGTCCACATTCGCCGCATGGCCAACAAGCGCGAGATGCTCCTCGGTCGACTCGGCCCAGGCGGCTTTTTCGGCGAGATCAATCTCTTCGACCCCGGCGTGGCCACCGCGAGCATTTACGCGATGAAGACGACCAGGCTGGCCTACGTCGATTACGAGAGCTTTCACAAGTTCATGGAGAGCAACAGCGCCACCGGATACAAGATCGCTTCCGCGATGATGACGGAGATGGCGCGACGCCTGCGCCAAACCAGTGCTCGCTTGGTAAATACCGCCTACTGGTCCAGCGCCGAGGGCGCGTTGCCTCCGCGTGCCGTGGCGCCCTCCCCTGCGCATGCTCCGGAAGAATCCGCGGAGCCCGCAAATCCGTTGCCACCGCTCTAAGCTTTCGGCGGCGCGAGGCTCGCCACGTGTCGACTGGGAATTTAATGGGGATTCACTGGATCTTCCCTGTGACCGCCATCCCACGCCCCCGCTTCGTGCAGGGCTACCGGAAGACCCGGTCGCCCTTCTTTGGCGTCCCTTTCACAATATCCGCCACCACAAACGGCGGCTTCTGAATACGCGTCACCTTCATCTCCACCGGCGGAGTGCCGGGACCATTAATCGTCAGCACCGTGCCTGCGGTCGGCGAAGGCAGCGATCCGTTGTCAATCAGCACAAAAGATGGATCCTCGCTGACCAGCGTCACCGTCCCCACGAACAGTGGGGCCACGACCATCGCCTTCGGCGGCTTCTTCTTAAACGGCCACTGCAAACTCCCGCATCCGGTCAGGAAGAAGACCGTAGCGAGGCACACCGAATAAAATCGAACACGCGAAAGCAGGGCGATCAAGGCAAGGATACAGCACCACGGAATCCTCTCACTTGCAAATAGCGCGCTTCGCGGGGCAGACGCCACTGCGCGCTCAATCAATCCTTCCGCGCCCCACGATTCACCTGCGCCGTCAGCGCGGCGACACCCAAAAGGAGCACGCGGGTGAGCACGATAAACGAGCCGCCCATGAAACAAGCGATGGAAAGGAGGGGGAACACTCCGCGAAGGAAGCACGATTCTGCCCGGAGGGAAAGCGCATTTCCATTCGCACCATTCCGCAAAAAAGCCGTTCATCCATTCGATTTTTTCTTGCCATCACTGGCGATCCACTCGAAATAAGCGCTCCACTTTTGGTGAGGTGGCTGAGTGGTCGAAAGCGGCGCTTTGCTAAAGCGTTGTACCCCTTAAAAGGTACCCAGGGTTCGAATCCCTGCCTCACCGTTTCCCACTTGGGGTTCTGAATCGCCCCTAATCGCCTCTGAAAATAGGCACGTCGCTGGATTTCTCCGGGTCATTTTGCTGCAGGCATCCTCACTCCGCGGTTTGACTCCATGGGATCTTCGCGCGGCTCCTGCCGTATTCCGCAGATACAACAGCGCCACATTCGAACTGCCTCGCGCCGAGACAGCCACCACCAAACGAGAGCCCATCCTCCCAAGGTGAGTATACTGATCACCAAATGGAGCCGGTGCCTTACTCCTCGCCGATGAAACTTTCGCCTGCAGCAGCAGTGGCCGCAGTAAAACGAATTGAACCGACGGATCATTGCTCTGCAAAAAGCAGATAATCGTCCGATTCAATCAGCATGTGGCTCAGCGCCACTTTTCCCAACGCATCATAGACGGTGACGTCCACAGCCTGCTCTCCCCGCGTCGCATGAATGAAGTTCAAGGCGCCCAAAAAATCCGCAAAGCGATTAAGCCTGTCTTCTCCCTCCGCCTTCAGGTGGAAGGTACAATTGCTGTCGGCATAGAGAGAGTAGTGGATGCGCATTCCTTTGCATATCGCTCCGACCAGCTTTTCGACCGCACCCGGAGGAGCCAGTCAGGGAAAAATCCCCTCGCCAAGGTATATTTTGCGACGGCAACGAGACGCCAGAAATCGGATACGTCCACAGAAACCGGTAGGTTCGAAATCCGCGCATGCCAGAATCAGGGAAGCATCCAAAACATCCGGACATCGTCGGCGCTGCGCGTCAGGCTTTGCTGCAGGCTGGCAAAATCCAGGAGGCGAAAGTCAAACTCCGGGAGATCTCGGAGCGAACGGCGAAGATGGTGCCACCGCTCAATAAACCGGCACTCACCCATTTCATCCGGCAGACGCTGGAGACAAATGCGAGCTGCAAGGTCTATCCCGAAGCGTTGCGGCTGTGCTGGACCGACTTAGCGGAGGACGCGATCCGGGAATTCGCGGCGGAGAATGGCTGGAAGGTGAATATCCAGGTGATCGCAGAGTTTTCGAAGGACGAATAGAAACGCCGGCGGTTGGGAGAGCGCCAGCATTCGGAGACACAGTTTGGCATCGCAGAACGGAAAGAAAATCAGCAGGTCGCCTCGGGACGCGATTGGTGGTTGGATGTTCGGCGGCGAATGTTGGATGCTGAGCGGAGCAGACTCATGGATTCATCACGATCGCGCCTGAGATACATTCCGCTCCTTGCTCTCGCTCTCGCCGTCACGGGCTGCAGCACCGTGGGGTTCTATTCTCAAGCCATCAATGGCCAGGCGGAGATCCTGAACAAAGCGCGGCCGATCCCGCTGGTAATGCAGGACGGGCAAGTCCCCCAGCGCGTGAAGCAGAAGCTCGCCGTGGTGGAGGATGCCCGGCACTTCGCCGGCACGCAGCTCGAACTGCCGGCAAATCGCCAATACACACGCTACACCGATCTTGGTCGGCGCTATGTCTCGTGGGTGCTCTTCGCCGCACCGGAATTTTCCGTGGAGGCCAAGACCTGGTGGTATCCCCTGCTCGGCCCCCTCAAGTATCGTGGCTACTTCACCGAGGCAGCGGCGCGCGCGGAGGCGAAGCGGCTGCAGGCGCAAGGGCTCGAGGTGTATGTGGGCGGGGTGGAGGCCTACTCCACACTCGGCTTTTTCCGCGACCCGGTGCTGAACACTTTTTTTCAACGCTCAGATGCCGAGCTCGCCGAGCTCGTCTTCCACGAGCTCACGCACGTGAAGCTTTTCCTCTCCGGCGACAGCGATTTCAATGAGGCCTTTGCCACCGCCAATGCGCAAGCCGCTGTGCACCGCTGGCTGCTGGCCAAGAGGGACCGCGCCGCACTCGCGCGCTATGAAACCGCGCTGGCCAACGATCGCGAGATCGTGGCGCTGCTCCTGCACACGCGCGAAAAGCTCCGCCAGCTCTACGCACAGCGGGGCCTGTCGCCCGAACAAATGCGGGCGCACAAAGCGACCATCCTCACGGAGCTGCATACGGGCTACTTGGAAATTCGCCGCCAGCACCATGGTGATTCGCTCTACGACCGCGCCTTTGCCAAGCCATGGAACAATGCGCGCCTCAATACCATGGCGACGTATTACGATCTCGTGCCCGGTTTCGAGCACCTGCTCCGGCATCAAAACGGCGACCTGCACGCCTTCTACGCGGAAGTCAAAAAGATGCGGCATCTTTCCAAAGAAGAACGTCGGGCCAGGCTGCGACAGTGAGCCTTCCGTGTCGGCGAAGGCTTGATTTTCACCTGAGCCGCCCGAGCACGACGGCAGGCCAGATCCAGCCGCACTACTTCGCCACCGAAAATAGAACCTTCTTACCGAAGACGGCGACGCCGCCGACTTTGTATCCCGCAGCCACCACGCCAATGGCCATCGCGCCGAATGCATTCACACCGACAGCGAGGAGCGCGCCGACACTCGCCACACCGAGCGAGAATACGCCCATGGACACGATGCCGATGGAGACGAACCCGCCGGCCACGATACCGATCGCCACGCCGCCGACGGCCCGCTGGCCGATCGCGATGATCCCCTTCGCCGTCCGCGCATGGCCGAGGTCATCGTGACCAAAGGCGATGTGCACCAGCGGGAAACCCATCCACTGCCCCTCACTCTCCCACACATAGCCCATCGCCTCGATCTGTGCGCGCCCGGGCTGCAACGCGCCACACTCCAGGCACGTAGGGTCTTCGACTTTGACGGGCGCGCCGCATTCGCGGCAGGGGACGATCTCCATCGCCCCACCCTGCGCAGCCCCCACACACCAAGGCAAGACGGAGCTGGAGAGGCGAAATTGGAAAACGCAGAGGCGCAGAGACGCAGAGGCCGCAGAGGTAAAGCGAAGATGGCTAAGGAGGCAGACTGTCAGATCGCGAAATACCTCGTTTTGAACCCCATAGCCACGCCCTCTCATCTTCCTTTCCTCCCCTGCGGCCTCTGCGTCTCCGCGCCTCCGCGTTTTAAAATAGACCCGACCGGAGGCAGCGCTGCCTCAAGCCTTCACGACCACTTTTCTCACAGTCTCGCTAAGCCTTGCCTCCCGCACGGGTAGTGGGTAGGCGTAACACCCCGCAGAAATTTCCCTCTGGGGCCTCCCACTTCATCCCTCACTCTTATGAAAAAAACCCTCCGTTTCCTCTTCGTCCTCGCGCTCGCTGCGAGTCCGGTCTTCTCCAGCTTCGCTGCGGAAGCCAAGCGCGTGCTCGTCGTCACCACCACCACGGGCTTCCGCCATAGCTCGATCGCCGAGGCCGAGAAGACCATCCAGAAGCTCGCCGAAGAGTCGAAGGCTTTCACCGTGGTCGATTTTGCCCGCCAGCCAGACATTCAGGTGCCGCGCAAGCCGAACAAGCCGAAGGATCTCGCCTCGAATGCCGACGACAAGGCCAAGGCCCGTTACGAGTCCGACACGAAGAAATTCAATGACGAGATGGCCAAGTGGACGCCGGAATTTGAAAAGGAAGTGAAGGCCAAGCAGGACGAATTCGACGCCGCGATGAAGAAGAGCCTCGAAAAAGTGAGCCCGGCGAATCTCGCCGCAAACAAGATCGACCTCGTGATCTTTGCCAACACCACCGGCGACCTCCCGCTGCCGGACAAGGAAGGCTTCATCAAGTGGATCGAGGAAGGCCACTCCTTCGCCGCCATGCACAGTGGCAGCGATACTTTCCACAAATTCCCCGGCTACATCGAGATGCTCGGCGGCGAATTTGAAACACACCACGCGCAGGTCCCGGCCGATCTCGTGGCCGCCGACAAGCAAAGCCCGGCCAACGCTGGCATCGGCGACAAGTGGGACATTAGGCAGGAAGAGATGTATCACATCAAGAGCCAGGACCGCTCGAAGGTACACATGATCTGGTTCATGCAACACGACCCGAATGACACCTCGCTGCAGGTCTTCTTCCCCGTCTCGTGGTGCAAGATGGCGGGCAAGGGCCGCGTCTTCTACACCTCGCTCGGCCACCGCGAAGATCTCTGGAGCGACGATCCCGCCCTGCCCAACCGCGTGAATACGCCGGAGATCAGCAAGAAGTACCAGGCGCACATCCTGGGCGGCATCAAGTGGGCTCTCGGCCTTGCCGAAGGCAGCGCGACGCCGAATCCGGAAGTGAAGTAAGCGGCAAGCCGCTTCGTTAAGAGTTAATAGTTTATAGTTGAGAGCCGGTTTTCGGCCTGCCGATAAAGCAGGCGAAACCGGCTCTCTTCTTTTTTGGGGGAGGCCAACACCTACAAGCTCGGCAGGCGTGAACTTCCCACGCCCGCTCGTTACCAAGCTCCTGCTTGGTAATGCTCTTGTCTTCGAAGCTCCTGCTTCGTCGTTACGAACGGCCCACCCACAGACACCACCGCCATGCGAAGCAGAGCTTCGCTCCCAACGGCCTTACCAAGCAGAGCTTGGTAACGAGCGCTTGGAGCGCGTCAAAAGTCTCTCCTCAATGCAGCCACTTGTCCGCGTAGTCCAGCCACACGGCCCAGTCTTCGCGGGTCATCGAGTGTTTGCCGGGGCGGATGTAATATCCGAGGCGGCTCGGGAGTAATTTACTGACCTCGGGCATTTGCGTGGTACCGAGACCGTCGCCAGCGACCAGCTTGTAGACAGGGTCGGCAGCGCGCAGCATTTCGAATTGGCCCGCAGGATTGGCCCAGACGTCCTCCGTCGCGCACGAGAGAAGCACGGGGCGCGGAGCGCAGAGCGCGATGAGTTCGTGCTGATCGAAGGGCAGCTTAGCGGGTTCGTCGTTGAAGGCCTTGAAATTGCCGCAGAACCAATGCGGGAAGGATTTGTTGATTTGCCGTACGGTTTCCACGGTGGGGCGGCCATTCGGCCCTTCCTTCGAGAGATCATCGGAAACCCGGCATGGTGCGGTGCCGCCGCAGCCCGCCTGGCTCGGCACGGCGAGTGCGATGCGCTCGTCGAAGGCCGCCGCGAGCAACGCCGTCTTTCCATTGCGGGAGTGGCCGACGACCGCGATGCGCTTCGTGTCGATCGCAGGGTCGGTCACGAGATAATCCACCGCGCGGCTTAAGCACCAAGCCCACGCGGCGATCGTCGCGGTGTCGCCAGGGCCGCGTTCGGCGGAGTGCGAGGGCCGCATTTTTTGCAGCATCGCCTCGGCGGCATCCTTGTCATCCGGCACGAGTTCACCATTCCAAAACGTCGCCACGGCGTAACCCCGGGCGATGGATTGATCCAGCGCCCACTTGTCCGCCTCCGAGCCGCGGCTCTGCTCGAGAGTCTCTCCCTTCTTCGGCTTCCAGGTCGGCGGCACGAAGATCTGCGGATCGGGCAACAGTGTGTGGTTGCCGTTGAAGTTCAGGCCAAGGAAAACCGGCGACGGCTTCTTTGCATCATTTGGCGTGACGAGCACCAAATGAATCTCGCCGCCTTCCAACCCCGCAAACGTAAGTGTGATCTCGCGCAACGTCGCCTTGCCTCCGAGCGCCGCCTTGTCTTCTCGCAGGACTTTCGCGGTGACCTTCGCCGCCGCGGGCATGGCGCCATACTCGTAATTCTGGAAGAACGCGCGCAACTCTAACGCGCGCTTGTCCAGCCACGCCGCGCGCGTGTTCACCGGCTTCCCGTCCATGGCAGTGAGGGCATCGGGCAGGCTCGGATTGGCAGGTAACGATTTCGGATTGGGGAATTCCATTTCGGTGGCGCTGAGCGCGGCAGTGATGCTCATGAGGACGAGGGAGGCTAAAGCGCGGGGGAATGTCGGGGACATGCGCAAGCGTAACGGCAAATTCGCTTCTCCCGCCAACCGCAAATATGGCTACCCTGTGCCGCAATGAGTGAACCCTTGCCAGAAAAGCCGCGCCGACGCCCCCGTTACTCCGGGAAGAATCCGCGGCAGTTCCACGAGAAGTACAAGGAGCACCAACCCGACCGCTATGCGGCGGATGTGGAAAAGGTGCTGGCCAGCGGCAAGACGCCCGCGGGCACGCATCGTCCCATCATGGTGAGTGAGATCATGGAAATCCTCGCGCCGCAGCCGGGTGAAATCGCTATCGATGCCACGCTCGGCTACGGCGGGCACTCGCGGGAAATCCTGCAGGCGATCTCGCCAGGTGGGCGCTTGATCGGCCTCGATGTCGACCCAGTCGAACTGCCGAAGACCGAGGCGCGTCTGCGGGCGCTGGGCTTCGGCCCGGAGGTCTTCACCGCGCAACGCATCAACTACGCAGGCATCGCCGCGCTCATCGCCCGTGAAACACCCGGCGGCGTGGATATCATTCTCGCCGATCTCGGTCTTTCCTCCATGCAGATCGACAACCCCGAGCGCGGTTTCACCTTCAAGGTCGAAGGTCCGCTGGATTTGCGCATGAACCCCGAGCGCGGCCAGCCTGCCTCCGCCCTGCTCGCTTCGCTGTCGGTCGCCAAGCTGGAACAGCTGCTCCTGGAAAATTCCGATGAGCCGCACGCCTCACTCCTCGCACGGCTGATCCTCACCCGTCAGGCGAAGAAGCCCATCACGACGACCACCGCGCTGGCCGCGGTCATCCGTGAAGCACTCGCCTCCCTGCCCCGCATCGAGCCCAACGATGTCATCCGCCGTGTCTTCCAGGCCCTGCGCATCGCGGTGAACGACGAATTCAGCGCGCTCGATACCTTCCTGCGCCACCTGCCACAGTGCCTGCGTCCGGGCGGCCGCGTGGCTATCCTCACCTTTCACTCCGGCGAAGACCGCCGGGTGAAACACGCCTTGAAAGCCGGCCTGCAGGAAGGCGCCTACGCGAAAATTGCCCGCGATGTCGTGCGCCCGGGAGCGGAGGAATTGCGCGCCAACCCCCGCTCCGCCAGCGCCAAGCTGCGCTGGGCGCGGCGGGCGTGAGATTGGCGGTCGTCCGCAGTCAGCCTGCGTCCATGCAAGTCGCCTTTTTCAGTGCGAAGAAATACGATCACGGCACCTTCATCATGGCCAATGCGGACCGGCATCACATCCGCTTCCTCGAGCCCCATCTCGGGGACGAGACGGTCGCGCTCGCCCAAGGCGCGGATGCCGTATGCGTCTTCGTCAATGACACGCTGGATGCGGATGTCCTCGAGAAACTTGCCAAAGTCGGTGTGCGTTTCATTGCGCTGCGTTGCGCCGGCTTCAACAATGTGGACCTCGCAGCCGCCGCGCGGCTCGGCATCGCCGTAGGACGCGTGCCCTCCTACTCGCCGAACGCTGTGGCGGAGCACACTGTCGCCCTCATGCTCACGCTAAACCGGCAGATTCATCGCGCTTATAATCGTGTGCGTGAGGGCAATTTCTCGCTGGAAGGGTTGATGGGGTTCGATTTTCACGGCCGCACCGCGGGCCTGATCGGCACCGGCAAGATCGGTGCGATCACCGCCAGGATTCTCATCGGCCTCGGTTGCAAAGTGATTGCCTACGATCCCTTTCCCAATAAGGAATGCGCTGAGCTCGGTGTGGAATTCGTCTCACTCGATCACCTCATCAGCGAGTCCCACATTATCTCGCTGCACTGTCCGCTCACGCCGGAAAACCATCACCTCATCAGCGACGCCACTCTCGCGAAGATGCAGAACGGCGTCATGATCATCAATACCAGCCGCGGGGCGCTCATCGACACCCGTGCGGTGATCGAGGCGCTCAAGTCCGGGCGGGTCGGCTATCTCGGCCTGGATGTGTATGAGGAGGAGGGCGATCTCTTCTTCGAGGACTTGTCGGACAAGATCATTGCCGACGATATATTCACCCGGCTCCTCACCTTCCCAAATGTGCTCATCACCGGGCACCAGGCCTTTTTCACCCGCAACGCGCTGGAAAACATCGCCGCCACCACCATCGAGAACCTCACGGAATTCGAAGCCACCAGCCGATGCACCCATGCCCCGCCCGCGAAATAAGGGTCGGGTCTTTTTCTTGCGCGCATGCCAGACCGGCTCTACACAAGCTCCCCTATGAAACGCCTCGCCCTCCTTGCTCTTTGCCTCTTTGGCGCCATCACCCTGCGCGCTGATGATCCGGCCACGTTCCCGGTGGGCGGACTGACTTTCAAGCGCCCGGCGACCTGGTCTTGGGTCCAGGTAAACTCCCCCATGCGCAAGGCGCAGCTCCGCGTGCCCGGCAGCAAGGCCGACGAAGCGGCGGACATCACCTTCTTCCACTTCGGTCCGGACAGCGGCGGCGACGTGCAATCGAACGCCCAGCGCTGGGTGAGCCAATTTCGCGGGAATGAAAACGCCGCCAAGATCGAAACGGAAGAGATCGGCGGGAGAAACGTGACGATCGTCACCACCGAAGGCGCCTACACGAGCGGCGGCATGGCTGGTGGCCCGCCGGCGACCACTCAGGACAACTACGCCCTGCTCGGCGCCATCATCGAGGACAAGGATGGCAACGTCTTCGTGAAAATGACCGGCCCCGCGCCGCTCGTGAAAGAATCGCGCAAGAAGTTCCTCGATTTCCTGGCCACCGCCCTGCCGGGCAAGTAAGCCCTCGTGCCCTATCGTCCGCCGCAACGCAATCCAATGAGTTATTACGTCACCTCGTTCATCAGCATTCTGCACTTCATCAGCGATGACCTGATCCAGTGCGATGCGACGACCCGCATCGTGGAGCTATTCGGCGAGGAATTTGACGACCTCGATTTCGAGCTGGCGCTGTGCTGCTTCGAAGCCACGCACAAGGTCGCCTTTGCCGACAAACTCTGGGAGACGGACGCGGAGGATTATGAGGAGATGACGATCGAGGAATTCCTCGAGGCCTTCGTCGACACGCGCGAGCAGCGCGACCCGCTCTTCGTTACCAAGCGTTTCCTTATGTTCCAGGAGTCCCTGACCAAGGCCCTGACCGAGGAAGCCGAGGGCGATCAGTCTGAGGATTACTAGAAGCCTCCTCGGGATCGGAAGGGCCTGCACGCGCGCGCGACGGGCGACCGTGATAGAAGTCATCCAGCGCGCGGTCCATGTAGATCCAGCCTTTCGCGCTGGGGTGGCAGAAGTGATCGGCAAAAAATTGCGGATCCTCGCCGAGATCAGCGAAGTCGACTACTGGCACTTGGTAGCGCTTTGAGAATTCGCGCAGCCGCCACGCATAGGCATCAATGGCCTGCGGCGAGAGACCCATGCGCTCGAAGTGCGCATACTCAAGCGGCATGCTGACGACCAGTGGATCGAGGCCAAGTTCGCGCGCCGTGCGCAGCAGCAGCTCGAAATCGCCCCATTCGTAGGAACGCTGCAATGCCTGGAGAAACAGGCCGTCGCTATCAAATTGCCGCAGGCGCGCATCCGGCACATCGGGTGGCAATGGCTTTAACATCTGCTGCGACGAGGCCATTAGCGCGTCCCAGTCCAGTGTCTTCGCCACGCGTTTCGGGACATGCCGCAGACGGCGCTCTGCCTTCAAGTGTGCGATCACTTCGAAATGATCCTGCAGGTGAAACACCGCATTTTGCAGCCGGCCAAGCGGCACCGCGGCGAAATAGAGCAGACGATCGCGCAGGCGATCGCCAGCCAGCGCCCGCATCGCCACGGCCAGAACCGGCGACTTATCAAATACCTCGGGATAGCGCAGCATGCGTCCCGCGATGGAGTGCTTGAGTTGCAGACTCAGCGGCGCACTGAAGGCGAGTTCGCTGGCCTGCATGGTAGAAAAGTTGCCACCGAAGCCGTCGTGGTTGGCGCCCTTGGCGATGAACCAGCTCGGCGACACGCTGATTATGACCTTGCGCCCACGGGCGTCGTCGCCAGACGCGGCCAGTTTCTCGAGCAGGATCAATGATGTGCAACTCGCGCGCCCCACGGGCGAGACCGCAAAGCCACTTGGGTACTGCGCGAAGAGCCGGCTGGCTTTGTTGGGCGCTTTCTTGATGAGCTCCGAGCTTCCGTAGAGCGGAAGCACATCGCGCTGGCGGAAGGCCTCTTTCTGCCACGCGATGCCGAGATCTTTTACCATCGAATTCTCCGCCAAGAGGGCAGGCAGGTAGCGCCCCTCCATCTTCCGGGCGCGAGACTCCGCCATTCCAATGCAGAACGCCGCCAGCACCAAGGCGATTGATAACGCCCGAAGGTGCACTCTCGCCATGGGTCGATCAGGAGAATTCATTCAGGGGAAAGTGCTCTGTCGGTTCCACCCGTCGAAAGCAACGGCCGGTACCCTGCAGACAGGGCACCGGCCGGCCCAACCAAGGAAAGTCAAGTTACCCATCACGGCGCAGCAGGAAGGCGCGGATTCAAGATCACGAAAGCGCGTCGGCCCTGCCGTTCGACATGGAGCAGCACGCCTTTGTTCCCTTTCGTCACCAGAGCGGTGGTGATTGCCGAGACACAGCCAGCCGCGTCGTTCACCGGCTTGCCTTCGACCTGCGTAATCATGTCGTCCGAGTAGACCTCGGAATACGCTGCCGGGCTGCCGGGAGCCACGCCGACTACCTGGGCGCCACTGGGTTTTCCGTCGCGCAGCTTCAGCCCCAGCGTCTCGGCCTTGGCCACGGGCATTTCTTTGGCAGGCGCCGTATTGGCGACCTTGGTCATTTCGACGGGTAGCTCCCCTGTGGCCACCGCGATCTGCATGGTCGTGCCCGCACGCCAGACGGTGAGCTGCACTGGCTGGCCGATTTTTTTCTTCAGGATGATCCGCTGCAAATCGTGCGCCGATTTCACTTTCACGCCATCCACTTCGACGATGACGTCCGCCGGTCGCAGGTCGCTCTTGTAGGCAGGCGCATCGGCCTCGATCGTATCGACCACCACGCCCTGCTCGATTCCCGTGAGATGCGCCCGCAGGGAGCTGTTGTCCGCCAGCGTCTCGATGCGAATGCCCAGCCACGGCCGCTGCACCTTGCCCGTGGCAATGATTTGCTGCCCCACGTCCTGCAACATCCCCGCCGGTATCGCGAAGGCCAGGCCCCGGCCGAGTCCATTGATCAGCGTGTTCATGCCCACCACCTTGCCCTCCACGTCGAAGAGCGGGCCACCGCTGTTGCCCGGGTTGATGAAGGCGTCGGTCTGGATGTAATCCTCGTAGAGAATCGTGGTGGAGGTGCGTCCCAGCAGATCCGTACGATTTTTCCCGCTCACCCAGCCCACGGTGAAACTGTAGTCCTGACTGAAAGGCGCGCCGATCGCGCACACGAGCTGGCCCACGCGCAGCTTCTCACTGTCCCCCCACTCCACGGTCGGCAAATCTTTCGCATCGATCTTTAGCACGGCGATGTCCGTACGGTCATCCGTACCGATCAGCTTGGCAGAAAACGTCCGGCCATCCTTCAGGCGCACGGTCAGCTTCTCGGCATCGGCCACGACGTGTTGATTGGTAATCACAAAGCCATCGCGCCGTACAATGAAGCCCGAGCCCTCGCTGCGGGAGAGCGCCACGGGCGGTTTCGTAGACCGGGGGCTGGAGTCCTTCTCCGGTTCACGCGGGGCCGTCCGGGGTTCATCGAGGAAAAATTCAAACCCACGCGGCACTTCTTCGTCGTCGTCCGGCGGCCGCTTGACGGAATCGATGATCACCACCTCCGGCGCGACTTTTTCGTAGACTTGCACGAAGCCTTCATCGATCGCCTTCAGGAGTCCCAGCGCGGCGACCCCTTTCTCCGCCTTTTCCTTTTCGGGCGGAGCACTGTCCGCAGCCAATGCCCCCACCAGTGGCAGCATCGCAAAGGCGAGAAACGCAGCTGGAAGTCGGAGATGCATGATGGGGTGAGACTGGTTTCAACAGGCCACTCGAGCGGCCCCTTCAGAAGTAATGGGACAGTAACTGAAGGAGGCCAGAAAGCGAGTGCAGACCGCGCGGACGTTGACCTTCCCTCCCACCGCTCCTACGTTCTCCCCCCACCTATGGCCGGACTCATCATCAAACCACGCTCCCGCATCCTTCACGGGCATGACTGGGTCTATGCCAGTGAAGTACTCAAAGCCTTTGGCCAGCCGCTGGACGGCGACATCGTCTCGCTCAAGGACGGGCAGGACCGGCTGCTCGGCTCGGCGATCTATAATGCGAAGTCGCAGATCATCGCACGGCGCTTTTCCCGCCAGAGGCAGGATCTCGACCTCGATTTTTTCCAGCGCCGCTTGAAGCAGGCCATCGACTACCGCGAGCGGCGCAAAGTGGACCCACGCCTCTGCCGGCTCGTCTGGAGCGAGAGCGACGGGTTGCCTGGGGTGATCGTGGACCGTTACGGCGACCATCTCGTGGTGCAGACGCTCACGCTCGCGATGGATCAGCGAAAAGCGCTGCTCGCCGAGGCTCTCCAGAATCTGCTGGCACCGAAATCCATCATCGAGCGCAACGACGCGCCGATCCGCAAGGCCGAGGGACTCGAGCTGCACACTGGCATGCTTGCCGGCACCGCACCCGCCCCGTTCGATATCCAGGTGGATGGCATCACCTTCGAGGTCGACCTGCTGCAGGGGCAGAAGACCGGGTTCTATCTCGACCAATTGCCCAACTACACTGCCGTGGCCGCGCACGCCGGAGGCCGCAAGGTGCTCGATTGCTTTACCAACCAGGGGGCCTTCGCCCTCGCGTGCGCCAAGGCGGGCGCCAGCCATGTGCAGGCGATCGAGATCAGCACTGAATGTGTGGATCTCGTGCGGCGCAATGCCGAGCGGAACCAACTGAAAGTGGAAGCCTACGCGGCCAACGTTTTTGACCTGCTCAAGGACCTTGAGCGCCAGCAGGCTCGCTACGACCTCATCATCCTCGACCCGCCCTCCTTTACCAAGAGCAAGGGCAAGCTCGGCGACGCCATGCGCGGCTACAAGGAGATCCACCTGCGCGCGCTCAAGCTGCTCAATCCGGACGGCCTGCTGGCTACCTTCTGCTGTTCGCATCACGTGACCAGCGAGATCTTCAAGGAAGTGATCAACGAAGCGGCTGTGGATGCGAAGAAGACGCTGCGACAGCTCGAGTATTACTCGCAAGGCCCCGATCACCCAATGATCACCACGCTGCCCGAGACGGAATACCTGAAGGGCTGGCTCTTTGAGTTGGCGCCGGGACGGTAAATGAGCCTCAGCGCCGGTAGTGCCCTAATTTGAAAATTGGGTGGATTTTATTCCACCCACACCACGCCTCATCCTTCAGGATTGCTGCGTCGAACCTCAGCCATCAACTCCCGGAAGGCGGCGAAGGGGAAATGGTGTTTTTTAGAGTCGAGGTGCGGGCGATTGCGGAGCGAGTAGCAACCGTAAGTGTCGCTCGTGAAGAGCCAACCAAGCTCCGGATCGTCTTCCCAAATGGAATCTCCTTCTGAGATGTGCAACGGGATTTCCATGCGGACCGTGGGGCACACCGCGGCTAGGGCGGTCTGAGCACGAGCCGACAGAGAATCGCGCGAGGAAGCGTCGGGCAGGCCAACAAATTGGCAAATCAGTAGCAACGGCAGGTGTTGACTAGACCAGCGCGGATCGTGGCGTTCCCAATACACCAAGAGGGCGTCTAATTCCTCCGGATGAAGACAATAAGGATGCCAGCACGCGAGATCCGACCAACCCATTTTACTCTTTGTTCCAGACTGACCGTCTACGAGAAATAGCTCCAGCAAACAGCCGTCGGTCTCCAACTCATACTCAATCAGCAGAGAGTAACGATCACCACACCGAAAGGAAAACTCGACGATTCGGTGAATGGCAACGTGCTGGCGCCCTTGGACCTCGAACTGGACTTTGTCCTCTCGAACAGGAAAGTCAGCTTGGATAATCTTGAGCTGACGAGCGACTTCGTCTTCATTGACGCCCTCGGGCTCCAGATAAAAATACGGCTGCCAGAATTCCCGAGCGGTGAAGACTAGATTCATGGACGGATGGCAGACGGTTTGTGCTTCTCGAACCTCACTCCAATTCTCATATTAGGGCACTACTCAATGCCCCGCTTCCACCGCGTGGGCGTAGAACTTGATCTCTCCTTTTGGAAACGCCTCCGGGTGATTGGCGAAGCCTCGCTTCAAGGTCGCGGTATTGAAATTGGAACCGCCGGCCTGGATTACGTCGGGACCTTCCTTGACGATCTGCGCCGGTGTCTTTGAGCCAGGTCGCACGATGGCGATGTGGCCCGATTTCTTCGGATCGCCGTTTTTGTAGACCGCTACGACGATCTGTCCGCGATTTGCGAGGTCCTGCGCGGCCACGCCATCGGCGACTGGCGTCCAGCCTTTGGCCTTACCATCGGCCGGCAGCCAGTCATACTGCGCATTGGCCAGCAGTACGGAGCCGTGCTCCGGGGGATGCAGGAGGTAGATGCCGAGCTTTTCGCATGTCGCCGCGGCGAACTGGCTGCAGTGCGTGTGCTTGCCCGTGTCGCCTTCCTTGAGGTCCTGCCCAGTCGGGTCGCCCGTCCGCCAGTCGACGATGGCTCCCGCGATCCAGTGCTCCTCCACGTGCATGGAATCGAGCACCGAAACGAGACGCTTTCCCTCCGGAGTGATCTCACCCGCTGCGAAAAGCGGCAGAGCGGATGCGAGGAGGACGAGGGCCATGGGGAGAAGTCGCATAGCCCACGCTATAGCGGAATCCGTCGCCGAGGCGAAGCGATTCGACGGTTCCCCTTGCCGACGCCTCCGTCGTGTTGTTGGATCGCGGTAACTCGATGGACGCCGCTTCCACTCCGCACCCGCGCCTGCTCTCGACCGTCCAGCTTTTCCGTCTGCTCTTTTGGGTGCAGTGGCGCTCCTTCAACGCGCGCTGGCGCGGTATCTGGCAGAAATCGCCCCTCATGCTCGTCATCCTCGTGGGGTTTGTCGTGGGGTATTTCGCGCTCGGCTACTGGCTGTTCTACGAAGGCCTGAATTTCCTCTATCGCTTCCCGCTCGTGGGCGGCCTGCTCTCGCAGCGTCTCATCTATCTGGTCTTCGGGTTCTTTTTCATGATGCTGGTGTTTTCGAACCTCATCATCGGCTACTCCACGCTCTTCAAGAGTCGCGAGACGACCTGGCTGCTCTCGCTGCCGGTGCCGCCGCAGAATATCTACCGGTGGAAGTTCCTCGAGGCACTCGTCGTCTCGAGTTGGGCGCTGCTCTTCCTCAGCGCGCCGCTCATGCTGGCGTATGGGCGGGTGCACGATGCGCCGATCATCTTCTTCCTGCAGATCGCGGTGGTTTTCATCCCGTTTGTGATCATCCCCGCCCTGCTCGGCTCGTGGGCGGTGATCTTCCTCGTGCGTGTGCTCGGCCATCGGGATGTGAAGAACGTGGTGCTCTTGGTCGCCTTGGTCGTGCTCGTCTTGCTCGTCACCGTCATCAAACCCGTGACCGACAGCGAAGCGCTCGCCCCGGAGGACGTCCTTTCTTTCGATCAACTGCTGCGCCACACCCGAGTGAGTGTGAATCCCTTTCTGCCCAGCGCGTGGCTGGCCCAGACCGTCCTGGCATGGAGCGAGGGGCTGACTCAGCGCGGCCTATTCTATTTCCTGTTGCTGCTCAGCTACGCGCTCATGGGTCTGCTCGTGGGGTTTGAGCTTGTTGGGCGGTCCTTCTTCGGGAGTTGGACCGCGGCACTGAGTTCGCGCGCCGCGCGGTTCCAGCGCAAAGTCGCCGCCCGGCGCCTGCGCGAGCGCAAACCCGAGTTGCTCGAGCGCATTACGAATCTCCTGCGCCCCTGGTCGCCACCCGCCGCGGCGCTCGTGCTGAAGGATGCACGCCTTTTCTGGCGCGACCCGGCCCAGTGGATCCAGTTCATGATCTTCTTCGGGCTGCTGTGCATCTATGTGGTGAACCTGCGCAACGTGGCCTTCAACTTCCAAAATCCATTTTGGGAAACGATGATTAGCTACCTGAACCTGGCCGCTTCCTCCCTCACGCTTTCCACGCTGACTACCCGTTTCGTCTTCCCGCAATTCTCCCTCGAGGGTCGGCTGCTCTGGATCATCGGCCTGGCCCCCATCGGCGTGCAGAAGGTGCTGCTGCAGAAGTTCTGGACCAGCTGCTTCACCACCACAGTCATTACGGTGAGTCTCATGGTCACCTCGAGCGTGATGCTGCATCTACCGTGGCTGCGCGTCGTCTTTTTCGCCGGGGCGATCGCTCTCATGAGCGCGACGCTCAGCGGGCTCTCTGTGGGCCTCGGCGCACTGTTTCCGAATTTCAAGGAGGACAACCCGAGCAAGATCGTAAGCGGCTTCGGAGGCACGCTGTGCCTCGTGGCGAGCTTCCTCTACATCACGGTTTTCGTTACCATCGTCGCCCTGCCCGATCTCGCCCGGGTGACAAAATTCCCGTGGGCGATCCCTCCGGCGGCGCCATATCTGGCCGCGCTGGTATTGAGCTTGAGCGTGATGCTTTTTCCGCTGCTTCTCGCGATTCGGCGCGTGAAAAATCTGGAAATATAAATAACCGAAGCTACGCTCGGGGTCACCCACGCTACCCATGGCTGACCGCACGCGCTCCGACGACCAATACCTCGATCTCCCCGAAGACGATTCTCTCACGGGAGAACATCTCGACAACCAGGTTCAAAAGGCGCAGGAGCAACTCCTCGCGCTCAAGCGGCAGCAGGAACTCATCGAGAAGCAGAAGCGCGAACTCGAGGAACTGAGCCGCCGCCAGGAGCAATTGCAGGCGGGCAAAGCGGACATGGTGGAAAAGTTCACCCGTGCCGTGGTGGTGCTCGAGCGCGAGACCTACGACGCGAAAAAGCGCGTGGAACTGCTCAACAGCATTCACGAGTCCTTTTCGGGGCACCTCGACATGCTCGAATCGATCAATCCCAAGGCGTGGGAAGGTCTCGACATCAACAAGGAACTGAACAAGGCGCTGAGCGCGGTGGACGATGCCCGCGCGGAGTACTCCGGTTCGCTGCCGAAGATCAGCTCGACGAAAGACACCGCGGGAACGGACGCGGTCGCGGCGAGCATCGGCTACCAGACGGAATACGCCGTCACGGAGCAAAAGGATTTCATGTACTGGCTCAAGGCCGGTTTCGCGTTCACTTTGCCGATCCTCGCACTCGGCGTGTTCCTCATCATTGCCATCATTGCTGTCTTCAATAAGTAAAGCCCGCATGCTGCCCAAACGCCGGAAGCCGGATCAGCCGATGAAAGCGCCCAGCCCGCTCGATGATAAAGCGCGCGCTCTCGCCGAGAAGCAACAGAAGCTGCAGGCCGAAATCGAGCGCGCCCAGCGCCTGATCGAGGATGCCCCGAAGATCCGCGAGGAGCAGAAGCGCGTCCGCCGCGAACAACTGATCAAGACACGGAGCAGCAGCGATGGCCGCCGCAATTCGCGCGTGGCCCTGCACGATCCGCGCCACGGCTTCGAGTTGAATGCAGCCATTCCCGCACGCCAGAAGAGCCTTCGTGCCGAGCGCCAACGTGGCCGGTTCCTTTTCTTCGTGCTGCTCTGCGCCTTCGCCGCGGTGGTCTACTGGGCGTATTTCATCTTCTCGCACCAGTAGGAGCTCTGTGTCGCTGGAACGGGTCGTATGGGACCGATAGGACCTATGTCGTTTGCTACGTGATCCAGCGTTTACCGGAAGCCCTCAATGTTCGGCGTTGAATCCCGCGCCGTCCCCCGCTCTACTGCCCGTCCCAATCTTATGAGTGCCGTTTTCGACGTCCGTTACACCGCGCAGCTGGCGCGCTTGAACCTGAGCGAGGCTGAAATTGCCAAGTTCCAGGAGCAGCTTTCGCAGGTGCTGGCCTATGTCGAGAAACTCGAAAAGGTGGACGTCAGTGGCGTGGAGCCAACCGCGCATGCCAACGCGGTCTTCAATGTTTTCCGGGATGACAAGACTCGCGATTGGTTCACGGCCGAGCAGGCGCTCTCGAATGCGCCGCGCTCCGCGAACCAGCTCTTCGTCGTGCCCAAGGTCATCGAATAGCCAGCGCATGGAACTCACCGCCCTGTCCGTTGCCGAGGTGCAGCAAAAGCTGCGCGCCAAGGAAGTGTCGCCCGCCGAAGTTGTCCGCGCCCTGGAGGGTCGGATCACCGAGGTCGACCCGCAAATCCACGGCTATCTCTCCCGCGATTTCGACGCTGCTCTCAAGCAGGCCGAGAGCGCCGATGTCTCGCTCCCCCTCGGCGGCGTGCCGATCGCGATCAAGGACGTGATCAACGTGACTGGAGAGCCTTGCACGGCCTCTTCGAAGATCCTGCTTGGCTACCGCTCGAATTACGACGCCACCGTCATCCGCAAGCTGCGCGCGGCCGGTGCGATTCCCTTTGGCCGAACCAATCTCGACGAATTTGCCATGGGCAGCTCGACGGAGAACTCCGCTTTCGGAGCGACGCGCAATCCGTGGGACACCTCGCGTGTGCCGGGAGGCTCGAGCGGCGGCTCGGCGGCAGTCGTGGCGGCGCATGAAGCCTTTGCCGCGCTCGGCTCGGACACCGGCGGGTCCATTCGCCAACCGGCCGCGCTGTGTGGTTGCGTGGGGCTCAAGCCCACCTACGGGCGCGTCTCGCGCTTCGGCCTCATCGCTTTCGCCTCTTCACTCGACCAGATCGGCCCTTTCACGAAGACGGTGCGAGACGCGGGCCTCCTGCTCAACGCCATCTCAGGTCGTGATCCACAGGACTCCACCAGCCTCGATGAGCCGGTGCCAGATTATACCGCCCAACTGGGGCGTGACATGAAAGGCATTCGCCTCGGCTTGCCGCGCGAGTATTTCATCGAGGGTGTCGACCCGCAGGTGGACGCGTCGGTGCGCGCTGCGATCAAGCAGTATGAGTCGCTCGGCGCGGAGATCGTGGAAGTGTCACTTCCGCACACCGAGCACGCGGTCGGCGTCTACTACATCATCGCCACCGCCGAGGCCTCGGCCAACCTGGCGCGCTTCGATGGGGTGCGTTACGGCCATCGCGCTGCGGATGCCACAGGCTTGCTGGACCACTACGGACGCACGCGTGAGGAAGGGTTCGGCCCGGAGGTGAAGCGTCGCATCATTCTCGGCACCTACGTGCTGAGCAGCGGCTACTACGACGCCTACTACTTGCGCGCGCAGAAGGTCCGCACGCTGATCCGCGACGATTTCACCAAGGCGTTCGAGAAGTGCGACGCCATCATCTGCCCCACATCGCCCGAGCCCGCCTTCAAGGCTGGCGATCGCAGCGATGACCCGCTGAAGATGTATCTCGCGGATATCTTCACCATTGCCGCCAACCTCGCCGGCATCTGCGGCATCTCGATTCCGTGCGGCTTTGCGAACCTCGAAGGTCGCCAGCTTCCCATCGGCCTGCAGCTCCTCGGCAAGCCTTTCGCCGAAGCCCAGCTCCTCCAGATCGCGCACGCCTACGAGCAATCGACCGACTGGCACAAGGCGCAGCCGGTGTTGTAAGGCGCGCCTCGCAGGGAAAGATCAAGTTCGACCGCGAGAGTTGTCCAGCGAGGTCGTCTTTCCGAGACGCCGAAAAGCGTCAAGGCAGGAGGAGACGTAATGTGGGCGCGCTCGTTGCGATCCCGCCTTCGCGGATGAACTCGAAATATCCAGGAGGCATACCGCCTCGCTGGCCAGCTTTGCCTTACGCCGCCTTCGCGGTCGACTTGTGCCCCATGATGCGGAGCACTTGATTGAGCTGCTCCACCTGGAGGGGCTTCTTCAAGACCGTGACCGGACCCAGCTTGAGGATGTTATCCAGCATCTGGCTGTCTGGGTAGCCGGTGATGATGACAATCGGCAGATTCGGATCGATCTCCTTGGCGTACTTGTAAATCTCGTCACCCGTGATGTCCGGCAACTGGAGGTCAAGGAAGCAGAAATCGAACTTCTGCTTCTGCAGCGCGGCGAGGGCTTCTTTGCCCGTGCCGACCACCAAGCGGCTGAAATTCGCCTTCTTAAGGAAAAGCTTGAACATGCTCTGGAGCGCCTCGTCGTCATCCACCACCAGCACCGTCGGCTGGCCCTGCTCCTCGGCTCGCAACACGTCCCGATCCAGCGCGTCCTTCTTCACCCGCCAGCGGCCCCCGATTTGGATGGCTGGGAGTTGGCCCCTCTGGACTAGGTAATAAACGGTCGGAAGCGGAATCCGCAGATACTCAGCCGTTTCCTTTACCGTCATCAGGTTATGCGTCGCTGATTGGGACATGGGCTATATGTTTTTTGTAATTACCACGATTTATCTGATTTCCAAGGTAAATGTCTACACCTTTCGCACTCTTTTAACATAGGAATTATAAAAATTGCCCCATGCCGCTCCCGGCGCTGGACAAGTCTTCGCAACACGGGAATAGTCGCCCCCTTATTTTCCGGCACCCCGAATGAGCGCCATCTTTCTCAAGCGATTCCTACAACGGCCTTTCCAAGTCGCTTCCATCATCCCTAGTTCCCGCACCCTCATCCGGCGCGTGGCGTCCAAGATGGACTTCAGCCAGCCCCGCATCATCGCCGAATACGGCCCCGGTGAAGGCTGCCACACCCGCGAGATCGTCCGCCGCATGCACCCGGATTCCCAAGTGATCCTCTTCGAGCTCGACCCTGAGTTCGCCGAGCATCTCAAGAAACAGTTCAGCGGAGACAGCCGGATCACCGTCCTAAATGCCGATGCCGGCAGCCTTTGCGAAGAGCTGACCAAGCGCGGTCACACGCACTGTGACTACATCGTCTCCGGCATCCCCTTCAGCATCCTGGACCCCGAAAAAAAGCGCGACCTGCTCCGCCGCACCTTCGACTCGCTGACCCCGCACGACCACTCGGCCTTCATCATCTACCAGGTGACGAACGAACTCGTCGGCCACTGCCAACATTTCCCGCGCCGCGAGTCCGAGTATTGCCTGCAGAACATCCCTCCGATGTTCGTCACGAAATTCTACAAGACGGCCAATGGTCACGCACACGCCAATGGGACTAACGGGACCAATGGCCATTCGCGGAATGGCAACGGTCGCCACTAGGCGCTGGCCGGGCATCGAAGACTGGGAGGGGAACCTGATCGGCTCAGCGCCGCCCTTTCTCTCGGTGGAGACATCTGGTGTCTGCACCGATTAAGTGCGCCGCCCCCTCCCCCCATGAGCGAAAACCAAGTCACCATCCTCGAAGCTGATCTCTCCCGGAAAGATCACAGCGATACCGTCATCGAACTGCTCAACGGTTACTCGATGGACCCGATGGGCGACGGCGCGCCGCTTTCCGAAAACACCCGGCGGACCTTGATCCCCGGATTACGCGAGCACCCGACCACTCTCATCATGCTCGCCTGGCGCGGCAGCGAACCGATCGGCATGGCGATCTGCTTCCGCGGCTTCTCCACCTTCGCCGCGCGCCCGCTGCTTAATATCCACGACTTTTACGTCGCCCCAGCCGGACGCGGCACCGGTATTGGCCGCCAGCTCATGGCCGCCGTGGAAAAACGCGCGAAGGAGATCGGCTGCTGCAAGCTCACGCTCGAGGTCCTGGAAAACAATCGCCGCGCCCGCACCGTCTATCACGCTGCGGGCTTCAAGCAGGCCTCCTATCAGCCCGAAGCAGGCGGCTCTCTTTTCTACGCCAAGTCGCTGTAAGGATTCTCCGCCCAGTCTCCCTCATTCAGACTGTACGGCATCCGAGATCAGCCGAAAACAAAGAGTGTAATAAGCGAATAGCGGAGCGGAAAGCGCCACAAACCAAGCATGTTGTGAAAGGCGGCAGCCTGCCCTATGGGCAAGGCCTTCTATGCCTTTCTCCCCGCTTTCCAAGCTCCGGTGCTCCCCTTCCCGCTGGGGACAGACCTTCCGACGGATGACCCGCCCGGTGATCCTCGCGACCTGCGTAGCCGGCATGATCGCCACCAAAGCCTGGACAGCGCAGATCTGGGACAATGGCGGCGGCAACACTTCGTGGGGCACCGCTGCAAACTGGAATCCCGACGGGGTCCCCGCGAGCGGCGCGGATGTGACTTTCGGCACTGCGGGCTCGGAGGCGACGCTCGATATGAATCGAATCGTCGGCCAACTCACCTTCAACGCTGCCAGCGACTTCACCGTCGATCGCCCTGCAGGGTCCGACTACACCCTCACGATCAATAGCGGGATCACCGTCGCCCTCCCCGGTCGGGTCAATCGCAGTTACTCGATCTCCGCGCCGATTCTTCTCGGCGGCGACAACGTCTGGAATCTCGGGAATAATTTTCAGGGCAGCAATACTGGCAACGTCAGCATTTCCGGTGGCATCGGCGAGACAGGCGGATCGCACAGCTTGACGAAGACGGGGATCAGCACGCTGATCCTCAGCGCCGCCGGCACCTATACCGGCGCGACGATCATCAATAACGGCATCTTCAACCTGGCCAACAATACGGCCACCCTGGCCGCGTCCGATCTCACCTTGAACGGCGGCACGAGTGCCGCTCTCACGATCAATAACAACGCCACGGCGGACGACACCCCTGTCGTGCGGGCGAAGAGCCTGACCTTGAATGGCGGGGAGTTCAAAGTCACCGGCGTCGCCGGCTTCCGCAGCACCGACGTTATAACCGGAGCGATCACCATCGGTGCGGGTCCAAGCATCATTACCGCCGACGCCAACAATCGCCGTACGGTGATCCAGGCCGATAGCCTCGCGCGGACTTCCAATGCCGGTTACACGATTTTCCGCGGCGACGGCTTGGGCGCTTCGGCGGCGAATTCCGGCGGAACCGCGACGACGAGCAACATCATGTTCACCAACGCGCCTTCGGCCTCTCTCTTCACGGGCGCGGGCGGAGCGGCGGGCGGCAAGCAAATCTCCATCCTCGCATGGGCGGTCGGCGACAGCTCGGCGACGGGTTTGGGCAGTGGCTTCGTGACTTACGATACGGCCCGTGGCATCCGCCTGCTCGACAACACGACAGAGTATGCCGCCACGGCCAGCGGCGCGGCGACCAATGACAATGTGCGGGTGGCGGCGAATGACAGCTTTACGGGCAGCAAAACCATCAACGCCCTGCTCGTCACCGGTCCCGGAACAACCACCGCGTTGACCCTCGGCAGCGGTGCGAACCTCGCTGTCGCGTCTGGCGCGCTTCTGATCACTGGCACCTCAAATGTCTCCATCGGCGGGGCGGGCACCTTGGATTTCGGCTCCAGTGATGTCGCATTCCTCACCGCCGTCGGCACGAGCGGCACCAAGCAAATCACTGCCAACATTCTTGGCGCTGGAACAACTTATAAATTTGGCGACGCCAATTTGACCATCAGCGGGAGTATTGGCGATGGAACCGGTGGCCCGACGAATCTGGTAGTTGGTCAAGGCACGCTCACTCTCAGCGGAGTGAATACTTACACCGGCACGACCACCATCCAGCGCGGTCGTATCACGGTGGCGGCGGACGCACCGGAAGGTGCTCCCGGGGCGCTGGGCAACTCCACCAGCGCGGTCATTCTGGGCAATGCTTCCTCCACCGAAAGCGAGGGCATTAGCATCTACCTCAACCCGGGCGTGACCTTCGGCCGCGATGTCATTGCTGCCCTGCCTCAGATCGGCAATCCGGATTCGCAGCGGTACCGTATTGGCGTCGAGACGGGAAGCGCCACCGTGGCGCCAACGAGCACGGTCACGATCGGCGCGACAGCGGGCGGACGGCGCCTGGAACTGGTCGCCGTAGCGGCCTCGTCGGCGTTGGATTTCCAAGGCAACATCGTCAATACCGCCAGCGTCCCTTCGGTGCTCATCAACGGCAGTAACGCCGGCACCGGCACCGTCCGGCTTTCGAATCCCAACAGTTCCTACAACTCCGGCACCACCATTGTGAATGGCACTCTCGTGCTGGGCGCGTCGGTCGCTTCTTCGGGAAATAGCCCCATCGGCACGGGCGGACTGGTCTTCTACGAAGGCGCGACCCCGGCGGCTGGTGCAACTCTAGGGCTGCTGTTGGATGGTTCGTGGACCTTCGCTCGCACCGTCACCTTGGGCGGCTCTTCGACCGCCGGCAATTACACTGCGATCATCGGGGGGAGTGGTGCAAACAGTTCGGCTCTCTTCTCGGGCAGCATCTCGAGCAGTGCCGACGTGAAGACCAAGAATATCCAGGCCTTTGCGGGCACCTCGACCACCACAGTGACTTTTTCCGGCCAGGTCACCGCCAACACCGACGCCACGGGTGTCACCAATCTCGAAAAGACGGGCGCAGGCACCGTGGTCCTCAGCAATGCGAATAATACCTACGATGGCACCACTCTGGTGACCGCAGGTACGCTGCTGGTAAATGGCGCGCTCTCCACGAGTGCGGCCGGGGTGACCGTCAATGCCGGTGGTACTCTTGGCGGTATCGGCACGGTCAATCGCACCGTGACAGTGAATGCCAACGGCGTCATCGCTCCGGGCAGCACGGTGACGGGTGTCGATTACGCTCAACTCGACACAGGCAGCCTGGTGCTGGCGGCGAACTCGCTGTTTTCCGTGGATATCGGCAGCGTGAGCCTCTTCGATCAGCTGAACGTAACCGGCACGGTGAGCCTCGCCGGAGACCTGCAGGTGAAACTCTTGAACGGCTTCGATGCCAGCGGAAGCAACACGTTCTTTCTGCTGCTCAACGACGGGACCGACGCGATCGCCGGAACTTTCACCGGTCTTCCGCAAGGCAGCGACGTGGTCCTGAATGGGCGCGACTTCACCATCTCCTATATGGCCAATGGTGACGGAGGCAGCATCGGGAACGACGTCGCCCTCGTGGCCAGCGTGCCGGAACCCTCCGCAATGCTCTCTCTCCTGGGCGGGGCCGGGTTGATTGCAGCACGTCGTCGCCGTCGCGTGCGATAAGCGGCTCTTCATCCGCGCTGATCTCAGCGCCGTCAAAAAGCGATCGCCCCGATCTCCAATCGCTGCCTTTCGCAGCGACAGGGAGTTTCGTCATTCGGGCTTGGTCATTCGTCATTCTCATTGCCCCCCCGCGCGCCCTTCGTGCAAGCTCTCCTCCCCTTTCTCATCTGCGCTGGAGCACCGCTGCTTCGGCGCGAAAACATCCGAAATTCGAAATCCCAAATCCGAAATCTCCATGTCCTCCACTCGCATTGAAAAAGACTCCATGGGCACGATGGAAGTGCCGTCTGAAGCCCTCTACGGCGCCTCTACCCAGCGTGCTGTCCTGAATTTCCCCGTCTCCGGTCGCGGCTTCGGCCGTGAGTTCATTCGCGCTCTTGGCATCATCAAGGGCGCCTGCGCCCAGGCCAATCTCGAGCTCGGCCGCCTCACGAAAGAGCGCGTCGATCTCATCGCCAGCGCCACACAGGAAATCATCGACGGCAAACTCGATGCCCACTTCCCAGTCGATATCTACCAGACCGGCAGCGGCACCTCGACGAACATGAACGCCAACGAGGTCATCGGCAATCGCTGCTCGCAGCTCGCCGGTGAACCCATCGGCAGCAAGCAGCCCGTGCATCCGAACGATCACGTGAACATGGGCCAATCGAGCAACGACATCATCCCCACCGCCATCCACGTGGCCGTGGGTGAGCTCCTCCAGAAGTCGCTGCTCCCCGCCCTCGCGGATCTCCAGTCCGCGCTGGAAAAGAAGTCCGCGGAATTCTGGGACGTCATCAAGATCGGCCGCACCCATCTCATGGATGCCACGCCCGTGCGCCTCGGCCAGGAATTCGGCGGCTACGCCACGCAGATCGAATACTCCCGCCTTCGCGCCGGGAACGCCATCGCCGCCATCGAGGAGCTGCCCCTGGGCGGCACCGCAGTCGGCACCGGCCTGAATTGCCATCCCGACTTCCCCGGCATCGTCATGCGCCACCTCTGGAACCAGACTGGCATCGCCTTCCGCGAAGCACGCAACCACTTCGAGGCCCAGGCGGCGAAAGACGGACTCGTGCAGGCCAGCGGTCAGCTCAAGACCATCGCCGTCTCGCTCTTCAAGATCGCCAATGACATCCGCTGGCTCAGCAGCGGTCCGCGCTGCGGCATCGGCGAAATCCGCCTACCCGAGACCCAGCCGGGCAGCTCGATCATGCCCGGCAAAGTCAACCCAGTGATCTGCGAGAGCGTCATGCAAGTCTGCGCCCGCGTCATCGGCAACGACGCTACCGTCACATGGGCCGCGGCCAACGGGAACTTCGATCTCAATGTCATGATGCCCGTCCTCGCGGACGCCATCCTCGAGTCGATCAAGCTCCTCGCGAACGTCTCCAACGTCTTCCGCGAAAAGTGCGTTGTGGGCATCCAGGCCAATGTCGCGCGCTGCAATGAACTCGTGGAATACTCCATGGCCATGGTCACCAGCCTCGCCCCGATCATCGGCTACGACAAAGCCGCCGAGATCGCCAAGGAAAGCGCCAAGACCGGGAAGACTGTGCGCGAAATCTGCCGGGAGCGTCAGATCCTTCCCGAAGCCGAGCTCGCCAAGGCTCTCGACCCCGTCGAAATGACCAAGCCCGGCGGCGAAGGCGCAGCCGGCGGGTAGGCCTCGTCTCCTCCCTACTTCGGCGGGTAGAAATTCGTATCGCCTCAGGCCCTCCTTTGTTGCTCAATCGCCCGGCGATCCGCAGCCGGGCGACGGATGCCATAAACGATCCCCTATTTTGAAATTGCTCTACCTAGCCCTCATTTTTTTTGTGGGGCTGGCCCTCAATTCGAAGGATGGCAGGGACCGGTGGATTTATTTCGCGTTCGCCGCAGCCACGGTGGTGGCACTCATTCACTATCGGCAGATCCCCTGGCTCTACAACGGCCAATGGCGATTCTGAGCCTTCGTCCACCCATCCCGTCAAAGTCAGTTCGTAGAATAGCCGCCGGCTGGGACTTTTGCTCGCTCACTTGACAAACGCCTCCGTGCTCACCTCCACCTTTCCAAGCACGAAAGGCTGCGACTGCTCAGGGACCAGGGAGATATCGTAGCCCCACATCTTGGCGAAGCAGGCGTCTTTGACGTGCCAGGTGAAAGTCTGCCAGCCTTCGTCTTTGCTCACGCTAAACCAGGTGCCGACGTTGCGGTAGGAGGAGCCGCCCTGGCTGTCGGCGACTTCGTAGTGGAGGTTCATGCCGACATTGCCGGGGCCGATGCGGCGAACGGTGATACGCACCCAATACTCGCGCGTGTGGATGGAGGCGAAGGACGGGTGGAGATGGAATTGCGTGGATTGATTGGCGCTGAGCCGGATGCCGGCGGTGCCATCGGGAAAGGAGACGCGCGGCATGTCCTGCGGGCCGGACTGGTAGATGCCCTGGCTCGGTGCCGTGGAGCCGAGTTGCAGGCTCACCGTCCTGGCCTTCGAGAAATCGCCGCCCCACGGAAAGTTTTGATCGCGATTGGAGGCGGCCTCGGCGGTGAGTACCGCGGGAAGATTGGAGATAAAGACGGGAGCGTCGCCCAAAGTGAGCGTCTCTCCGAATGGCAGGGGCTTCGCCGCGAAATCCATGAGGGTGCGGACCTGCACGTTCGCGGGGAAAGTGAGTTGCTGGTCCGGTTCGCCCGCGGCTTTCCAAGCGACGAGAACCGGCGTGCTGGGTCCCTGGAAGACGAAGCCGAAATGATGCCCTCCCTCGCCCAAGGCGAGCCAGCCAAGATATTTCGGCGTGGGGCCGAGGGTCGCGGTCATGATCTTGAACGCGTCATACGAAGCGCGCGGCGAGCCGTCGCGCTTGAGCAGGCCGAAGCCCGGTTCCTCGCCGGCGGGATCCTGCCCCTCGAACCATTGCACGTGCGAGATGCCTTGCGCGAGGGCCATGACGTAGAGCTTCACGAGGGCGGAGGCGGCTTCGTGTTCGGCTGCGGGTTGGTCCTTTCGATGCGCAACGTTGCGGCCAATCTCGGTGATCCAGAGGTCGGCGTTTACCTTGTCGGGCGCGCTTTCTTTCAGGGCATCGCGCAGCAGATGCGACATCCACAGATACGGGATCTCGCCATTCGGGCGGCCCATGCCATCGGCCAGTTCGTACGGATGGATGCAGAGATAGTCGAATTGCCCCGGCGTCCCCGCCGCCTTTTGCGCAAGGATCGCGCGCTCGAGATACGCAGGGTCGAAGCTCGCCGTCGTGAGCCCCACTTTCGCGGAAGGATCGGCCTTCTTCGCTGCGGCGTAAGTGGCTGCAGCGAGACGCCCGTAATCCGCGCTCGTGTGGTGGCCGCCATTGAAGCCACCGTTGCCCTCGTTCCACACTTCCCAGTAGTGGATCCGATCCTTGTAGCGCGTCACGGATTGGCCGATGAAATCCGACCAGCCCTCCAGGTCGCTCATGGGGAAGGTGTGCGGCTTGTCCTTGCTCCCCGGCACCGTGCCCATCATGCAGGCTGTGATCTCGATGTGATTGTCCACCGCCGCCTTCACCAAGGCATCGGCTTTCTCCCAATGCCATTCGCCTTTGCGGGGTGCGATCACCGGCCACTCGGGAAAGGCGCGGGCCGTCGCCGCGCCCGCGTCGTGTAAACGTGGCATCCACTCGCCGGCACTGCCCATGCCGCTGGCAGACGTAGCGACGCCCCATGGAGATGGAGCATCCGCAGCACAGGCGATCGCGCCAGCGAATGCAAAGGTGAGGAAGGGAATGGAGGGAAGAGGTTTCACGCGATGGAGGGTTGAAGACCGATATTCAAACTTGATCGGTCGGATGCATTTGAGGGCCTTTCGGAGCTCGCGCCAAGGACGCAAAGCGCGCCAAGAAAATGCATCTATTCACTTGGCGTCCTCTGCGTCCTTGGCGCGAACCATCGATCTTTTGCAGCCAAAGCTGACCTGCCTCCGCCCCCGCTACTTTTTCGTCTTCGGCGGGGGCGTCACCGTCTCGATGATCGTGCCTTTCGGCAGCAGGATCATGAGGCCGTATTGGATTCGGATGGGAGTGACGTGGTCGCCGGAGCGTAGCTGCCCGGTGAAGCGATACAGCAGCAGTTTGCCATCGGTGTCGTTCTTGTATTTGACGAACGTGTAGCGTGGATAAACCCCAGTCGGTCGCGGATGCTCGCGGCTTTGCTCGTAGGTGTAAGTCTCGATGTCGCCCTCCTCGCCTTTCTCGATGAACTTCCAGACGAAGCCGCCCTGGCTGGCATCGTGCGTTTCGGGCTCGCTCAATGCGACCTCGGCGACCTCCGAGCGGTTGTCGAGCTCCGCCGCCTTGTCGCTCTTCACTGCCGTGCCGGTCTTGCCCCAGTCCTTCGACTTCCGCCACGACTTCCCTTTGAGTTGCGCATACTCGGAGCCATCGTCGTTCACGATGCGCCGCACCTCCGCATAGCGATCGTAGCGGTAGTGCAGGAAGGCGCCGGGCTGTGTGGCGACATTGACCTGCGCGATGAGGTGGTTCTTGTCGAAGGCCTCGCGGCTGTACTTGAGATCGTCGGGGGCGAGCGCCGGATCCTGTGCCCTCAGGAGCACCGGAGCGGATATCAAGCAGAGCAGGATGGGCAGATGGATTCGCATGGGATTGGAGAAAGAATACGATGCAACAGCAGGTGATCTTGCAGAAATCATCATCCAAGCAAGTCGCCCGCCGCCCCTTGCCGCATCGAGACTCCACCCTCGGTTCGGACGATCGCTTTACGATTTCTGCCGGATAATGGTACCGCTCAAAGGAAGAAGCATCGCAAAGATGATCAACCCCACTTGCGCGGCGGCAAGGAGCAGTAGGCCGACCGAAAAGAGCGTCGGAACAGATCGGAATCGATAGATCCACGCCATAGAGAGGGAGGCTGATGCGAGGGCGCAGCCGAGCCCAATCCAAAGCATCCGATTCTCCAGCACCATCTGCGTAATCGGCGGCAGCGGTTGCCCACCTAGGATGTCGACAAACATGGCGCCAAATCGCGGAATGAGATACGCTGCGGCGAAGATGGCCGCGAATGCCGCAGCAAGATTTAGGAAATGAGACAGCGCGCTCGAGATCGAGACCCGGGATCCCGTGGGAGCGCTCATGGGAAGTGGCTCGCGCCTACTGCAAGCCCGCCCCACCCGCCGCCTTTAAGTCGTCGGGTTTGCCATCCTCAGCCTCGTCGAAGAGGCCGGTGAGCTTGTCGTCAACGCGCATGTCGATCAGGCGCCAGGCATTCTCCGGCTTGTAGAAATAGAAACGCCAGCGCAGAGGGAAGACCTTGCCATGGGAGACGTAAGTGGCGCGGACAAGACGCTGGCCGATGGCACGCGACTCGACGAAGTCGTAACCGGAGATCGCGCCGAAGACCTCAATCGCTTCCCGGGTCTTGGCCTTGAGTTGCTTCAGTTCGTCGGGCTTCTCGGCAATTTTCGAATCCTTGGTCAGCGTGGCATAGCCTTCATCGACCTTGCCCTCGCGCAGGGAGGCAAAAAAAGTCGCCACGATCTGCCCTGGGCCATCGAGCATGGGATTGGCGCCTGCAGCACGCTGGATCACCGGCCCCACGACCGCAGGTCCCTTGGGGGTGCTGACCTCGGGCGTGCCGCCGGTCGGTTGGAACATGAGCACCTTCGGGGATTCAGCGGGTTTCTCCGCGCTCTTATCGCGCTTGGACGTGGCCGGCTTGTCCTGCGCATGGAGGACGGCGGCAGTCGCGACAAGGACGAAAGCGAGGATGGAGCGGCGGTTCATGCGAGAAGCTGGGAGAGGCGTTGCCGGGCGTGGGCCACGATCGGCAGACCGTGGGCGAATGTCAGTAGTTCAAAGGGAATCCGCAACAGTTTTCCCAATGCCAAACGCATTTCCTTGGGGTCGGCGCAGTATTTGTCGGGCAACAGGGCGAAGCCGTAGGGAGGAAGATGAATGAGGGCATCGCCGACATGCACGGCATCTCCACGATGCAGGGCAATCTCGCCTTCCGCAGCGCCGGGGATACGGATGGCGGTAAATTCATCGAGCACGGTTTCGCCATCGGCGATGGTGTGATCGATGGCAAAGCCGAGTTCCGGTGCCGCCTCGGCATGCGCGTGGATGGGAATGGAAAAGCGCCGTCGATACTCCTCCGCGGCGCGGGCGTGATTGCCGCTCGTGAGAATGATCGCGCGGGGCGTTCCGGCCTCGAGCAACTCGGCTTCCGCCGATTTGCGCAACGGGATAGGGTCGATAAAGACGAGCCCCTGTGCGGTGAGGCAGGCGCAGGACGTGAGGTCGGATTTCACGGCCGGCTCGTAGGCCTGCCAGATGAAGAGGTCGGAGTGGAGTTGGTGGATATCGTCGGCGCGGGGCATTGCGAACGTTTGTTATTTCGAAATGATGACGGACAACAGAATGCCCGTTTTTAAGACGGTCGTGTGAATTCCTCCGGCAACACGATGTCGTACAACCCTGGTTCTGCTGGGTGGGGAATTTGTTTCAAGCCGATCTCCAGAGCGGTCCAATGGGACGGAGGGATTTTCGTTTTCGCCTTTTCCCAAGCCTCACGGTCAGTGCTCATACAGTTGACGACGATGGGGTGGAAGGTGACCCACCTCCCCAGAGCTCGCGAGTTCTCATCGGCCTCATAGCCTGACATCGCCGCGAAGCGCTGCCCGTCCCTTGCACCGCTCTTAATCAAATACAGACGCTCCCGGAGCACGCGAATGACCGGAAACCGTTTCTGCCCGTCGCAGTCCAAATTCGTATAAGCGGCCACCAGATTGCGGGACACATCCAGAACGACAGTGGGATTCGTGTCTCCGAAGAAGAAGCGCTCCTTCATTCTCCGCCAGAAGTATCCGCCAGCCAGCAACGAATTGCCGCGCCATGTAATGGGTAGAAAGCTGGTTAGGTAGAACAAGACCCGACCCAATGCATTCGCGCCCCAATATCTCGCGAATTCCCTTCGTGTAATCCGGCAACCTCCGGGAAGACTGGCTTGCGTCGACTTATCCGAGACTTTCTTATCCATGTGATTTGCAATAGTGGCTGGCCCGGACGGATCAAGTGCATTTGCAGCGCTCGTGAATCCGACAGCGACAGTCTTTACCCGGGCTGACCTATTCCTCCACTTTCCCCCAAAAAAAGGGAAGGCGGACGAACTACAAGAGTTCGTCCGCCCTCGGAGGGGAAGTGTCGGGACTGCCTTAGCTCGCGCCGGCAGGCTCTTCCTTGATCGGCGTCTTGGCCTGGAAAGTCAGCTTGCCCTTGTCGGCGCTGACTTCGGCGGTGTCGCCGGGCTTGATATTGCCACGGAGGATTTCCTCGGCCATCGGGTCTTCGAGATAACGCTCGACCGCGCGGCGCATCGGACGCGCACCGTATTGCGGATCGTAACCCTTCTCGATGAGCAGTTCCTTGGCCTTGTCGTCGAGGACGATGTGGATGTCCTTGTTCTTGATCCGAGTGGTGACTTTTTTGATCTCCAGATCGACGATCGTCAGGAGCTCGGGCTTGCCGAGGGTGTGGAAGACGATGAGGTCGTCGAGGCGGTTGACGAACTCGGGCTTCAACCCCCGCTTCGCCTCCTCGAGGATCTTGTCTTTCATCACATCGTAAGCCTGCTCGTCCTTGGTATTCATCGCGCCAAAGCCCATCGTGGTGGACTTCTTGATCAGCTCTGCGCCGATGTTCGAAGTCATGATGATGATGGTATTGCGGAAGTCGATCTTGCGGCCGAGCGAGTCGGTCACCTTGCCTTCTTCGAGGATCTGCAGGAGCAGGTGCATCACGTCCGGATGGCCCTTTTCGATTTCGTCGAAGAGCACCACGGAATACGGACG
>JBGGMZ010000181.1:0-9475 GCA_041287745.1 Chthoniobacter sp. | reverse complement strand
TGGAACCGCCAAAACCATGTTTAGCTACATCGTTCGCCGCCTGCTCTATTCGGTGCCGATCCTCCTCGGGGTGATCCTGATCACTTTCACCCTCGATAGCGTGATGATGACCCCTGAAGCCAAAGCGCTCCGGGTCCTCGGGCCGAAGTCGGCGAAACACGCGCGCGACGAATGGATTCACAATCGCGGACTCGACCGTCCCATCCCGCAGCAATTCGTCCAGTATGTGAAGAACCTGGCGACCTTTAACTTCGGCACCACCTGGGTCACCGGCCGGAGTGTGCGTGACGTCTTTCTTCAGGGAGCCGGCCCATCGTTGCTCATCACCGTGCCCGGTTTCTTTGCCGCGTTGCTGGCCTCGCTGGGGCTGGCGCTTTTCCAGGTATTCGTGCGTGATTCGCCACTGGATCGATCGCTCACCATTTTCAGCGTGGCCCTCATGAGCGTGCCCACCATGGTCTATGTCATTTTCACGCAGGCTATCCTGGCCTTGGCGCTGAATTATTTCCCAGCGTTCGGCTTCGAGTATGGCGGCATCGGCATGATTCGCTTCCTGCTCCTGCCGGTGGCGATCTTCATGCTCATCAATCTCGGCCACGATGCCCGGATGTATCGCGCGATTTTCCTCGAGGAGATCAACCAAGATTACGTGCGCACCGCGTATGCCAAGGGCGTGAGCAATACACGCGTGCTGACCCAACACGTTTTTAAGAATGGTCTCATCGCCATCATCACCCTCGTCGTCGCCGATCTGCCGAAGCTCATCCTCGGCTCTCTGCTCATCGAAAGCCTTTTCGGCATTCCGGGAGTGGGCAGTGTTCTCAGGCAGTCCATCGAGAGCGGCGATCAACCGGTGGTCATGACCAGCGTTTTCCTCGGCTCGGCTCTCTACCTCGTCGGTTTGATTCTGACGGATATTTGCTACGCGATGGCTGATCCGCGCATCCGCCTTTCCTGAGCGATGAACAACGCTTTCCAACGCTTCATCGATCATTGGATCACTCAAGACGTGCTGGTCATTGGCGGCTTCGCTCTCGTCTTCTTTTTGCTGCGTATCGGCGCGAAAAACGAAAACTGGCAACGCGCCTGGGTGCGACTCAAGCGCGATCGCTCCGGCCTCATCTCTCTCGGGGTGGTGTGCCTCTATCTTTTCATCGGCGCGCTGGAAACGATGCGACTCCCCAACGCGGAAGGTGGCAGCCACAGCATCCTCGACCTCTTCGTCGAACACATCCCCCGGGAAAAGACCTACAGCGCCCCTTTTGCCGACAGCATTCTCGCTTCGCCCAAGCATGAAAAGTTGCACGGCCGCCATTTGCTCGGCACCGACGTGCTCGGCAAGGACGTGATGGTGCAGATGCTCAAAGCCTGCCGCACGGCGCTGGTCATCGGTGGACTCACCACGGCGATTTATATCCCCCTCGGAGCCTTGCTCGGCATTCTCGCCGGCTACTTTCGCCGCTGGGTAGACGACTTGATTCAATACGTCTACAGCACCCTCGCTTCCATTCCCGAGATCCTGCTGCTGGTCGGCATCCTCACCGTGGTTCCCTACCGGACCCTCGGAGCTATTGCCTTTGCGCTCGGCATTACCGGATGGGTCGGCCTTTGCCGCCTCATCCGCGGTGAGACAATGCGGCAAAGCGAACGCGCCTACGTGGTCGCGGCACGCGCTCTCGGGCAGACGCACTGGAATATTGTCACCCGTCACCTGCTGCCCAACGTGATGCATCTCGTGCTGATCAGCGGCGTGCTCGGCTTTTCCAGCATCGTGCTGGCCGAGGCGATCCTCAGCTACCTTGGGGTAGGTGCACCGATCGGCACATCGAGTTGGGGCATCATGATTGACGCCGGTCGCTCCGAGCTCAGCCGCGACCCACTCGTGTGGTGGAATATCGGAGCCGCGTCCGGAGCGCTCTTCGGCCTAGTCCTTTCGCTCAATCTTCTCGGCGACGCCCTGCGTCGCGCCTTCGACCCGAAACGCACCTGATCCCATGCCTGACCCCACCTTCCTCGAAATCAAAAATCTCGCGATCAATTTTGCCACCGAGACGGGGACGATCGAGGCAGTGAAAGGCATCTCGCTCACCATGGCGCGTGGGGAGACGCTGGCTATCGTGGGTGAAAGCGGCAGCGGCAAAAGCGTGACCGGGCTGGCCCTTACGCGGCTGTTGCCGGAGCCGCCGGCGGTTTACAAGTCAGGCGAGATCCTTCTCGATGGAAAGAACGTGCTGAAGATGGCACCGGCGGATTTGCGGAAGATCCGCGGCAACAAGATCGCCTACATCTTCCAGGAGCCGAGCACTTCGCTCAACCCGGTCTTCACCATTCGCAACCAGATCGCCGAGGCGATCAAGCTGCACCGGCCCGAGGTACGCGACATCGATGCGGAAGTCGTGAAGTATCTCGACCTGGTCGGCATCGTCGATCCCCAGAAGCGTCTGCACGATTACCCGCACCAACTCAGCGGCGGCATGCAGCAGCGCGTGATGATCGCCATGGCGCTTTCCTGCGAGCCGGAGCTACTCGTGGCCGATGAGCCCACCACCGCGCTGGATGTGACGATTCAAAAACAGATCATCGACCAACTCCGCGAGCTGAAGCAGCGAGTGCAGATGGCGATCATCCTGATCACGCACAATTTCGGCATCATTGGTGGTCTGGCGGATCGCGTGGCGGTGATGTTCCGCGGAAAGATCGTGGAATACGGCGAGACGCAAACCGTGCTTCGCAACCCGCAGCACCCCTACACGAAGGCACTCATCGAGTGCATCCCGCAGCCGGGTCAGAAGCGGCGCCGGCTGACGACGATCGATCACGCGGCGCTGGAGGCAGCAGTTTAAGAGGTCACATAGGTCAAATACGACCTATGGGAAGGCTACAGCGCGTCCCTGAGGATGTTGAAGATCTCCGTGTTGTCGATGAATCCACGGAGCCTCTCCGAACCCACTCCCCGGCCAACAGCCATCACGTCTTCCGCGTTGTTGAGCGCGGAGGGCGCTTGAAACGCCGCGGGCTCGGTTTTTGAGCCGGGGCCATTTGGTCCACTGGCCCAGGTAATCGCCGGCTGGCCGGCGGGGTTGATGCCCAGCAGCGCCATGCCGTGATCCTGCACAAAGGGATACCCATTGAGACTGAAGCCGCCCGTGGAGTGCTTGCCGACGGCGAGAATGAGCGACTTGTCGCCGGCGTATTTCGTGGCCGTGGAGATGGCGTGGTCGAGCGCGAGCGTCTCGGTGATCACATGCTCGCCTTCGTTGCGCTCGGCCGCCGCACTGGCGAGGCCGGCATCGACCACGAGCACGTAGCCTTTTCCATTCACTTGCAAGAATTCGATCGCGCGGCGGACCATGTCGCCAAGCGAAGGCTGCTGACTGCCGGATTCGATCTGGTTGCTAAACGCGAGCTGGCCGTCGGCAAAGAACCCGGCGAACGGGCCGGAGTGAAAGGCCGCGGCATTTTCCAGCTCGGCCTTTGTCCGCACGAGTTCCCAGCCCTTGCCCTGCATTTCGGCGAGCACATCCCGGTCATCCTTGCGATGGCCCCCTTTGGCCGCGGGCAGGAATTCCCCCGCCCCACCACAAAGCACCACGTCGAAATTCCCGGGCTGCAGGAATTGATCGAGCACTTTGCCGCTATCGCGAGCATCGGGGACGTGCGCGTAGAATGCGGCGGGCGTCGGTGCCAATGGCGAACCCATGCTGATGAGCCCCACCGTGCGCCCCTGTTCGCGGGCCAGCTTGAGGATGGAGGAGACCGGCTTGCCATCGGGGTCGATGCCGAGCTGTCGATGCCCGCCACGCGTCCCGGTGGCCAGGGCGGTGGCGGCGGCGGCGGCGTCCGGCACAGCGAAATCGCGGGAGGCGTTGCGGAGGAGGGCCAGATTGGGAAAAGACTCGATCGCCAGGCGGTGATCGGACCCACCTTCATACAGACGCGCGGCAGTGACATGCCGGGTGACCATGCCGTCGCTGACGAAAAGAATGATGCCGAAGGTCTTCGGGACCACCCAGTTGCGCACGTAAAGGAAGCCAAACCCCGCGAAGACCAACAAACAGCACAGCGCGAGCAATTGATTACGGAGCTTCATCAGGGAAAAACGGGTGCGGGATTCAAAGGCGGCCCGGCCCACTTGGCAATGATGGATTGCAGTGATTCCATGATCGATTAAGGGGGCCCAAGGAGGGCGAGCAAGCCACGGAGCGCCATAAATGGGATAGAGCGCGCCGAGCTTGGGCTTATTGGACCCCGTTTTTCAGCAGTGGTATGGCGTGTTTTACAGAGAAAACGCCGCTCAATTCTCACTCCTGACTATCCCGCCCCTTTGAGTTTCAGAAGCTCACTCTCTCATTTGCGAGGAACGGGCCCGCGGAAACTCGCAGTTGTGCCGCCTCGGACGGTCTTGCGGCCCTCTCATCGCCGCTTTCCAGAGTAAGCCCGTCCTTTTTTATAGAAATTATAGGACTCCGCGTGGGTTGGCATGATGGCAGCTATAATGATTCTCAAGATTATCAAAAGCCCAGTTGATATGAAAAAGACCCTTCTTACAGCCGCTCTCCTCCTCCTCGCCAAGTTCGCCACCGCCCACGCTGCGGTTGATCTCGGAACGAATACGGACCACACCCCTTACGATCGCTTTCTCACCCCGGTGAAGGAGGTCTTCAGCGAAATGCACGGCGAAGGTGCTTCGATGGACAAGGTTCAGGCCGCCATGCGCCAGGGTCGCGCTTTCAAATACGCTCACACCGAGCCCTACGTTCCGGCGATGCCTCAGGAGACCGCCTCCCGCCACATCGGTGACTGCAAGGACAAGGCTCTCTGGCTGATGGATCAACTTCAGGACCCGAGCGCCCGCTTCGTGATCGGCAAGATGACCCGCGGCGCCAAACTGAGCCACGCTTGGGTGATGTGGCAGCACGACAACCAGTGGTGGATCCTGGACTGCACGATGCTGAGCAAGCCGATCGCCGCGGACAAAATCAGCGCGAACGAATACGTCCCCCTTTACTCCTACAGCCGCAACTCGGCCTACCGCCACAGCGACAAGACCGGCGTGACCGCCGACGTGGCTGGCAAGAAGCAATCGCCAGTGGCTGCCACTGCGAAACTCGCTTCGAACAACTAAGCCGAACGACACATTTTCATGGGCTGCCTGGCGCTCGGGTCCTAGTGACCCGGGCGCCTCGCATTTTCAGGGGGAATGGTGGCTGGCTTCCCCTTCTCAAATCTTAATCTTACTCTTAATCCTAATCTTACTCTTCTTCTGAGCGATGGCGCTCGGGATTAAGAGTAAGATTAGGATTAAGAACGGAACCACCCCAGCCTCAGAACGGCTCGTCGAGGCACTTGCGGATCGTATCCAGCACCTCGTTCAACGAACTGGGCTTTTGCACAAAATTGATTCCTTCCTGGAGTCGGATCGCCCCCCCGGCCAGTTCCGCACTGTAGCCGCTGGTGAAGCAAATCCTGAGATTCGGCTGGATGAATCGCAATTGCTCCGCGAGTTCGCGGCCACCAATGCCACCCGGCATGACGAGATCGGTAAAGACCATCTGAATGCGGTGGCCATGCTCGCCCCAGATCCGCAGCGCCTCGGTCCCATTCACGGCGTCAATCACAGTGTAACCGTGCCGCTCGAGCATGCGCTTTGTCACATCGCGCACGGAGGCCTCATCCTCCACGAGCAGAATGGTCTCATTGCCACCGCGCGGACGATGCGCCGACGGTGCACCGGAGGGCAGATCATGCCCCGTCTCGCAGGCCGGCAGGAAAATCCGGAACGTCGAGCCTCGCGCGATCTCACTGTAAACGCGGATCCATCCGCGATGTTGCTTCACGATACCGAAGATAGTCGCGAGGCCGAGACCAGTGCCCTTGCCGGGCTGCTTGGTCGTGAAGAATGGCTCGAAAAGGTGCGCCTTCACTTCATCGGTCATACCCATGCCGGTGTCGCTCACGGAGAGGCATACATGCCGGCCGGGGGACGCATCGGGACTCGATCGCAATTCCTCCTCGGTAATATAACGCTCGGAGGTCTCAATGACGAGGCGCCCGCCAGCAGGCATCGCGTCCCGTGCGTTGACCGAGAGATTCATGATCACTTGGTCGAGCATCCCCGCATCCGCATGGACGATGAGCGGGCTGGGATGCAAATGGAGTTGCACCTTCACGTCTTCGCCAAGAATGCGCTGCAACATCTTCGCCAGCGTCGTCACCACCCCGTTGATATCGAGGCGGTGCGGCTGCATGACCTGCCGTCGGCTGAAGAGGAGTAACTGCCGCGTCAACGCCGCCGCCTTGTCCGCCGCAGCGCCGATGACTTGCAAACCTTCGCGCGCATCCGGCGGGAGATTCTTCACCGTGGCAGCCAGTTCCACCTCCATCATCACCGCGGCGAGGATGTTGTTGAAATCATGCGCCACGCCGCCCGCGAGCTGGCCGATGGCCTCCATTTTTTGCGACTGCCGCAGGCGTTCCTCGATCTGTCGCCGCTCCGTGATATCCTCCGCGACACCTGCCAGGCGATATACGTCGCCGTTGTTGTCGCGAATCGGGAAAGCGCGATCGTGAATCCAGCGGACCGATCCATCCGGGCGGATGATGCGATACTCCTCGTCGAATTGTGCCGCCGCACTTTTCAGCTCCGAACGGGAAGGCACGCGCTCGCGATCATCGGGATGAATGGCAGCGAACCACGTGTCGGGCGACTCATACAGCGCGTCGCTGGATCGCCCCCAGATCTTGTCGTAACCGGGGCTGATGTAGAGGAGCCGCCCATCCTTCGCATCGAGCATCCAGAATACTTCCTGGATATTCTCCACCACCTGGCGGAAGCGCTCTTCGCTCTGTCGCATCGCGGTCTCGGCCAGCTTGCGCTCGGTGATGTCCACGTCCATGCAGACAAACATCGGGACACCACCGAAGCCGGGAATTTCAAAAATGGTGGAAAGACACCAGCCCTCGCTGCCGTCGCGACGCCGGAAATGATATTCCAGCGGGCCGAGCGGTTTGCCCGTGCCGGCGAGTTGCCGCAGCAGTTGCAAAAACGACTCCGCCTCCTCAGGCGTGTGAATGAGTTGATCGATCGTCTTGCCGATCGCCTCGTCGATGTCCCAGCCAAACATGCGCGTGGCGGCCTCGTTCCAAAAGCGAACGTGCCCATCGATATCGTAAAGCTCCACCGCCACGTTGGGCGTATTGTGAATGATGGCATGCAGCCTTGCCTCGCTCGCCCGCAATGCCTCCTCGCCGCGCTTGCGCGTGATAGCGAGACTTACATAACTGGCCGCCGTCTCGATCGCCTCAATATCGCGGGCGCACGGAGCGCAAGGTTCGCGATGATAGACGGCAAACGTGCCCAACACTTTCTTCTCTGCCGAAAAAATCGGCTGGGACCAGCACGCGCGGACGCCCACTTTCTCGGCCATCGGCAATGCACTCGCCCAATAGGGGTGCGTGCGCACATCCTCGACAATCACCAGTTTCCCCAGATACGCGGCCGTGCCACACGAGCCGACCCCTTCGCCGATCTCCAGTCCCTGGACGGTATCGTTGAAGAAACCCGGCATATTCGGCGCCGCACCGTGCACCAACCGCTTCCCGCTTTCATCGACCAGGAGGATGGAGCAGATCGAACCAGGAATCTCCGCTTCCATCGCACGCGCCGTGAACTCCAGAATCTCCTGTAAGGCTACCCCTGAGTTTAACAACTCCAGTACACGCAACCGATCGCGCTCGCGGCGTTCGACCCGCTTTTGCTCGCTGAGATCGCGCACCGATACGATGACCATGCTGCCCCGATGTGCCTCCAGCGGACTGAGCCCTACTTCCATGGCAAATTCGCTCCCGTCAGCGCGCCGGCCACGCAGGTCGAGCTCGCTGGTGGAAACACTCGCACGCGGAGAGCCCGCCGTGTGGCTCGCTCCACGGTCGCCGTTGCGCCCCTGCTTCTTGTGGAGGTCATCCGGGATCAGCAGCTTGATCGGCTTGTGCAGTAGATCATCCGTCCTGTAGCCGAAGATTTTGCCTGCCTGCGCGTTGGCGAAAACGATCGAACCGTGTTCGTCCATCACCAGGAGCGCGTCCGCGCTCGCTTCAACAAGCAGCTGAAAAAAATATTCCGATAGCTTGAGCTTGCCGCTCATGGGGGGTGGTTCCGTATGGAGCTGCATTGGGCGGCGGCATATTGCCCAAGGCCACTGTCAAGGCAAGCGCTGCGTGGAACGGCTTATAACTGGCGATGTCGACTGGCGACACAACATCCACATCCATAAAACTATACACAAGTAACATAACCGCAAGCACGTCCGTTTTTGTTTCAGTAACTCCTCAAAAAATGTGACTCATGGACGACTACTCCACACACAGCGGCCCCTTAGTTCCAAACCGCTGATCACTCTAATAAGGATGCGAACTGATGTTTCCGCGCAGACACTTCACCTAAAGATATGAGCAAGCGGACGGAGGGTCTTCTGGATGCGCACGCGAGATCGCGCTGGCGTTGAAGCACGGTAGCCCTCTACCGATTCAAAACTCGCTTTTCAAAGCGGAAGGGCTGCGCAGTTCAAACGCTGACGACATCCAGCACCGGCTCGATGCCAGCCTCTCACGTAAGCGCAAAAGATCGCATCAACTCCGCAGTTTCAACACGAGGTCGCCTGCATCGAGCGCATCCCCGACGACGACTGCGACTTCGGCGATCACGCCATCGGCCGGCGCGTAGAGAGTCGTTTGCATCTTCATCGCCTCGAGTGTTGCGAGCTTGTCACCCTTGGCGACCTTGCCACCGAGCGTGGCGCTCAGCGCAGTCACCATGCCGGGAATCGGCGCGCCGAGTTGCAGCGGGTCACTGGCATCCGCCTTCACTCGCGCCTTGCTCTTCGGCGCGACAGATTTGTCCGCCACTACTGCTTCACGGGGCATGCCGTTCAGTTCGAAGCTGATGACGCGGCGGCCTTCCTTGTCCGGCGCGCCCACGTTGATCAACTTGATGAAGAGCACCTTGCCCTCTTCGATCGAGACCGTGATTTCCTCGCCCGGATTCAAGCCGTAGAAAAACGCCGGCGTCGGCAACGCGCTCACATCGCCATACTCCCGCTGGAACTTTGCGAAGTCCGCAAACACGCTCGGATACATGAGGTGCGAGAAGAGATCGTCGTCGCTCGGGTCGCGCTTGGTCTTCGCGGCTACATCCGCCTTGGTCTCCTTCAGCTTCACCGGCGCGGGTTTCACTCGCTTCGGCTTCGCCGTTCCGAGCACCGCCTTGACCACCGCGGGCGGCCAGCCCCCCATCGGTTGTCCGAGACCGCCGCTCAGCATATCGATCACACTTTCCGGCCAGCTCGTACCGGGGGGCAGGTTCACCACATCCGCGGGCTTGATGCCGCGGGTGAATAGAAACAGCGCCATGTCGCCCACCACTTTGCTGGACGGCGTAACCTTCACGATGTCGCCGAAGAGATCGTTCACCTCGCGA
>JBGGMZ010000180.1:0-5236 GCA_041287745.1 Chthoniobacter sp. | reverse complement strand
TACTGACGTCCGTATCCCAGTACCGGACATCAAAGGAATAGTGCTCCCAGAAGCCAAGGGTCAGGCCGGCGTTCCAGTAAGCATAGTCGGGTGCAATGTCCTCAAAGGTCTGGTAGCCAAAGAGGCCGCTGACCGTGGGCGTGAAGAAGTTGAAGAGCTTGCCCTGGAACGCATAAGCGATCGATCCCTCGGTGGCGAACGAGTTGCCGTACAACTGGAAATTATCTGGCGACCACCATTCGCCGATGCCAAAGCTCCAGTTCCCGCTCGTGTAAGCTGCGGCACCCTTCAGCTCAATGTAGTTCTCATCGTGTGCACCCGGATAGAGATAGGGCAGGAAGCCGAAGTTGAAGGTGACGTTGCCCCATTTGGGAGCGATGCCGACATAGGGGTCGACCTCGACGCCGTCCCCAAACGCGGTGTTGGATGACCAAACGCCTAAGTAGAAGATGCCGTAAGTGAGATCGAACTCGGCGACCGCTTCGGGCTCCTGCAACGAACTGGAATAGCCGCGGAACATGTAGTCCGTGGCGATGTATGTCGTCGCCGACAGATTCAACTTTTTGTCATCGGCTTGCGCCGGCAGCGCCAAGCCCGCGATGAGCGCTGAAGCGAACCCAACAAGTAAAGGCCTCATCAGCCCCATCCATCATGCCCCCAAAATCAAGCGCGTCATCTTCCTCTACATGTCCGGCGGACCTTCGCACCTCGAGACCTTCGACTGGAAACCGGAGCTGAAGAAGCTCGATGGGCAGCCTTTCCCCGAGTCATTCACCAAGGGCCAACAGCTCGCGCAATTGCAAAACGCCGTGCTCAAGGCGCGCGGTTCGTTCACAAATTTCCAGCGCTACGGTCATGCGGGCATCGAGGTCAGTGATCTTTTCCCGAATATCGCCAGTGTCGCGGATGAACTCTGCGTGGTCCGCTCGATGCAGACCGAGCAGATCAATCACGACACCGCCCACGCCTTCATGAACACCGGCTCGATCATCAAGGGCCGGCCCAGCATGGGCTCGTGGCTGCTCTACGGGCTCGGCGCGGAGACTCAGGAGCTGCCGGGCTTCATCGTCCTCATGTCCCAAGGTCGCACTGGCCTGCAGCCCGTTTCCGCGCGGCAATGGTCGAGCGGTGTGCTGCCCAGCCGTTTTCAAGGTATCCAATTCCAGAGCAAGGGCGACGCCGTGCACTACATCGGCAATCCCGAGGGCGTGTGCCAGAGCACGCAGCGACAGGTCATCGACGAGGTCGCGCGTATGAATGGCCTGCTCAATGAGGAGCAGCACGACCCCGAGATCACCACCCGCATCTCGCAGTACGAGCTCGCCTTCAAGATGCAGTCGAGCGTGCCGGAGTTGATGGATTTCAAGGCCGAGCCGCAGGAGATGCTCGACCTCTACGGAGTCAAGAAACCCGGTGACGGGAGCTTCGCGTCTAACTGCCTCCTTGCCCGCCGCCTCGCTGAGCGCGGCGTACGCATGATCCAGCTCTATCATCGCGCTTGGGATCACCACGGCGATCTCGAGAAGGGCATGAAGTGGGGTGCGGAGGACGTCGACAAGGCCACCGCCGCGCTCATCAAGGATCTCAAGCAACGCGGCCTGCTCGAAGACACGCTCATTCTCTGGGGCGGTGAGTTCGGACGCACCCCCATGGGCCAGGGCACCGGCCGCGATCACCACATCCTCGGCTTTAGCGTCTTCATGGCCGGCGGCGGCGTGAAGCCCGGCACCGTCTATGGTGCCACCGATGAGCTCGGCTATCGCGCCGTGGAAAATGTCGTCAGCGTCCACGACCTCCACGCCACCATGCTCGCGCTCATGGGCATCGACCACAAACGGCTGAATACCAAATTCCAAGGCCTCGACGTGCGGCTGACCGGCATCGCCGGCGACATCGTCAAGCCGCTGATGGCGTAATCCTTCGCGGTGTCATCCTGAGCGGAGTGTAACGCAGTCGAAGGATCCCGTGGGCCCGCGAGCGGCCACCATCGAGAGTGCTGCCTGTCATTCTACGGGATCTTTCGGCTTCGCTCAGGGTGACCGCGAGTAGAGAGGGCTTTCTCGCTTCCCTACTTCTGCTCCTCGCGGTACGGCTTCTTCTGCTTGTAGAGCTCGATGCGTGATTTGATGTCGGCCTGCGTTTCGGGCGTTTCCTTGTCGGCGGCTTTCACTGCTTCTTCCTGCCATTTGATGGCAGTGTCGAATTCGCCCTTCTCCGCAAAGGCGGCGGCGAGCGTATCGAGATAGCCGGCGTTTTGGTAGCTGGTCAGTTCGCAAGCCTGGCTGGCGAGTTGCACTGCGCGCTGACCGTTGCGCAAGCCGTCTTTCACGCCGGTGGCCAGCAGCCACGCGCAATCGTTGAAAGGCTGGGCCTCGCTCGGGAAACGCTGGATCAGCTCGGCATAGGCGGCAAGCGCCTTGTCCAAATCACCGGAACCATAGAGCGACGACGCCGAACCGAGCAGCGCCCGGAAATCCCCCGGTGCCGCGACCAAAATACCCTGGTAATCCTTCAATGCGTCACCCCACTGCTTCTTGCTGCGATAAATCTCCGCGCGCCCCAGCAGGGCTGGGAGATCCTTCGGGCTGATGGCCAGCGCGGCGTTGAAATCCGTCATCGCCTTGTCCATGTCACCGAGGCCGGCGTAGGCGTAGCCACGCTGCGCGAGCGGTTGCGGATCTTTCGGCAGCAAATCGACCGCTTGCGTGTAATCTTCGACGGCTTCCTTGAAATCGCCCTTCAGATAATTCACGCCGCCGCGGCCGGTGTGACCGATCGGATCCTTCGGATCCAGCTGGATGCAGCGTTCGAAATCGGCCAGCGCTTCGTCCAGTTCCTTGCGCAGCACATGCACCTGCCCGCGCGCCTGCAGCACCTCGCGGCTGTCCGGCTGCAGAGCCAGAGCAGCATCGAGATCACTCAGCGAAGCTCTCGTATTGCCGGAATCGCCCAGCACCAACCCGCGGAGAAAGAGTGCGAGGTAATGCTGCGGATCGAGCCGCAATGCCTGATTGAAATCGGCCAGCGCATCGTCGAGCTGCCGCTGCTTCTGATACACATACCCGCGGTGTGCATAGCCTTCCGCAGAGGGTTTCAGGCGGATCGCTGCATTCAAGTCCGGCAGCGCCTTGTCGAATTCATTCTTTCCTGCGCGCAGCCTTCCGCGCCAGAAGTGCGCCGCGGCATTGTCCGGATCGTCGGTCAGGGCCGCATCGAGCGCGGCCAGGGCATCGTCGACCTTGTTTTCCTTCAGGGCATCTTCAGCCTCTTGAAGGTGGTTCTTCTGGACCGTCTTGATGGCGGCCGGGCTGACAGCCGGGAGCAGCAAGCAAATGGAAAGAGCGAGGGGGAGAACACGGCGGAGTGTGGCGAATGGAAGCACGGCGCGAACCGTCACGCGGAGAGGCCCGGAGGTCAAGTCCGACGCTACAGGGAGTGGAGAGATGGGAGTGGGGTTCAAGGTGTTTGGTGCTTAATGCTCGGTTCTTGGGATTCAGTGATCGATGTGACGGACTGTGACCACTGTTGCCGAATACCGTTCACTGATTTACTACCCGGCCCCCCAGCTCTCCTTTGTCTTCAAAAAAGACTCCACCTCTGCGCGAATCCGGCTACATTCCGCGCCCCTGCCATGTATCGCTCTCATTCCTGCCATCAACTTCGCCCCGCCGACATCGGCCAAACCGTCACGCTTGCCGGATGGGTGAACACCAATCGCGATCACCACGGCGTCATCTTCATCGATCTGCGCGACCGCGAAGGCGTGACCCAAGCTGTTTTCCGCCCGGAAGAGAACCCTGAAGTCGCCGCTGCCGCCCACAAGCTGCGCAGCGAAGACGTGGTCCAGATCACCGGCAAAGTGGCCGCCCGCCTGTCCGGCACCGAGAACGCCAAGCTGGCCACTGGCCAGATCGAGGTCATCGCCACCGGCCTGATCGTCCTGAACAAGGCCGAAGTGCCCCCTTTCCCGCTCGATGACCCGAAGGTCAACGAAGACCTGCGCCTCGAATATCGCTACCTCGACCTGCGCACCGCTCACATGCAGCGCAACCTCAAGCTGCGCCATCGCGTTGTGAAGGCCACGCGCGATTACCTCGATGACGCCGGTTTCCTCGAGATCGAGACCCCCGTGCTCTCGAACCCCACGCCCGAAGGCGCCCGCGACTTCCTCGTGCCGTCGCGCCTGAACCCCGGCACCTTCTACGCGCTCCCGCAGGCTCCCCAGCAGTACAAGCAGCTCCTGCAGGTCGCTGGCCTCGAGAAGTATTTCCAGATTGCGCGCTGCTTCCGTGATGAAGACCTGCGCGCCGATCGCCAGCCGGAGTTCACGCAGATCGACGTGGAGGCCTCGTTCATCACCGATGTAGAGATCCAGACGCTCATCGAGGGCATGCTCGTGCGCATCTTCAAGGAAGCCCGCGGGGTGGACGTGCCCACGCCTTTCCCGCGCATAACCTATGCCGACGCCATGAACCGCTTCGGCTCCGACAAGCCCGACCTGCGGTTCGGCCTGGAGCTCGTCGACCTCGCTGACATTTTCACCGAGTCGCAGTTCAAGGTCTTCCGATCCGTCGTCGACGGCGGTGGCTTCATCAAGGCGCTCAACGCCAAGGGTGCAGCGGCCTTGCTCAGCAAGGAGCAGCTCAAGAAGTGGGAAGAATGGGTCAAGACCGAGTTCGGCGCCAAGGGCCTCGCTTACATCAAGTGGAGCGAAGGCGGCGAATGGGAGTCGCCCATCGTGAAGTTCTTCAGCGACGCTGAGAAGAAGGCGCTCGCGGAGCGCATGGACTTCGCCGCCGGTGACGTCCTGTTCTTCGGAGCGGATATGAAGCTCGAAGCCGTGGCCGAAGTGCTCGGTCGCGTGCGCCTCCGTTGCGCCGATATCCTCGGCCTGATTGCGGCGAAGAAGGATGAACTCAACTTCCTCTGGGTCGTCGATTTCCCGCTGCTCGCTTTCTCGCCGGAAGACAACCACTGGGTCGCCGTGCACCATCCTTTCACCCGTCCGAAAGCGGAGGACGTGCCCGCCCTCGAAGCCGGCGAATACGCCAAGGTCCGCGCCGTTGCCTACGACGTTGTGCTGAACGGCGTCGAGCTCGGTGGCGGTTCCATCCGGATTCACGAGAAGGACCTCCAAGCCAAGATGTTTGAAGTGCTCGGGGTCAGCCCTGAGGAGCAGCAACTCAAGTTTGCCCACCTCCTGCGTGCCTTCAGCTTCGGCGCCCCGCCCCATGGC
>JBGGMZ010000179.1:0-59600 GCA_041287745.1 Chthoniobacter sp. | reverse complement strand
AGTTCGCCGAGAGATAGGCGAGAAAATGAAATCCATCGCGCTGATAGGGGCGCAATTCAGCGCTCAGGCCGGCGGGCACTTCTGGTGCGACTCGCGTCTGAATTTCTCCGACACGGCGCTCGATCGCCAGCGCCTGCGGTTCGGGCAGCAGACGACGCGCCGCCTTCTTACCCGCGAGTTGCAAGGCGTGCAGGCGTTGCGGTTCGCTGGAAAAATCGCGTGCGCTCAAGCCGAGATCGGCGAGTTCTTTCTCGTCCTCTTCGCTGAGTTGAAAATGCAGGCGTCGCCAGCCTTTCTCGCCCAGCCGGACAAATCCCCCGCCCGCATCGAGCAACGCCCGAATCTCTTTCTTCGTCAGGGTCGTATCGACCACATCCAACGACACGCGCAAGTCGAACCAATCGATGCCCGCCTCCTCCACCTCCAGTTTGACCCGAGCCTCCACGGGCGCCCCCCGCAATGAGGTGAGCAGCGGATCGAGTTCCAAAGTGACGCCCTCCGGAACCATGGCGAGCCACTCAGCAAATTGAGTCGCGAAATTCTTTTTTACCTGGCGCTGCCACCGGCGGTTATGACTGTCCCAACTCAACCGAAGCGCCTCCACCAGCCTCGGAGCTAGCGTCAGAGCGCTCTGTTCGAGCCGCGTCAGTACGCCTGCCTCGTCCAGCGGAAACTTCAGCACCTTCCACCCCTCACGGTGGTACTCGGCAAACCGCTCCGCATCATTGTCCTCTGCGCGAACCTCCACCATGAGCCACTCATTGGCGGCGAATTGATTTTTTTCCACCGTGCACCGAAAAACGGGACGCACCCGCACCGTGCGCACGCGCCCGGCAATCCGCGGAGGCGGCTCGACGCCGAGGCGCTCCAATAAAGTCAGCCCATCGCTCGTCTCCAGCGCCTCGGAGGGAATGGTGATTGAGCCTTCCTTCAGCGAAAGCCGGCCCAACGACGGCCCCTCGAAAACGGTGGTGCTGGTGACGTAGAGCGACGGCCTGCCATCGATCACCGTCAGGGCGGGCGGCGGCGTGCTTCCATCCGGCAGGATCAGCGCCAGCTGATAGTCGATCTCTTCTCCGCTGCCGGTCTCGATGCGCCATTGCAGCGGCCCCGCAGCTCGCGCCAGCGGAGTCCCCTCCGGCCCGACCACCCGTTCTTCGAAGCCGGGAAGCCGCAGCAGTTGGTTCAATACGCGGGCTGTGTCCGGCTCCGCGTAGGCGCGAAAGGCCCGGCTATCAAATCCCGTGTAAAAGACGCGCCAGATCGCCAACGAAGGCTCATCGAGCGAAAGCTGGCCTTGATGGGCCGCCGCGGTCAACTGCACGAACGCATTGGGTTTGATCTCCGAAAAGGCCGCCTCGCCGGCCTTCCGCCATTCGAGTTGCGCGCCCTTCTCCGTCAACCGCACCCGGAGTTGCATCAGATCAGCGGGACTGGGTTCACTCCTTTCAGCAGCACCTTGCAGCCAATCGCGCCACTGCTCCACCTGCCGCTCGCGCTCCCAAGGCGCCATGAGTCTCTCCACTTCCGCCCAGTCCGTGGCCTCCAGCAGCGCGGGTGGGCAAGCGTGTTTATGCTTCCGCAGATACGCAGCGAGATAAAGCCATGCTTCCCACGACGTTTGCGGCTCAGTCGGCCAGATCTTTACTGAGTTCCTCCCCCACCCCGCTCGGGAACGAGTGATCGGTTCCAACTGCTGCTCGGCAACGGAGGGCGACGTGCGGTAATTCTGGAAAAGGTGATCCACTGTGTCCGCGGCGAGCTTCTCTTCCGTGTTTAACTTTCGGCCAAGCCGATCGGCAAACACCACCGACACTTTTGAGGTTCGCTCGGCGCCGGCGCGCGGCGTCTCCGGAGACTGGATCGATTGCGGTTTCTTCCCTGCTGGCTGCAGGCTCCTGGTCCAATCCTCGATCGCATGGAGGGCGACAGCGGCGCAATGCTTGCAATCAAAGCCCATCGGACACGAGCACGTTCCGTCCCAGTCGCCGCCCGCAAAGCGCAGTTTGATGTGATACGGCACCGTGCCGAATACCTCCGCGCGAAAACCGGTCCCTCGCTGGTATTGCTCGACCTTCGTTACCCTGCCCTGTTCAAAATACTGCCGGCCGCGCTCTCGCGCCCCTTTGTCGAGCGAGTCCAGATATTCCTGGAGAGCGTCGATTTGTTTTTGGGTGATACCGGTCATGGAAATACGAGTGGCGAGCCCGCCACGTTGGACGAAACGCGCGTTGTCCCAAGCTTTTAATGAGATCTTTTGCTTTGAATAGTACCGGTGGAACGATCCTCCGCTCGTTTTTCAGTTTATTTCATTCACGTCCGAAAACCGCCAGACACCTGCCATCGTTTCTTCTACGGTGCTGTCATGCACCTCGACCCCTCCGTCTGCTACCGGGCTGTCAAAGCCCGCGACGCCCGCTATGACGAACGCTTTTTCACCTGCGTCAAATCGACCGGCATCTACTGCCGGCCGATCTGTCCAGCGCGCCCCCCGAAGCTCGAGAACTGCCTATTCGTTCCCACCGCGGCCGCAGCGCAGGAAGCCGGCTTTCGTCCCTGCCTGCGGTGTCGGCCGGAAAGCTCTCCCGACCTCGATGCCTGGCGCGGCACCTCCGCCACCGTCTCTCGCGCGCTCAAGCTCATCGAAGGTGGCGCCCTCGACGAAGGTGACGTGGCCTCGCTGGCGGAGCGCCTGGAAATCGGCGAGCGCCATCTTCGCCGCCTCTTTCAGCAACATATCGGCGCGGCGCCGGTGACGGTCGCGCAAACCCGCCGTGTGCTCCTGGCCAAGCAACTCCTCCACCAGACCGATCTGTCGATGATCGAGGTCGCGCTGGCCAGCGGCTTCGGGAGCGTACGTCGATTCAACGAAACCTTCCAACACCTCTATCAACGCCCGCCAGGTGAGTTGCGCCGGCGTGCGGCGGCGATCTCGCCCGCCCCGGAAATCTCGCTCCTGCTGCCCTATCGCCCGCCCTACGATTGGGAGACGATGCGACGTTTCCTCGAGGTGCGCGCGATCGAAGGGCTGGAGACCGTGACACAGGAAAGCTATAGCCGCGTGATTGAGCTGCGCGGCATCATTGGATCGATCACCGTGGAGCATGCGCCGAAGCACGATGCCCTGCGCGTTGCCGTACGCTTTCCTCATCTCGCCGCTCTATCGGTGATCATCGCGCGCATTCGGCGGATGTTCGATCTCAGCGCCGATCCAGGGGCGATCGCGGCCACGCTCTCGGCCGATCCCGCGCTCGCACCGCTCGTCGCCGCGCGGCCAGGGCTGCGCGTCCCGGGCGCATGGGATGGTTTCGAAATCGCCGTGCGCGCCGTGCTCGGCCAGCAGGTGACACTGCAAGCCGGCACCCGACTGGCCAGTAAGGCCGTCGCCGCCTTCGGCACACCAGTCACCGGCGATCTCGCGATCGAAGGACTGACTCACTCTTTTCCGCGACCCGAGCGCTTCGAGATGGAGCAGATCGCGCAGCTCGGCATGCCACGCGCCCGTGCCGCGGCACTCGCCGGAGTGGCCGCCGCGGTCGTAGCCGATCCGCATCTCTTCGATCCACGGCGCGATCTCGAGGATGCCGTAGCCCGTCTGCGTGAACTGCCGGGCATCGGCGAATGGACCGCGCAATACATCGCCATGCGCGCGCTCGGAGAGAGCGACGCATTCCTCGCCGGCGACGTGGCACTGCAGCGCATCATCGCCACGGACGGCAAACGTCCCACCATGTCGGAACTGCTCACCCACGCCGAACGCTGGCGCCCCTGGCGCGCCTATGCCGTCCTCCATCTCTGGATGTCCGACGCCGAACCCTCTAACCCCAAAATAACCCGAAAGAAAACCCACCATGCACTTGCAACTTGAACGCTGGGCGTCACCCGCTTTTCCACTCCTCCTCGTCACCGATGAGGAGGGCGCACTGCGGGCGCTCGAATTCGCCGAGAACGAAGACCGTCTACGGCGGCTGCTTCATAGTCACTACGGCGACTTTACCTTACACGATGGCCCTGCACCCGAAGGCCTCAAAAAAGCGCTCAGCGCCTATTTTCGCGGTGAGATCGGCGCCCTCGACCAGGTGCGCACCGCAACCAATGGCACTCCCTTTCAACGTGAAGTCTGGCGCGCCCTGCGGGAGATTCCGGGCGGCACCACCATCAGCTATGGCCAGCTCGCTGCGCGCGTGGGACGCCCCGCGGCCAGCCGGGCGGTAGGTGCGGCCAATGGCGCAAATCCCATCCCGATCGTCGTGCCTTGTCATCGCGTCATCGGCGCCAATGGTTCGCTGACTGGTTTCGGCAGTGGCCTCCCGCTCAAGAAATGGCTGCTCGAGCACGAGAGCAGGTTTGCCTCGGTCGCCGCTGGAGCCTCACTGCTTTAAAACTATCGCGGAGGCCACCCCGAGGGTGCGGCCTCACCGGAGAAAGTATGGCGTGTCACGAGCAGAAATGTAAGCTCCGCGCCATGCCGCCCCGAATACTACCCGACGCGGACGAATGGCGCGCCGCCATCCTCGCGTCTTCCCTCGACTGCATCATCACCATGGATGCCGAGGGAAAAGTCGTGGAGTTCAACACGGCGGCAGAACGCGTCTTTGGCTACTCGGCGGCTGAGGCGCAGGGCCGCGAAATGGCGGAGTTGATCATTCCGCCCCGCTATCGCGAACGCCACCGCGCGGGGCTGGCCCGCCATCTGGCAACTGGAGAACAAGCAGTGCTAGGCACGCGCATCGAAGTCGAAGGCTTGCGCAAGGACGGCTCTGAGCTCCCGTTGGAACTGGCCATCACGCGCCTCGGCACCTCGGGTGCACCGCTCTTCACGGCTTTCATTCGCGACCTTACGGAGACGCGGAAAACCCAGGCGGCCCAGCGCGACAGCGAGGAGAAGTTCAAGCAGCTCTTCGAGAAATCTTCGGATGCCATCATCCTCCTGGACAAAGACATGTTCCTCGAGTGCAACGCTTCGACCGTCGACATGATCCGCTGCGGGAGCAAGGAGCAGCTGCTGAAGCTGCACCCCTCGGTGATCTCCCCGCCCGTCCAACCGGACGGACGCTCTTCGTTTGAAAAGGCGAATGAGATGATCGGCATCGCACTCTCCACCGGCAGCCATCACTTCGAGTGGACGCATCGCCGCGCCGACGGCGAAGATTTTCCGTGCGATATCCTGCTCACGGGCATCCGCCTCGGCGATCGCCAACTGCTCTACGCCGTGCTGCGCGACATTACCGAGCGCAAACGGACCGAGGCCGCGCTTCGGGCTTCCGAGGAAAGCTACCGCGCGATCTTCAACGCCTCGACTGATGCCATTTACATCCATGACGTGGAGACCGGCGTGATCGTCGATGTCAACCGCGAGGCCTGCAAGGTGATCGAGTATCCGCTGGAAGAATTGCGCGGCAAGGATGCGAGGGAGATCTTTGGCGGTTCCCCGCCCTTCACCGCCGAAGCGGCGCTGGAAAAGGTGCGCGCGGCGGCCGCAGGTGAACCGCAGCTCTTCGAATGGCGGAACACCACGCGGACGGGCAAGCATTTCTGGTGCGAAGTGAATCTCGAGCGTACGAAGATCAGCGGGGTGGACCGGCTGCTCGCGACCGCCCGCGACATCACCGAGCGCAAACGGGCCGAGAGCGAATTGCGCGATCGCGCCGACCGTGTCGTCCGCTACCAGGCCGCGTTGATGGAACTCACAAAATCGGACCTTTCCGATCTCGATGCCGCGCTGCCGAAGATCGTCGCCCACGATGCGTGCACCATCGACGTGGAGCGCGTGAGCGTCTGGTTCTTCAACGGGCAAAAATCCGCCATCGTCTGTCGCGATCTCTTTGAGGCGTCGGAGCAGCGGCACTCCACCGGCGCGGTGATCGAGTCCGCGCATTGCCCGCGCTATTTTGCCGCGCTGGGCACCCAGCGGACCATTGCTGCCGAGGATGCCCACACGAACGAGGCGACGAGCGAATTCACCGAGACCTATCTCCGGCCGCTGGGCATCGGGGCCATGCTGGACGTGCCGATCTGGCGGCATGGGGAAATGATCGGCGTGGTGTGTCACGAGCACGTGGGAGGCACCCGCCGCTGGAGCACCGAGGAGCAGGACTTCGCGGCCTCGGTCGCCGATGTCGTCTCGCTCGCGCTGGAGGCCTCGGAACGGAAGCAGGCGGAGAAAGCGTTGCGAAATTCCGAAGCGCGCTTTCGCACCATGTTCGAGCACTCGCCCGAAGCGCTCGCGCTTTTCGAAGCCGTGGACGGAACATTCGTCGATTGCAACGAGGCAGCGATGCGACTATTGCGCTGGGAAAAGAGTCAGTTGCTCGGCAAACGTGCCTGGGATCTGGCCCCTCCATTTCAACCGGACGGAAGATCCTCCCAGGCCGCAGCAATGGAAGTCGTCGCCGAAATGCAACGGACCGGGACCGCCCGTTTTGAGTGGCAGCATAGCCGCGGCGACGGGACGACCATTCCCGCAGAGATTTCCATCTCGGCGGTGGAATTTGCGGATCGACCGATGTTCCTCTCGTCTGTTCGAGATCTCACTTCGCAGAAGGAAGCGGAAGCGAAAGTGGCCCGCGCGCAGACCGAGCTGGAACGACGGGTCGAGGAGCGCACCGCCGAACTCGGCCGCGCCAATGAAGTGCTGCGCCAGCAACACGTGGAACTCGACCGCGCGAATCGCGCCAAGAGCGAATTCCTCTCGCGGATGAGCCACGAGCTGCGCACGCCGATGAACAGCATCCTCGGCTTCGGCCAGGTGCTGGCCCGGAAGGCCGCCTCCGACGATCAGCGCAAGCACGTCCAGCACATCCTGAGTGCCGGACGCCACCTGCTCGAGCTGATCAATGAGGTGCTCGATATCTCCCGTATCGAGGCGGATCAACTCCGGCTCTCTTCCGAACCTGTCGAACTCACCGCGGTGGTCCAGGAGACGGTGAATCTCGTGCAACATCTCGCTACGGAGTACGCGGTGACGGTCCACGATGATACCCGCTCCGACGGAGTCTTTGTCATGGCCGATCGCCAGCGGCTCACGCAGGTGCTCGTCAATCTGCTCTCCAATGCCGTGAAGTACAATCGACGCGGCGGCTCGGTCACGGTCACCTGCCTGCAGATCGCCGGGCGGGCGCAGATCGCAGTTTCGGACAATGGCCCGGGCATCGCAGCGGAGAAACTCGATCGGCTCTTCCATCCGTTTGACCGGCTCGGTGCCGAAGATTCCGAAGTCGAGGGCACCGGCCTGGGATTGACTCTTTCCAAGCGACTGATGGAGCACATGGGCGGGGCACTGCGCGTCTCCAGCAAGGAAGGGGTCGGCACGGATTTTTGGGTGGAATTGCCCCTCGCTGAAGATCCGCACGCCAACCTGCGGACACCCCACGCCCAAGGCAAGGCCTCCACCCTGGACGGAGGCCGGCGTTTCCCCGTCCTTTACATCGAGGACAACCTCGCGAACGTCTCGCTCGTCGAAACGATTTTCACCGATATGCCCGGCGTGGACATGGTCCTCGAAACGCGCGGCGAATCCGGCATCGCTCGGGCGCTCGAGTTGCGACCGGCTCTGATCCTCCTCGACATGCACCTTCCCGATCAGCCCGGCGATCAAGTCCTGCGGCGGCTCAAGAGCGACCCTCGCACCACGCATATCCCGATCATCGTAGTCAGTGCCGATGCCACGCCCAGCCACATCAAGGCGATGCTCGCTGCCGGCGCGAGCCACTACCTCACCAAACCGCTCGATGTGGATCGCTTCGTCACGGTCGTCGAGGCCACCCTGCATCCCACCGCGACCTGATCCATGCCTCTGACATCTACCGACCTCAGCGCCGCGCGTATCCTCCTCGTCGATGACCAGCAGGCGAACCTCGACCTCCTCGAAGCCTTTCTCGGTGATGCCGGCTACACCAACCTGTGCTGCACTCGCGACTCGCGCGAGGTCGTCGGTTTGCTCCGCGAATTCTCGCCGGATCTCATCGTCCTCGATCTGCACATGCCGCATCTGGACGGATTTGGCGTCATGGACGCGCTCCGCCCCTGCATCCCGCCCGAGGAATATCTTCCCATCCTCGTGCTCACTGCGGACGCCACCCGCGGGGCGCGGGAGCGAGCGCTTTCCGGCGGGGCGCACGATTTCCTCAACAAACCGCTCGAGGAAATCGAGACCCTGCTGCGCATTCGCAATCTGCTCGCGGCCCGCGCGCTGCACCTGGCGCTGCAGGAGCGCAATGCCACTCTCGAGCGCATCAACCGCGAACTCGCGCTCGAGCGCGAAACCTCGGAGCGCCTGCTCTTGAACGTGCTGCCCCGCAGCATCGCCGACCGCCTGCGGCAGGCTCCCGGCCTGATCGCCGACTGCTTCGACGACGCCACGGTGCTCTTTCTCGATCTCGTGGGTTTTACCGGTATCTGCAACGGCCTCGCGCCTGAAACTTTGGTCATGTGGCTCAACGAAATCTTTTCGACCATCGATGCCCTTGCCGGGCAATTTGGCCTCGAGAAAATCAAAACCATCGGCGACGCCTACATGATCGTCGGCGGATTGCCTGCGCCGCGAGCAGATCACACCACGGCGGTCGCCGATCTCGCACTCGCAGTGCAGGCGGCGCTCGCCTCCCAGCGCACCCCAGCCGGAGAACCCCTGCGCATCCGCATCGGCATGCATACGGGCCGCGTCGTGGCCGGGGTGATCGGGCAGCACAAGTTTGCCTATGATCTATGGGGCGATACGGTCAACACCGCGAGCCGTATGCAGAGCCACGGCCTGCCGGGCGCGATCCAGGTCAGCGCCATCGTCTACGAACGGCTGCGCACCTCGCACACTTTCACCGAGCGGGGAGAAATAGAGATCAAGGGCAAAGGCACCCAGACCACTTACCTGCTCACCGGACGCAAGCCATAAGGACTCTCACGCGTATCTATGCAGTCGGCGTTCAACACTTTCTTCGGCGGAGCCAAAGCCTCTCTGTAGCGGAGCCGTCCCGGCGTCGGACGATTTCCGTGCTGGCGTCCGACGCCGGGAAGGCGCCGCTACAGACGAAGGGCTTTCGCGCATTCTATCGCATAGATACGCCCCATCAATTCAGCAACGGATCGCCGGCCACGAAGGTGAGGTTGTCGAGATTGATGCTCGTGTTCTCGCCGGGTCCCACGAGGTTGAACAAAACGCTCGAGAATCCGCTGGCGCCCGGCGTAGGCAGACCATCGATGACTCCCGAGTTGTAGAGCGCGACGGCGGAAGGTCCGCTGGCGGTCCATTGATAGAGATAGAGCTGCACGTGGGCCGAACCGGAGCTGTTCGGCGGCTGGATCACCGCACGAAGGCGATACCATGTGCCGAGCGAAAGGGTGACCAGCGAGTAATTGCTTCCCCCGACCGTGGCTGAAAGTGCGCCGCTGCTGGTGTTGCCCGTGAGGTGCACGCTCATGGGCGTCGAGGCACCTGCGAATACGCGGAACCAGACGTCGTCGTTGAGCGCGGTCAGCGAATTCAGGCGAAAATCATAGGTCAGCACCGCGCCTTCGCCCACCGGCAGAGACGCGGTATTTTGGGAAAGCTGCAGCCGGCTGCCCGCCGGGGAAGCCGTCGTATCGAGGAAGAGAATGCTCTGCGCTCCCGCGCCGAAGGGCGAGGCGCCACTGACCACCGTGGCGTTGCGCGCCCCAGCCCCGGCAAGAAGCGCGTTGCCAACCGTCCAACCCGCTGGCGTGTAACCAAGGATCGCGTTGGGACTCGCGTTGGCTGCGTCCGCTTCCGCGGAAGGATTCGTCACCGTGTTTTCGATCCCGTAACGCATCTTCAGATCCTCCCAGCCCAGTTGACGTTGATGATCGAAGCCCGCAGCGATGGATGCAGCCGCGCCAGTGGGCATGATCGGCGTGGGATAGGTCACCGTGCCGTTGCTAATCACGTCCGCCGTCTCGATCAGCCGGCAGGCGCTGGTCAGCGTCGTCACGGGCGCACCACCACCAAAAGTATCCGCCGCCAAAATAAGATCGACGGCATTGGATCCCGTCTGCGTCACCGGCAGTCCGAAGGTATTGGCAAACGCCGTCGGTCCATACATCACACGGCCGAGATAGTTATTGATGAGAATGCCGGTGTTTCCGGTCGTCTTGAAGTTCTGCTTTACGCCCTCGATCGTCACCCGGCCGGGCGTCGTGCCGGTGGCAGCGCCCCGGCTCACCTGGAGGTGATTGTAACCCTGCTCCTCGTAATAGTGGCCGATCACCAAGTCCTGATTGTCATCGACCTGCACATCCCAATGGCTCGCATCGTTTGTCGTGGTACCACCCTGAAAATCGAGGATGCCGAAGAAACCCGACTTGGGGTGCGCCGCCCCATTGACGATCAGGCGCCCTTGCAACGCGAAGTTAGCCAGAATTTCCGCCGGCCCGCTATCATTCACGGTGAGGGCGGAATCGAGATGATCGATATACACCTGCGATCCCGCAGCAAGATTGGAAAGGACCAACCCCGGACCGTCGAGATTGTAGCTGCTGCCGGTGCCGTAGCAGTAGAGCCCGTCGTAGGTGGCATTGCTCGTGCCGGTCGATGTCTGCAGCACGCCCGTCACAGTGGTCGCCGTACGGATGACGAACTGCCCGATTTCCACGTTCTGCGGGGTCGCATTGCTAATCACGACTGCCCCGCTGCCCGTGGTGACGCCACCCCAGGTGACGACCGAATTCAGGCCCGAGCCCTGTATTTTGTAATTCGAACCGCCGGCCACCAGCGTGGAGGCAACCAGGTAGCTGTTGTAGTTGGTCAGCGAGGGAAGATAAACGATCGAGCCGTTGTTGGCTGCTTTGGCGTCGTTGATCGCGTGTTGGATCGCCGCAGAGTCGTCGGCTACGCCGTTTCCGACCGCATTGTAGGGCGACTTCGTCACATCGAGAATGTGCGTGCTGTCGGCCGGCCAGGTCGTTTGCAGGAACGACATCGAGGGCGAGGAAAGCGAGGTTATATCTCCGATGCGACTGCCGAGCGGGATCGTCGTCGTGGTCGATGCCGAGCCGGGATTGATGAGATTGGTGATCGTCGGGCAATAGATATTCGAAACCATGAGTTGCAGCGGGCAGCTAGCCGAATTGTTGCAGACGATCGGTGGGTTGGTGTTCGGGGGATTGGTGAATTTCGTGTCGCAGATGCACACCGGCCCGCGGCTGCCGATCTGAATGGCGCCGCCCGTGCCCGTCCATGAATCCACCCAGCAATCCTGCACCATCTGCGGCGTTGTGGAGCCTCCACCCAATACAGTGAAAAATGCTTTCGACCCTACCGACGTGCAGCGCTTGATAGTCTGGTCGAGCCCCGCACCGGTGGAGATATCGGTCACAGTCGATCCCTGGAAATGATCGTTCAGGATGATCGTTTTGCCGTCGCCGCAAAGAATGCCCGTTCCGCAGCTCTCGAATTCACAGTCGCGAATCTCCCATTGGTAATTGTTGTACTCCTCGTAGCCCACGATGAGGCCGTTGGCGCAATTCTGGAACAGGCAGTTCCAAACCATCACCTCGGCATCCGGCGTATTATTTTCAATCGAAAGCCCGGCCACGATTGCGCCCGCAGGAATGGTCTCGCCCGCCACATAGGTGCCCGGAACAGTAAAGTTCCGAAACGACTCGTTCTGATGCAGGACACGGCTCTCGTAGAGAATCGGGGAGCAAGCCTCGTAAGCGCACGAGGCGATTCCGCGGCCATCCCACGCCAGGCCCAGATACCGAGTGCGGCCAGCGCCCTTGGTCCAAAACATCGGCTGTCCGCTGGCGCCATACCATTGGAGAACGGTGTTGCGCCCGCACCCGACCAGGGTCAGTCCCGTCGCTCCGTAGGTCCACGGAGTGTTTGTCCCCTGCCAGTTGAGGGTGCTGCTGATTTTGTAAGTTCCCGCAGGAAGGTAGACGGTGCGATCCGAGTTATACCCTCGCGCCGCGCGAGTGAGCGCCGCCTGGATCGCGGCTGTGGAATCGGTCGCGCCAGTCGGGTCCGCGCCGTAAGGCAGACCGGTCGACGGATTGATCGATGAAACTACATTGATCCAATCGGATCGCTGCGTCCAGGTAAGCACCGGGATATCCAGGGTCTGCGCGAGGACTGGCACAGCAGAGGCGAAGAACGCAACGGCGGAAACAGCGATGAGGAGAGCACGACGAATGACCTGCCAGAATTCGAGACGAATGTTCATGATGGCTGGGGGGCTGGGGGTTGGGAGGAGACTGCACTCTGAGGCCAGCCTCCCCTCGGTGTCATGCTAGCGGATTGTTGTAGTTGGCGGACGGACGCTAACAACATATGAAATCCGGCGCGCAGGGTTTCCTGCGCAGACGCTGCGTCATGAAGCTTTCCCCCCGTTGGCCTCACTACGTCCCCGGCATTGCCATGCCGCTTCTCTCCGCTTTGAGCGCGCTGGGATTGCTGATCGCCGGCCTGCAGCCGACGTGCCGTGCGGCAGAGCCCGGCAGCGCGATCAGTCGCATTCGTGAGGTGCGCACCTTGAACGACGAGGCGCTCAGCGCCCGCCCACCCGTGCGGTTGCGCGGTGTGGTGCTGCACCGCTATCCCACGAGGGCTTCTTTCATTTTGCAGGATGAATCGGACGCGATCTTCGTCGACCTCGCTCGTGACGCACAGCCGCTGCCGGAGAATGTGGACCGCGGGGCGGTGGTGGAAATCGAGGGCATGGCCAAAGCGGGAAAGTTCGCGCCGGACATTATCGTGCCGAGCCGCGATGGGCTGCGCGTCGTGGGAACGGCTCCCTTGCCCGCGCCGGTGCCATTGACGGCGGAGGCCGCGCAGACCGGGGTGCTGGATGTCCACCGCGTCACGGCGGAAGGCGTGGTCCGTCGCGCGCCGAAGCCCCTGAAGCCCTACGCAACACCCTCGCTCGAGATGGTCTTCGAAAATACGCGTCTGTTCGTTTACCTCATGCCGGATGAAGGGGGCTGGGACGATTTGGTGGATGGGCGCATCCGGGTCACGGGCATCGCCAGCGGAAGCTGGAACAAGTATGGCCAGATCACCGCACCGTGCATCATGGCGATCGACCGGCGCGACATCACGGTGCTGAGACCGGCGCCCAAGGATCCCTTCGCGCTGCCGGCCAAAAGCGTCGCGGATATCCTGCGCTATCGGCCCGAGGATTCGCCGGGACATCGCATTCACATCACCGGTCTCGTGCTCCACGCCCTGGCCGACGGTCGCGTATTTGTCTTCGATAGCGGACGGGCCATCTGCGTGGAATGCGGGGAAGTCTCGGACGCGGTGGCGGGCGACGTGGTGGACGTCTTCGGCTTTCCCTATGTGCGGGAACGCCGGCCACTCCTGGAAGACGCCGTGCTGAAAGTGCGCAGCCACCACACGCCGCTACCTACTGCCATCTCACAGCAGGCGGCCACCATCGCGGAGCGATGCAAAGACTACGAACTCGTGCAGGTCCAGGCCGCGCTGCTGGAAACACAAAGATCCGAAAACGAGACCGATCTGCTGTTGCAAAGCGAGGGCCGGCTCTTCAAGGCGATGATCGACGGCCCCGACTCCACGGGACTTTTTGCCAGCTTGAAACCGGGCAGCATGTTGTCTCTCTCGGGATTGGTCCTGTTCAGCTTTCCCGCGCGCACGACGCAGACATCTTTGCCCAACGGCTTTTCGCTGCTCCTCCGGTCGGCATCGGATGTCCGCGTCATTCAGCAGCCTCCGTGGTGGACGGCTCGGCGGCTACTGGGAATGCTCAGCGGTGCGGTCGCGCTCGTCCTCGTCTTCGCCTTGTGGAATCATTTCCTCCGCGCCCGCAGCAACGTGCAGCAGGAGATCATTCGTGCGCAGACGCGGCGCGAAGCCACCTCCGAGGAACGTGCGCGAGTGGCCCGCGAGCTACACGATACTCTCGAGCAGGAGTTCGTGGGCATGACACGCCAAACCGAGGCGGTGGAACATGCGGGGCCGCTGACATCGCACGCGCACAAGGCGCTCGGCGAATTGCGACAGATGCTGCAGTTCAGCCGCGACAACGCCCGCCGGGCTGTCTGGGACCTGCGCGACCCGGTGCTGCTCGACGGCGGACTGGAACCCGCCATTCGCAATGCGGTGCAGCGGCTCGTAGGCAACGTGCCGGTGGACGTCAGTTTCCAAGTCGACATGAGCGCGCGCGCTTTCATCCCGCCCAATGTGCAGATCAATGTCCTGCGGCTGGCGCAGGAGGCTGTGACCAACGCGATCAAGCACTCACGCGCGCGGACCATCGAAGTCATCCTGAAACATTCCAACGGTGCCGTGGTACTCGGCGTGAATGACGACGGGCCTATCGCAGAGGGCAGCGATGTGCCCCTCGTCACACCCGCTGGACACTTCGGAATCATCGGCATGCGGGAGCGCTGTGAGAAGCTGGGCGGTGTCTTTGAGTTTCACGCGCAACCCGGCGGTGGCGCCTCCGTCCGCGCACAGATCCCCATCATCGAGTAAGCCTTCCCCAGCAATCATCTCCCTATGCGCTCCCCCACTCACACCTGCATTCTCGTCGTCGATGACCACTTCATCGCCCGCAAGGGACTGATCGGCTCCCTCTCCTCGGAGCCGCATATCCAGATCGTCGCGGAAGCGAACAATGGTTTTCAAGCCGTGGAAATGTTTGTCCAGCACCGGCCCGACCTCGTGCTGATGGACGTGCGGTTGCCCTTGCAGGATGGAGTGCAGGCGGCGCGAGCGATCCGCAGCGGGCATCCCGAGGCCCGGATCGCGATGCTCACCGTGAGCGACGCCGAGGAGGATATTTTCGGCGCGGTCGATGCCGGCGTGGTCGGCTATCTCTCCAAGTCGATCGAGCGCGAGCAACTTCTCATCGCCATCCGCCAGATCACCGAGGGAGGCGTCTACTTTGCCCCGGAGATCGAGGCAAAGCTTCGGGCCACCAGTCGCATCAGCCTCACAAAACGGGAAAGCGAAGTGCTGACGCAAATCGTGAGAGGGCGGAGCAACAAGGAGATTGGCTGCGATCTGGGCATCGCCGAGCCGACCGTCCGGCTTCACCTCACACACTTGTTCAAGAAGCTCCACGTTCTGGATCGTACCCAAGCCGCCATCCTGGCGGTGCAGCGGCGTTTGGTACGAGCAGATTGAGCCGGGCGAAATCCCCCGGGGCCGGCTCGTTCTTCTACTTCAGCGGCAGGATGAAATTTGCCATGCGTTCGCGTTCCTGCCATTGGCGCTTCGCATAGAAGCCTCGCTGGTAGGCCTCGCCGTTGCGTCCGTTGAGCAGGGAGAGCCTCGAGCAGCCCTGGAGTTCCGCCCTGCGCCGGACTTCGTCCAGCAACGCCGTTCCCGCGCCCGCGCTGCGATCACTCTGCCGGACGAATAGCTCAGTGATATATCCTTCCGCTCCGTCGAAAAACAGAAACGGCACCCAATGCACCGAGCAATAACCGGCGATCGTGTCATCCTCCGCGACTGCCACCAGCACTACCGACGCTGGAGATGGAACAGCCGTCGCCAGGGCTTCCGTCACTCGCGCACACGTTTGCTCGGGAGAGCAATCTGTCACCGAGTGCAACTCTTTGATATCGTGCAGCACCGTGGTGATGCCCGGTGCGTCGGATTCGGTGGCTTCTCGGATTTGCATAAAAATGGCAGCGTACCCCGGCGGGGCGATTTCCAGAGAAAGGCTTGGCCGCGACCTGCCTCAGACCCTTCACCCCAAGCAAAAGGGCGATGCCCGGGGGAGCATCGCCCTTCGCTTTTAAGGGGAAGTTGTTTCTGGAAGCAGACGCGCCTTACTCGGCGGCCTTCTCGTCAGACTTCTTGGCCTTGGCCTTCTTGGCGGGCTTTTCCGCTTCGGCGGCAGGAGCTTCGTCCTTCTTGGCCTTGGCTTCGGTCTTCTTCGGCGCGGCCTTCTTGGCCGGCTTCGGCTCAGGCGTGGCCGTCTCGACCAGCACCGGGGCGTCCACCCACTCGATGAACGCCACCTCGGCGGCGTCGCTCTTGCGGAGCGGGAGCTTGATGATGCGGGTGTAACCGCCCTTGCGGTCCGCAGCGCGAGGCGCGATCTCCGCGAAGAGCTTGGTCACCGCTTCATCCTGCCGCAGCACAGCCTTGGCCGTGCGGCGCGCGTGAATGGTGTTCTTCTTGCCGATGGTGACCAGTTTTTCCGCGAGCGGGCGCAGCGCCTTGGCTTTGGCGAGCGTGGTCTTGATGCGATTATGTTCGATCAGGCTGACAGCGAGGTTCGAGAGCAGCGATTTGCGATGCCCTTCCTTGCGGCCGAGTTTGATCGTCTTCCGTTGGTGACGCATGGTCTTATATTTTTTCTAACTAGCGATGGCGGTTGGCGTCGACTTAGCCGACGAGGCTGGTATCGGCGGCGTTGGGCTCGACGAGGCCGGACTCGAACTTCATGCCGAGCGACAGGCCGAGCTGGGTGAGCTTGTCCTTGATTTCGTTGAGCGACTTCTTGCCGAAGTTGCGGTACTTGAGCATCTCCGCCTCACTCTTCATCGCGAGCTGGCCCACGGTGGTGATATTGGCGTTGTTGAGGCAGTTGGCCGCGCGGACCGAGAGTTCGATCTCGTTCACGCTCATGTTCAGAAGCTTCTTCATCTTCTGGTTTTCCTGGCTCTGTGCCTGCGGGGTTTCGTCGAACTGGACCGCATTTTCGTCGTAAGCGTAGAAGGGCTCGAAGTGCTTCTTCAGGATCGAGGAAGCCTGCACGAGCGCGTCTTCGGGAGTGAGGCGACCGTCGGTCCAGATCTCGAGCTCGAGCTTGTCGTAGTCGGTGCGCTGGCCCACGCGGGTGTTGCCCACGGTGTACTTCACGCGGGTGACCGGCGAGAAGATGGAGTCGATGGCGATGACGCCGATCGGCTGGTCAGGATGCTTGTTCTCGTCGCCCGTGGAGAAACCACGGCCAACCTTCACTTCGAGTTCGGCTTCGAACTTCGTCTTCTTGTCGAGCGTGCAGATGAGCTGGTCCTTATTGAGGACTTCGCACTGGGCGGAGTCTTCAATGTCGCCGGCGGTCACTGGGCCTTCCTTGTTGACGTTGATCGTGAGGTTGCGGATTTCGTGATCGTTCGCCTTGAACTTCACTTTCTTCAAATTGAGGACGATGTCCGTCACGTCGTCGACGACGTGCGGGAGCGTCTGGAACTCGTGCTGTGCTCCGGCGATCTTCACGGAGGTGATGGCAGCGCCCTCAAGCGAGGAGAGCAGCACGCGGCGGAGCGAGTTGCCGATGGTGTTGCCGTAGCCGGCCTCGAAGGGCTCAGCGACAAACTTGGCGTAGGTATCTGTGCGCGAGGCGTCGTCTTTGACGAGCGACTTCGGCATTTCGAAACGGCCTAAACGAATTGGCATAGGGTCTTGGAATGGGAAGGTGGATTTGGGAATCTCGGAAGAGGCCGGCGCCGCGAGACGCGACGACGATGCTTCTGGTTTTCTTAATCTCTGCTTCTCTATATTGAATTCACCGGGTTTCCCCTGACGCGACAGCAACGGATCATGAGAACCCGCCACCCAGGGACCAACGGTGCGTCTTTGTTTTTTCTAAATACGCGCGTGGGGCGGGAAAGAAAGACGGGTTCCCACCACTTGTAAACTAAAATCTTCCTTGAGTTCGGCCCCCCAACGTCCCCTGAAGCTCTTTCACTAAGAAGGCCTGATCCTCAAGGTAGTCGGCATATCCCCCCAGAATGAAATCCTCTCTTGCCCTTCTCACGCTGTCTCTCGCCCTCGGTCTGTCGGCCCACGCCGGGCCTGCGCTCCGAGCCGGCGCGGCCATCGGTGACATCACGCCGAAGCAGTTCCCCATTAATATGCCCGGGGGCTTTGCGGCCAATATGGCCGAAAGCGCCCATGATCCGCTCAGCGCCCGCGCGTTGGTACTGGACGATGGGACCACGCAGGTCGTGATGGCCGTCGTGGATAACCTCGGCGGCGGACCGGAACCGCTGGAGGAGGCAAAGGAGATCGCCTCGCAACGCACCGGGATTCCGAAGGATCACATGCTCATCAGCTCCACGCACAGCCATAGCGCGGCAGCATTGAGTGGGAAACCGGGCCAAGGCACGCCGGAAGTGGTGGCTTACCACAAGGTCTTTGTCGATGGCCTCGTCGACGCCATCGTCCGCGCTCACGCCGCCTTGCGTCCAGCGGCTGTCGGCGCGGCAGCAGATCCGCTGCCCGAGGAAGTCTTCAACCGCCGCTGGTTCCTCAAGCCCGGCAAGATGCCGCTCAATCCCTTCGGCAAGATGGATCAGGTAAAGATGAACCCTGGCACCAGCCTCGACGTGATCGATCATCCGGCCGGGCCCACCGATCCCGATATCACCGTCCTGGCCGTGCAGGATACGAAGCGGAAAGCGATCTGCACCTTCGCCAATTACTCCCTGCACTACGTCGGCGGCATTCCGCCGAAGCAAATCTCCGCCGACTACTTCGGCGAGTTTGGCCGGCTCATGCCCTCACGCGTGCGTGGCGATGAAAACTTCGTCGGTATCATGTCCAACGGCACCTCGGGCGATATCAATAACATCCCCTTCGGCGTCGTGCGCCCACCACGCGAGCCCTTCGAGCAAGTGCGCATCGTGGCCGGCAAGGCCGCGGACACCGCCTGGCGCGCGCAGCAGAAGATCGAGAAGTATCGCAGCGACATCTCACTCGGCATGGCCCAGCGCGAGATCACGCTCAAGTATCGCCGCCCCACCCCGGAGGAGGTCGCGGATGCGAAGACCATCCTCGCCATCACCGACAAGGACGCGATCGAGAAACTCCCCCGTCTCGCGCCGGATTATGCCCGCCGTACCATCGGCGCCGCCGAGCGCAAGGAAGACACCGTGACCGTGAAGATCCAGGCCATCCGCATCGGCGATCTTGCCGTGTGCGGCATCCCCTTCGAGACGTTCGTCGAGACCGGCCTTGATCTCAAAAAGCGCAGCCCCTTCCCGCGCACCATGGTCATCGGACTGGCCAATGGCCGCATCGGTTACCTGCCCACACCCGAGCAGCACAAGCTCGGCGGCTACGAGACGTGGATCGGCACGAATCACGTGCAGGAGGATACGTCGGTGATCCTGACGGACAATCTGCTCCAGATGCTGGCGGAGTTGCGGAAGGAGTAGCAAGCAAGCGCGCCAGCGCATCCAAAAAACCAAAGTCATCCTGAGCGAAGCCGAAGGATCTCTGACTTCCCGTGGGTGGAGGAGGTGTGGCATTACAATCAATGCGCTCCGCACCGCCTTCGCTCGCGAGGTCAGAGATCCTTCGCAAGCTCAGGATGACGATTGTTTTTTCGAGCCTGCCACCTTTCCCCTCACGCCCAGCGCGGGCCACCGGACTGGCAAAGCTCGACGTCATTCGCGGCGAGGCGCTGTTGCACTTCGGTGATGTGTTCGCGATCGCGCGTCTCGACGGTGCACAGCACGTGCACGCGGGAGAGATCCGGGCCCGCGAAGGTGCGATTGTGGACGATCTCGGTCACATTCGCGCCGGCATCCGCGAGCACGCTGGAGAGATGCGCGAGGCCGCCCGGTCGATCACTGATGAGCGCATCGAAGCGATAGATGCGCCCATCCGCCGCCAGGCCGCGCTCGATCACCCGGCTGTGCGCGAGCGGGTCGATGTTGCCCCCGCTCAAGAGCAGCACCACACGCTTCCCGCGCAGATCGGGCAGGCTGCCGCCCAGCAGCGCCGCCAGCCCGGCGGCGCCGGCACCTTCGATGACGCACTTCTCCAACTCCGCGAGCCGCAACATGGCGAGCGCCAGCGCTTCCTCACCCACTTGCACCATACGCGAGACGAGCGGACGCGCGATAGCCAGCGTGTGTTTCCCGGCCTCGGCCACGGCCAGGCCATCAGCCAGGGTGAAGCGCGTGGCCACGCGCACCGGCGCCTCCGCGGCGAGGCCGGCGGCAAAGCAGGCGGCATTCGCCGGTTCGACGCCGATGATTTCCAGGTCCGGCTTCAGCGCCCGCAGCACCGTGGCCACCCCGGCGAGCAATCCGCCCCCACCCACCGGCACGAGGATCGCTTCCGCATCCGGCACTTGCTCGAGGATTTCAAAAGCGAGTGTCCCCTGCCCCGCGATCACATGCGGATCATCGAAAGGATGCACATACGTGAGTCCAAATTCCTCCGCCAAACGCGCCGCCTCTCCGCGCGCTTCGTCAAAGGTATCGCCATGCAACACCACCTTGGCGCCAAATTGCCGGCAACGCGCCACCTTCACCAGCGGCGCAAATCGCGGCATCACCACCGTGACCGGAACGCCGAGCGAGCGCCCATGCCACGCCAGCCCGAGCGCGTGATTTCCCGCCGAGGCCGCCACCACGCCCAACCGCGCCTGCTCCGGCGAAAGCTGAGCCAGCGCATTACGCGCCCCGCGTTCCTTGAAACTGCCCGTACGCTGCAGGTGCTCCTGCTTGCAGAAGACGCGGGCACCGGTGAGTTCGCTCAGCGCGGCCGATTCCACGCAAGGCGTGCGCGTCACGGAGCCATTGATCCGCAAGCGGGAAGCCACGATCTCGGAAAGCGAGACGGTGGCGTGCGGTTCGAGCGTGACAGGAGCGGATTCAGGTTCGGCGAGGGTTTTCATTGAGTGATTTGGGCAAACAAAAAACCCTGAGCGGTTAACTCAGGGCTTCAGAGATTTTAGACTGGCGATGGATCAGCGCGCGTCTATCTCTGCCCCGAGTGGGACTCAATAATGATCGCAATGATCATAATGGAGTTGGCAGAGATGGAACGCATGTGAGGCGCCTAGATCGCCGAGGACGGCAGCGTTGTCAACTTTTCCTCCCTGCTATGACACAGCCGCGCACCGGATAGCCGTCTTGCCAAGTTGCTTCCCTTTTGGCGATTGGTCTCCGAGACCATGAAAGACCTCCCCCCAGTCCGCCGCGACTACCAGACGCTGCTGCTCCTTTCCTGGTTCGGCATCTTTCTCTCTTTCATCACCATCTGCCACATCACCTCCGCGATTCGCACCCCCGGCATCAAGACCAGTTCCTTCGACCCGTGGTACGCCGCTGCGATCTTTCTTCCAACCGGTGTGCTCAGCCTCTTCACGCGCGGTCACTGGGCTGCTCGACGGACCATCCCGCTCGCTTGCGTATTGTGTTTTGGCGGAATGGCGTTGCTCTTCTACGTCGACCATACAAACCGTTATCTTTCCTATATGGAATGGATGCACCGCAGCAAAGAGGGTCTGCTCCCGGCACAATCGATCCCCCGCTAGTGAAAACACTCCAGCTCTTCGCAGTAATATTGGCCTGCGCCGCTTTGCGAGCGACAGCCGCGGATCCGTCTCTAAGCGAAATCGCGCTCCGCGAGCAACTCGGCGACGCCACGCCGGAACCCATTCCCCTTTGGCCGGAGAAACCGCCTCGCTTCGCGGAAGGCGCGCCGGCGGAGACCGTGGATAAGAACGCGCACATCAAGAATGTCAGTGTGCCGACGATCAGCGTGTATCTTCCGCCGGCAAACCTGCGCACTGGAATGGCCATCGTCATTTGCCCCGGCGGCGGTTATGGAGCGCTCGACTGGAAGACGCACGTGGTCTACGCCGCGCAGGTCTTCAATGCCAAAGGCGTCGCGGTCGTCGGGCTCAAATACCGGCTGCGGCCACCGAATGGAAAAACGAATGAAGACATCCAGCAGATCGCGCTGCTCGATGCCCGGCGCGCGGTGCGTCTTGTCCGTCAGCGGGCCGGTGAATGGGGCATCGATCCGCACCGCATCGGTATCGTCGGCTATTCCGCAGGCGCGAATCTCGCAATGAATCTCACCAGCCACTTCGATGCGGGAAATGCCGAGGCGCTCGATCCCATCGATCGCCAAAGCTGCCGCCCCGATTTTTCCGTGGGGCTGGCCACCTGGCATTGGCGACAAAAGGAGTCGCCCTTCACTTTCGGGAAGGACACGCCGCCGGTCTTTCTCGTGCACGCGACCAACGACGGCATCACCGGCGGCGCTCCCATCGAGCTGCCGCGGGCCATCACAGCCGATTTGCAAAAACTCGGCGTGCCGGTGCATCTCGAAGTGTTCGATGAAGGCGGCCACGGCGTGGGCAACCTGATTCCCCAGCGAGTGCAGCGTGGGTTTCCAGCAACTCAGTGGCCGGATCTGCTTTTGCGCTGGCTGGAAACGGTGACGACAAAATCTCCTGCGCACTAATCGTCTCGCCAGCATCTCGGAAGCCGACTAACAAGAAGCCAGTTCCCCAAACTCGCGGATATGAAGTCGCATTACGCCGCCGTCCTCCTCACTCTTCTTCCCGTGCTTTATGTGCTCTCCACGGGGCCCGTGGTCATGATGGATCTGCGGCTGAATACTTCTCCATTGGGACTCCCTTCCAACGGCGTTCTGGCATTCTACAAACCCTTGATCTGGCTGGGGGAACATTCGCCTCCGTTCGATTTTGTGGTCGGACTGTACGTCCGGCTCTGGTTACCTCCCCGAACCGGCCCCTAATTTCACCCCTGTTGTGTTTGATCCCTCCCCATGAAAAACCTCCTCCCGTATCTCCTGCTCGTCGCCCTCGTCGCCCTCGTCGCCTCTTCGCGTGCTGCGGATGCTCCGCTGAAATTCAATGACCCCGCCGCCAAGCGCTATGAACTGAAAGCGCGGGCGAGCGTGGTCGATCCCCGCGTGCAGGCGCACCCGGAGATCAATTTCCTGATCGAGAAAGATGGTAAACCGGCGGACAGCGAAGAGGCCTCGGTGGACACGCGCGTGACGCCACAGGGCAAGCTGGTGATCTGGCTCATGGGCTACAGCGCGCCGCTTTTCGAGCACGTGAATAGCTACGGGCTGCACATCCTGCGTGTGCCGTACGCCAATGGCTGGTTCGATAAATTTGGCAAGGAACCCGCGCCCGCCGATGAGCAATTTCTCGGCAAGATCCGGCTCGAGGCGGCAACGGGTGAAGACTTCTCGCCGGAGGTGAATATCCCCAAGCCCGATGGGATGATGGAGCGCGCGTATCAGTTCGTGAAATACCTCGCGAAGACGAATCCGCAGGGACGCTGGGATTATTTCCTCAGCCCGGATGGCAAGGGGCTGCGCTGGGATCGCGTGATCATGTCTGGCGCCTCGCATGGCTCGACCACGGCGGCACGCTTCGCCATCTACCAGAAAGTGGATCGCGTGGTGATGTTCTGCGGTCCGCGCGACCAATATGAAAACTGGCAGGGCCTGAACCCCGCCACGCCCGCGAACCGTTTCTTCGCCTTCAGCCACGTGCTCGATAGCGGCTGGACCGGCGGCCACTACTGCCGTTCTTGGGAGCTGCTGAAGCTCAATCAATTTGGCCCGATCGTGAATGTGGACAAGACCCCGGCGCCCTACGGCAACACTCGCCGTCTCATCACCGATGCCGATGTCGCCGGCGATGCGAAGCGCGCGCACAGTTCGGTGGTCCCGGGCGGCGCGGCGGTAAAGGACGCGGGCGGCAAATACATCCACGAGGATGTGTGGCGCTATCTCTTCACCCAGCCGGTGGAGTCCGTGGGACAACCGGTGCCGGCGGATCCGAACTGCCTGAAGGATCTGAGACACGGGGCAAAAAAGGCTGCGCAATAGTATCCATTGCGCATGGTTATCCGAGCGATGACCGTGCGTTAACTAAACTGCACCGGTGGCAGAAAGCTCGACAACACGAGCTAAGAAATTTCTTCCATCTGGCTTTGGACACAATGCCCAGCCTGTGCTGAGTTTCTGCTCCGTCGTACGCGTGTCCCTCAGGGTTCACATGATTCGATGGCCCTCCTATCGTTCATGTCGTTTCCAAACTCCCGCATCTGTTCCCGCTCCATCCTATGGCTCCTGCTTGGAGCCGGGATCATCGCTGCCGGAAAAGTCTCCGCGGATCAGACCTACGACCAGACGAACGCCAGCCACGTGTGGGACACGGGGACGGCAAATTGGAACGGCAATACGACGTGGATCAATACCACGAGCAACAACGCCATCTTCACCGGCACAGCGGTAACGGTGGATGTGAACGGCGCGATCAACGCCGGCAATATCACTTTCAACTCGAACAACTGGAACATCGGCGACCTGACGAGCGATGGCAGCCTGAATCTGGCTGCTCCGAGCACGATCACGGTCACGAATCTCGCCGATACGGCCACGATCAGCGCGGCCATCGCCTCGGGCGGCATTACCAAAGCCGGGGCCGGGACGCTCGTGCTCTCGGGTAACAACACCTACGACGGCAATGTCACGGTCAACGTCGGCGCGCTGAAAGTCGGGAGCAACACGGCGCTCGGCTCGACGGTGGGCACCACCACAGTCGCCAGCGGCGCGGCGGTGATCCTGGCGAATGGAGTGACGGTCACTGGTGAGACAATCACACCCGTCGGCAATGGCATCAATTCCGCGGGTGCGCTGGAGGCGGAGGCGGGCGCCACCGCGACGTGGGCGGGCACGATCAGTTTAGCCCTTTTGGATGCCAGCAATCCCGGCACACGCATTGGCGCGAAGGATGGCGGCGTGCTCACGGTCAGCGGCGTCATTCAAAATGGCACGGGTAATACCCTCACCGTCAGCGGCGCACCTCTCGCAGTGGTGCCGGGCGTGGTGATCATTTCCGGCACGACAAATACCTACACCGGCCCCACGCAGATCATTCGCGGCATCCTCAAGATCGGGGCGACGAACGCCCTGCCCGTCGTCACCGTGCTCGATGTCGACCAAAGCACCGCGGCGGAGGATTCCACCTTCGATCTTAATGGCTTCGGCCAAACGGTCGCCGCGCTGCAGCGCTCGGGCGCCGGCGGTGGCACTGGCGGCAGTTTCATCACGAACAACGGCCTCACGCCCTCGCTTCTCACGGTCAACCAAACGGCGACGACGACATACACGGGTAATATCAAGGATGGCACTGGTACCGTCGCCCTCACCAAGTCCGGCGGAGGCAGCCTGACGCTCGGCGGGGCGAATACTTACTCCGGGGCGACGACGGTCAGCGCCGGCACGCTCGTGCTCGCAAGCGGAGCCTCGCTCAACAATACCGCGATCAGCGTGACCGGCGGAAGCTTCAGCGAGGGCGCCACGGCCATCATCACGGGCAACTCCTCCTTCGCCGCCAGCGCAGGCACCTCGGGGCTGAATGGCGCGAATACCTTCACCGGCACCGTCACGGTCAGTGGCAGCGGCGTCTTGAACGTGAACAGTAATGGCGCCCTCGGCAGCACCGCCGCCGGCACCACTGTGCAGAATGGCGGCCGCCTCGTCCTGAATGTGGCAGGCACCAAAGTCACCGGCGAAACTCTCACGGTGAGCGGTTCCGGCGGGAATAACTTCGGCGGTCTACAGACGGCCGTGGGAATCAGCGCGGAGTGGGCCGGCAATATCATCGTCGCGATGGATGCCAGCCGCGTCGGTCCCGTGGGCGGCGGGACGCTGACCATCACCGGTTCCATCAGCACGAGCGGCACGGTCAATAGCATCCTCTTCAGCCGGGGTGGCGGCACCACTTTGCTGAATGGCGTGAGCACCTACACCGCGGATACCCAGATGTTTTCCGATGCCCAGGGCGCGGCCACGATCAAGATCGGCGTGGACAATGCCATCAACTCTGGCAGCAAGCTCTCGGTCATCGCCAGTGTCCCGGCGATCCCGGGCACGATGACGCTCGACCTGAATGGTCGTGTCCTCACTCTCAAGGCTCTCGATACCAGCGCGAACTACACCTCCGGCGGCACCCTGACCATCCTCAACAGCGCGGCCTCGCCGGCCTCCGTGCTCAGCCTGGCCGACCCGACCTTTGCGGATACCTTTAACTTTTCCGGTATTCTGGCGGACGGCACCGGCGGACTTTCGCTGGTGAAGGGCGGCGCCTACACCCAAGTCCTCCTCGCGGCCAATACCTACACCGGCAGCACCACGGTGAATACCGGCACGCTGCAGGTCGGCGGCGCGATTTCCACGCTGGGGATGAATGCGAAGCTCGCTTCCACGGCCTTCACGCTCAACGGCGGTACTTTCGCCCTGAACAACGCCGGCGCGAGCAACAACAACACGGACCGCATTTCCGACTCGGCCGTCTTCACGATGAAGGGTGGCGCTTTCCTTTTCACCGGGTCCGATCAAACGACGACGAATTCCAGCGAGACAGTCGGCACGTTCGCCCTCAACTCGGCGATTTCCAAGATCACGGTCACAGCGGGTACGGGAAACCTCGCCACCCTCACCGCCGGGCAGATCACGCACACCGCAAACAGCGGCATCGCCCTGCTCAACGGTGTGGGACTAGGCAAGGATGCCATCAGTAACGTGGGTCACATCCTTGTGAGCGGCACCGCACCGACGCTCGTGGGCACGACGGACGCGTCGAACACGGGCATCAATGCCGCCGCGCAAAATACCAAGATCGTACCGTATCTCCTCGGTGAAGCGACCAGCACCACGGGCGGGGCAGGCACCATCACCGGCACGGCGGATACCTTTGTCACCTACAACGCGACGACCGGCTTCCGCCCACTGAATCCGACGGATGAATTCACCCAGAACGCTTTTGTCACGGGCACCAATACCCGGCTGACCACGACTACCGGTATCACGCTCAACGCCAGCGCCACCATCAACTCCCTGCTGCTCGACGGCGGTGCGTTGACGATTGCCAGTGGGCAGACGTTGAAAGTCTCCAGCGGCGCGATTTTGTTTTCCTCCGGAGCGACCTCGGCGATCATCGGTGGCACGCTCGACTTCGGAAATGCCGAAGGGATCATCACGATCAATAGCAGCGCTGCGGCCAATCCCACCATTACTGCGGTCATCACGGGCACAGCCGGCGTTTCCTATTACGGGGCGGGCACGCTCATCATCGGGCCGCAGCAGAGCACCTATTCGGGCAATACGCTGCTGACCGTGGCCACGGTCATTCCGCAGACCGGTTCCACGGGACCGGCAGGCGCGCCGACGAGCGGGCCCTTTGGTACAGGCACGGTCATTCTCGGCGGCAGCGCGATCCGTGCGGCGACCAGCGTGGCGAACCTCACCATTGCCAACCCGATGTCGTTCGCGGCCGATAGCACCGTGCCGGCTTCGACGGGCACCGATCAATCGCTGATCTTCTCCGGCCCGGTCACGCTCACGGGCAACCGCACGCTGACGCAAAACACCACTGCCGCCACGGTCTTCTCCGGCAACATCGGGGACGGTGGCAGCGGCTTCGGTCTCACCTTCACCGGCACCGGCTCCGGTGCTGTCGTGCTGTCGGGCGCGAATGGCTACACCGGCGCGACGCAAGTGAAAGGCGGCACGGTGGTCGTGAGCGGCTCACTCACCGGCAGCGCGACGACCATTGGCGATGCCACGAACCTAGCCAAGGTGGTCACCTTCGGCGGCAGTGGAACTGTGGGTAGCGTGACGGTCGGCGTGGCTGCGGGCAACAGTGGCGCGATGCTCAATCCGCACGCGGGCACGAGCACCTCGAATACCGGCGTCACCCTGTATGCGACCAGCGTCACCTTTGCCAGTTCCGCCCGCCTCTTGCTGCAGATCGGGCGCAGCTCTGCCTTCACCGGCAGCCTCGGCGACGGCACGGCGGGCGGCGATGTGTCGGATCATCTCGCCACCACCGGCGCGCTGACGCTCAACGGTGCTGACTTGAAGCTCAGCCTGCTCACCACGGGCTACACTCCCGTCAACGGCGACATCTTCTTCCTTACCATCAACAGCGGCGGCCCGATCAGTGGCACGTTCGCGTCGCTCAATCAGGTAGCCACCAACCTGGGCGAGGGATCGGTCTTCTCGCTGGGTTCGCAATCTTACCAGATCACCTATCTGGCGAATTTCTCGGGTAACTCCTTGAGCGGCGGCAACGACGTCGCCCTGCTCGCCGTGGTTCCCGAGCCCGGCACCTTCGTTTCCCTCTTCGGCGGCCTCGGCTGCCTGCTCGGTGTCCAGCGCATGCGCCGCTCGCGGCGAGGCCAAACGGTGCGCACATAGCCCATACGTAGGATTATTGAGACGGCCACGGCCACGCGACTTTCCGATTGTCTCTCGGTAGTTTTGTCTCATTGTCTTCTTTGCCTCCCATGTCCCTGCAACGCTTTCATCATGCGCAAGCCAGCCAATGGGGCGGGTATGCCACCGCTCTGGCAGAGATGCGCGCCGGGCAGAAGAGCAGCCACTGGATCTGGTATATCTTTCCGCAGATCGGCGGCCTCGGTCGTTCCTCCACCGCGCGGGAATACGAACTGGGGGATCTCGAGGAGGCCTGCAACTATCTGCGCGACCCGCTGTTGCGCGCGCACTATGAGGAGATCGCCAGCGCCGTTGCGGAACACTTGTCCCGCGGCGCTCCCATTGAACAGGTCATGGGCGGCTCGACGGACGCATATAAACTTGTCTCCAGCCTCACGCTTTTCCGTGCCGCCGCCACAGAGCTCGCGCAGGACGATAACAATCCCGATTTCAAACGGCTGTCGGATCTCTGCGACGCGCTGCTCGAGCGCACAAGCGCGCAGGATTATCCGCCCTGCGAATTTACGCTGGAACGTTGCGAGCAATAGCCGCGATTACTTTTTCGGCGCGGGCGGCAGCTCCTTCAGCCACGCGAGATTGAAGACGTAGTGGTTCTTGCTGCTGATGAGTTGAATGAGATCGTCGCGCGTCTGGCAGACGGATAGATAGCCCGACGGCTCGGCCATCGTCTCGCTCAGTGCAAACTCGTGCTTATCCACTCCGAGCACCGTGCGCTCTGGTCCGCCTGGAGTAATGAACTTCTGCACGGGCCACGTCTTTCCTTCGTCGAAGGACACGGCGGCGAACAATCCATACCCCGTGAACTCGGTTCCTTCGGCGGCTTTGAACGGGAGGCCTTTGCGCTTCGGCCAGTAACGCTGCTCATCGGTAAATGAACAAAAGAGCAATGGCCCTTCGTGCAGCCGCAACAACACCGCGCGTTGCACGCTGCCGATCGCCGGGAACGCGCTCGCCTCGTAGGTCCATGTCTTGCCGAGATCGCTGCTGAAGCTCAGCGGTATGCGGAAGTTGAATTTCTCCTGCTCCTCCGGGAGATCGAATCGACCAAGCGCCATGATCCGTCCATCGGCCAGTTCAACGATGGCATTGTGAATGCCAGGAAAGCGTGTGCCATTCCCACCCGCATGGAAGTCCGGTTTGCCGCGCCCCGGTGTGAATGTCCACGTCTGCCCGCCGTCGCGGCTGATGTTCAGGCTGGTGCCTGGTTTATTGTTATCCAGCGGAAGAAGCATGGCGCCTTCCTTAGTACGAATTGGCATGTTGCCGATCTCCCCTTCGGGCTGGAACAGTCGCGCCTTGGACCACGTGGCGCCGCTATCGGTCGAGGTTCGCATGATGTCGCCCGCAAAACTCTTCGCGAAGAAGTACAACGTACGCTCGCCGTCAAACCACAGCTTTGGTGCGTGATCGTTGATGTCCGGGCCATCCCAAAAGGGCGAGGCGTCCTCCCACTCCGTCGCACCGCGACGCAAGCGGCTTGCGATATCCGCCAACTCGGAGCCACCTTCATCACCACAGGAAAACCACACCGCCAGCAAGTCGCCATTTGGGCACTCGGCGATGGCCGGGCTGTGATTGTGATTCGAAAATAATGGGCCGGCCAGGTCGGGCGGCACTTTCACGAACGACTTCGGACCGCTGAAGAAGGGTTTGGTCACCTTTTCCACCGGCGGGGGCGCGGCCTGGCTCACGTCGCGTGCATTGAGCGGCGGTGGAGGCACCAGCAGCGGCGTGGTCTTGGGCGCCTCGCCGAGCACCACGCGGAAGCCAGTCTGCTCATTCGCCATTTCCGGCAAAAGTCCTGTGCGGTTCGCCGAGCGGAGCATGCGCGTGAAATCGGAATGGCTGCCACCACGCACCACCCGAAAATCGCCGTCCACCCGCCCTGCCGGATCAGTCTGCTCACCCGCCTCGTACGGCCCATACCAATCACGGCACCACTCCTCAACGTTGCCGTGCATGTCGAAAAGACCAAACGCATTCGCTGGTGTCTGCGCGACGCGCAATGGCGCCTCCGCCGGCCAGTCACGATAGTCGCTCGGATACTTCATGATTTTGGTAAAGAAGCGCCTGAGAAACTTGTCGTTGAATTTCCATTTCTGGAATCCGTCCGGCAACCGATCGCCGGTATGAAAGAGCGTCGTCGTTCCTGCGCGGCAGGCGTATTCTCACTCCGCCTCGGTCGGCAGCCGATACGGCTTCCCTTCCTTTGCTGAGAGCCACTCACAAAATTTCGTCGCGTCGTTCCAGCTCACGAAATTAGCGGCTTCGTCGTCTTTTCCCTCGCGATTCGCGCCGGGCTTGAACTGGCGGTATTGCGCGTTTGTCACCTCCGTGCTGCCGATGAGGAATGGCGTGGTGATCTTCACCCGATGCGCCGGCTTTTCGTCCCAGTCTGCCTGGTCGCAACGTTCGGCGTGCTGCGTGGTCTTGTAATCCGCGGCTGGCCCGTCCTGCCCCATCACGAACGTGCCCGGTTCGATTCGCTCGAGCTTCATGCCGATGGAATTGGTTGCCTCCTTCGGTTCCGCGGCAGCCAGGTTCGAGGAACGGAGCAGACTGATCCCGCTGAGCAGACAGGTGGTGAGGGTGAATGAGGTAATTAAGCGACGTCTCATGATATCAGGGCTTCTTCGGTGAGTCCTCGAGTTTTTCCGGGGTATCACGCACGGGATTCGCAGCATCCGCTTTGGTCCCGCGTTTTTTCGCCCGGGCTGCGGCGCGGATCTTTTCATCGGCCTGCCATTGGTCGTCGATGCCACCGCCGAAATCCGCGAGGCGATTGATCTTCTGCGCAAGCCGGCTCGTGGCTTTAACAATCTTCCCGGCGAGAATGTCGGCCTCGGTGATCTTCGCGAAAAGGATCTGCTGTGCACCGCGTGTGTATCGCTCCTGATCGTAGATGAGATAGAGCCCTCCATCGGCTGTCTCCGTGCCGTCCGGGTAGCTGGTCTTGCGCTCGTCGAGCACGAGCTTGTGAGGGAAGGTACGGCCGTCGTCATCGGAAAGCATCGCGGTGAGTTGCTTGCGCGTTTTGGGATCATCATTCACCACCATCAGCATGCGCCCCGATTTCAGACGGCGCAGGAAGAAGCGCGTGTTCACATTCATCTCGCGCGTAAATGGCACCCCCACGCTCCACGTCTGGCCGTGATCTTTCGACGTGCTCTGCGCGATACCATAGCTGGTCCGCGCGAGCAGCCAGAGCGAGCCGTCCTTGCGTTCCGCGAGCATGTGCTCGGCGAAAGTCACCTCGGGGATTTCGATCGCGGCACGGAAATTCCACGAAGCGCCCTGGTCCGTGGACGCATACACTTTTCCTCCCTTGCTGGAGCGCGGATTCGTCGATTTCGGATCGGCGGAAAAGTTGTCGAGCGGGGTGAGCCACTCACCGGTGGAAAGCACAGTCCCCTTGTTCAGGCCCACGCCGGGCCCGAGCAAGATCGGTGCGGACCACTGCGGTTGTGCGTCATCGGGGTGCGCGTTGATGAACGCCCACGAGGTCCGCGGGCCGAGCGGGCCGGTGTCGTCTTTCATGTAGCGATTGACCACCCACCAAAGCCGGCCCAGCGGATCGAGCCAGAGATGACCGTCGCCACAGCGGCTCTTGTCCGTGGGCTCAGGATGAAAGACTGCGACCGGATCGGACCACGTGCGGCCATCGTCGCCGCTGGTCACGAGCGTCTGGTGATTTCCCGGCTCCCCTTCGCCTGCCGGCCCGCCGTACCAAGTCGCCCACAGGCGTCCGCCCGGTGCGACCTCGATGCTCGGGATGCCCTGCCACTTGCGCGCAGCATGGCTGTACTCGGGACCCGGGTTTGTAATCAGCTTGGGCGGAATCGGTGCGGCGACCGGCGCGTCGGCACCATAGCCAGCCACCCAAGTCAGCAATAGGCAGGAGAGAGAGATCAGATATTTCACGGGAGGCGCATGGTTATGGAGATTGCGGATGCGTAGGCACTTCATGGATCACCACGCCGTCGAGTGTACCGGCGAGGACGGACGCTTTCGGCACGATGGCAGTGCAGATCGCGCCACGGTAATTAACGCCGTCCGGCTCGAGCCCGGCGGCCTTGGTGTTGCGACCGTGATCGTAGGTCACGATGTAATTGCCCGTCGGGTGGCCGTCGCGGTCGCGATCGATGGAGACCACGAAATTCGCCATGTGGGTGCCGATGGGCGGTTCGCGTCGGTCGAAGACGAGTTTCGCGATCTCCCCATTCTTCCGATAGACCGCCAGCGCCGCCTGCAGACGGCCTCGCGGCGAGCCGTTATATGCGACGACCAACTCTCCCTCATGGTCAGTCATCATTCCATCGATGACGTTTTTCACTGCCGGGATTCCGGCCGGCTGGTAAGGCACGCCCCAACTGCCCGCTCGCCCCTTGTCATGACTGTCGCACCAATAGGGACCAGGGCCGGCCCGAATGAGCATGCGATAGTCGTGCTCACCCAACGCGACCACGAACGGATCGCAGAAGCCGCTGTTGTGGCTGAGGTCGGGCAGATCCGGGAGTTGGGAAAGAAGCTCGGGCACGAGCACATCGCCCTCACGGATCGCGAGACGCCACAGGCGCACTCCTTCGTAGTCGTGGGTGATCCCTTCCCCTTGGCGCAGACTGACGAACGTCGGTAGCAAAATCTCCGAGCCCGCGATCGTCGGAACGCCCGCCGTGCCGCGGCAAAGATAACAACGAGGCCCGACGGAAAATGTGCCGCGCGTGCCGGCCTGCGAATTCCGCACGACACAACCATACAGGCTGTACCATCCCGTCTTGGAACGTCCCCCGCGCACGGTCGGGAAATAGACAATGGCGTCGCCGTCCGGCGTCTGGCCAATGCGCGGATCGACCATCGCGCCGGGTGGCTCCGGTTCGGGTGGCGGCACGAGGAAGAAGCCGATGTGCAGGGTCGCGCCCTTGTCGTCGGAGTAATAGAAGGTCAGGTAATTCGGCGGCGCCGCTCCATCGGTTCCCGGCGGAACGCCCTTGCTGCCGTAGGCCACGTAGCAGATGCGGCCGTTTGGCAGCACGGTGCTCATCACATACAAGCGCGAAACATATTGGTCGTAGGCCGGATCGGTAGAAACCACCAGCGGCGGCAGTGCTCCCACCGGGGGAGGCGCGGGCTGCAGCTCAGCCGCTGACACACCGATGACGAAGAGAAAGAGCAATGCGGCGATCTTCATAGGGCAGGCGCTGGCGCGGCTGGCTTTTGCACTTTCGCTGGAGCGATGCCCGTCGCTTGATTGATCAAGACGCGAAGTCGCGTGGAGTCCGATGGCTGACCGGCCACGACATCCTTCTCGGTGAATGCCGCCATGAAGATCTGTTTGTCCTTCGTCCGGCTGAAATCGTAGATGACGCGGATCACTCCATCCTTGTCCTGGATGCCATCGGGATAGGAAACGCCGACACGTTCATCGAGGAGCAATCCTCCGCTCCAAGTCTTGCCATCGTCGTCGCTCAAGTATGCGGTCAAATGCGAGCGGGCTTTCGTGTTCGGTGAGTTGTGCCGCACGAGGAGCAGTTTGCCGGAGGCCAGCCGCCGGATGAAGAAACGTGAGACGGCGTGAGGGATACTTGTGGGAGTCACTTCACTCCACGTTTTGCCGCCATCGGCGGAGATGCTTTCGCCGATGCCATAATGTGTCCGCACGAGCATCCAGAGGCTGCCATCCTTGCGCTGCACGATCATGTTTTCGTCGCAGTTGCGGTCCTCGGGCTTGGGAATGGTGGCGCTGCCGATCAGTTCCCAAGTGGCGCCTTGATCGGAAGATCGCACCACTCGTGAACTGCCCTCTCGATTCCACAACGCGGTCGGCAGGAGCCAACTGCCATCGGTCGCGACCGTGGGCTTGTTCATCATGATGCCATCGGCGATCCGCGCCGGCTGCGACCACTTCGGGTCAGCCACTCCCGAGTCACTTGTGCTCATGGCGAAGAGCTGCGGCATCGCTTTCTCCGCACGCTGTGCCCAGAAGAGCCACAGCTTGCCCGAGGGATCATGCCAGAGGCAGGGATCGAAGGCCCGCACCGGGCCATCGCGATCGGGATCAAGCACGAGCTTGAGCGAAGACCATGTCTTCCCATCGTCGTCGCTCGTCACGAGCATGATATAGTTGAATCTATCCTCAGTGATGCCGCCGCCATACCAGCAGGCCCACAGGCGGCCATTCGCGGCACGCTCGATGCCCGGGATGCCCTGAAACATGCGCACGCCGTCGGCGTACTCGGGGCCCGGCGAGAAATTGGGCGCCGGCGGCGTGGCCACGGCATCTGAAGTTTCAGCCCGAAGGAGCGATGTCGTGTGGCACAGCAGGAGCGCTCCGAGAAAGGGAAGGTATCGGTGGATTTTCATGGCAGGGTCGGTTGGGTGGAAAGCATTACTCCAGCTGGCCAAACATGATGCGCTCCTTGCGGCTGGGGTCGGAATCACCTTGCGTGACGGTGAGATAGATCGCGCCGTCGTGCTGGTGAAAAGTGGGATACTGAAATGAGTGCGCAGTCTCGAAGCGATACTTGCGCGCCCACTTCACGCCATCACGCGAGACATCGATATTGAAAATCGAACGGCCAACGCCATCCACCGTCGGGCTCTCCTGCCAGCCGAGATAATAGATGCCGTTGAAGCAGTCGAAGGTCGGCCTCGAGCTGCCACCATTCGGCACAAAGTCGCGAAACTCACCCTTGGTCCAGGTCCGGCCATCCTTGCTCGTAGTGAAGGCGTAGTTCTTGTTTCCACCATCCTGACGGCAGATCGCCATCCACGTGCCATCGGGCAAGCGGTTCACCGCCGACTCCGTGAGTTTGATTGCAGCCGGCTCGTTGTAGTGGCCCAACACCTCGAAGGTATCGAGATTCGCGTTCATTACGGCGAGAGCGTTCTGGCCCGTCGCGTAGTTATTCAGCGCCACGTACGTCTTTCCATCGAAGACCTTGAACGAATCGAAAATATACAGGCCGAAATCCCTCGGTGGGCGCTGGAAGCCCTGCGCCAGCGCATCCTCATAAAAGGCCTGAGGCGTCATATCGAAAGTGCCGGCAGCTGTCTTGATTTTGGCGCGATGGATTTCATTCGTGAATGCCAGCCGGGCCGTATCGAAGTCCATGAACCACGTCTGCGATTGCCGCGTGCGCGGTGCCTCGCTGGCGAAGTAACAGCGCAGCGTGTGACCGTCCTTTTGCAGAATGCGCGGAACAAAGCAGGCGCCGGCAGGCAGCGTTTCGTTGGCAAACTGCTGCTCCGAGCGAGCAATGACCATCGCGCGCTCCACGCTATGCGACTGGATATTCACCACCGAGAGCGCGGCGTAAATGAAGGGCCACTCGGCGTTTTCACCAGCCTTCACGTCGTTGGCCTCATACACGACAAAGGCTCTGTCGCCGACCACGACAAACTCCGCATCGTGCGCACCCTTCACCTCCGGCGCCGAGACTTTGAACAAGCCAGCCAGCACCTTGTCTCCCGCCTGCTTCGCATTCCACCCCGGCGGCAGCAAGCCCGCGGTCCGTGCGGGTGCACTCGCTTCTTCCGCCAGGAGCGAGAATAGCGAGATGGAAGAAGCGAGCAGGGCCGCGATGATCGTTCTCATGAAATGGAAGGAGGGATAGTCGGTTCCGACTCCAGCCGCCGAGTTGGATCGATCTTGAACCAACAGAAGAAGGCCACGACATAGAGCGCGGCGAAGCTGAAGAAATTGATCTGGTAACCGTGCCGCAGCGCGACGGTGGTTTGCTCGAAGGTCAGCTGCGCGGCCGCCACCCCCAGCGTCCGGGCGTGATCGGACACCGCGCGCTCCAGCACGGAGCCCGTGACCCAACCCGCCAGCGCCCCGGCCAGGCCCGCACCGGTATTCATAAATGCCCCTACCGTCGCCGCGCAGCGACCGCCGATGTCCTGACACGTAGCCCACGCACTCGGCACCGTAAGGTCGGTCGAAAATGCGGCGAGAGACGTGGCCACGAAGAACACAAAGGCGTTGGGCGCAAACGGACAGACGAGAAAGCAGACGACACAGATGCTGTGCCCGACCCACCCACAGAGCCGCCGCGCACGGCGGCGATCTCCAGTCCGGCGAATAATGGCATCGGTGATCATGCCTCCGAGCAGGCTGCCAATTGCCCCCGCAAGCAACGGTCCGCCCTTGTAGAGCGCCGCAAGCATGCTGCTGTTTGGCAGGCCATACTGCCGCTCGAGGAATTGCGGTAGATACGTGATATTGAAATACCAGCCGTAGGCCTGCGCGGCATACATGAGGCACAGGGCGAGAAAGCTCCCGTTCGACAGCATCTGCCGCCAGGGCAGGCTTCCATGGGCGTGCGAAGTATCCGTGCGATCGCGATGAATCAAAGCCAACTCCGCTGCATTCACCTCCGGCTTTTCCTCGGGCCGATCGCGGAACCAGCGGGCAAACAACACGCACCAGGCAACGCCGAGAATGCCGAAGGCACAAAACGCACTCCGCCAATTCAGCAACGCGGGAGTGGCCGCCGTCCCCACCACGAGTAACGTCCAAAGAAACGGCGTCAGCCCACCCATCAACTTCCCAAAAAACCAGACCAGCCCCTGCCCCCATCCGCGCTCTTCGAGAGGCAACCAATTGTGCAGCGCCCGCGTCACATTCGGATACGCACCCGCTTCGCCCAGCCCAAAGAGCACGCGCACCGCGATCAGAAACCCCAGCCCGAAAGTCACCGGCCCGAACCGCAGACCCACTACCGCAGTGAGCATCGTAAACGCCGACCACCAGAGCACGATCCGGAGCAGACTGCGCCGCGGCCCGAAGACATCGCCCATCCAACCTGTCGGCACTTCAAAGAGCGCATAAGCGAGGGCAAACGCCGTGAATGCCCACTTCAAATCGGCGACACTTTGCAATCCGAGCGCCTGCACGATATTGCCCGCCGCCGAGGCAATGGCCACACGATCGAGAAACGTGATCATCGACAGCGCGCAGCCGAAGAACAGCACACCACGGCGGACCCGGGTGGGCGTGGCGTGAGTAGTCGGCGCGTGCATCGATAGAGTCGGTTTTATCGCGGGCGTTCGCGCAGCTCTGCGATGAGTGCGGCCATGGCTTCGGTGAGCTTGGGAGGATTCGTCGACGGCGGCTCCTGGCGTCCGCGCCGGGCATCGTAAGCCTCGAGCGCGGCATCCATGCTGGCCTGCATATGCGCCGTAAGCCAGCGCTCCGCCTGCGCGGGATCGCGCCGCCGCACGGCACGCGCCACGCGGGCATGCAACAGCCACACCCAGGCGACGTGATGCAGGTCCCGCTGATGACTGCGGCAGCCAAAGATGGCGCTGCGCAGGTTGACATCACCGAAGATGGCCAGCGCCCGCCGATTGTCCGCTGCACGCAGCAGCAAATGATGAAAAGCCAGGTCGGCATTCAGGTAGCGGCGCAGCGGCTCCCCGAGCATCACCGGCTTCTTCGATTTTCGGAAATCGCGGATGGCGGCCTGCATCTGATCGCACAACTTCTGCAACTCCACGACCTGCGCCGGCTTCATGCGGCGCGTCGCCTTGCGCACGGCAAAACTCTCAATGGCCATCCGCACTTCATAGGCCTCGACGATTTCCGCGCGCTCCGGCACCGCCACGTAAGTGCCGCTGGAGGCGACCTGCGTGACCATCCCCTCCGTCTCCATGCGGCGAATGGCCTCGCGCACCGGCGTGCGGCTCATGCCTAATCCCGCCGCGAGACGTGCCTCGGAAATCTTTTCCCCAGCGGCCAGTTGCCCGCTCCAGAGTTGTTCCTGGAGGTGCTCGTAGGCGAGTTGGGCGAGCTTGGAGGAAGCAGCCGGCGCACTTTTGGTGCGTGCACGGGAGCGAGAGGTCGCTGTGCGTTTGGGACTGGGGGTATTCCTCATTGCAAAACCGGTATACCGGTTTTCGTGAGCTCCTGTCAACGCCATCGTGCGTCGGAAGATCGAATTTGAGCCACGGATGGACCCGGATGAAACACGGATCACGGAAAGAAGCGCCTCTCTCCATCCGTGCTTATCCGTGCCAATTCGTGGCTCATTCTTCCCCTCCCAGCACCTTACCATTTCAGGCGTGCTACAGCCGGAATCTTATGCGACTGTTTCCTCATTCGCCTCCCCCCCCATGAATACCCGTCGCCACTTCCTCGGCAACCTCGCCGCCACCGCTGCTTTCTTTGCCGTTCCCGGCGCCTATGCCGAGGCGCTCATACAGACGCCCGCCGTGGGCTTCGGCCCCTTCTATCCCGATCACCTTCCGCTCGATACGGACAACGACCTGATCCTGATCAACGACTCGCTCACCCCGGCTGTCGGCGAGATCGCCTTTGTCAGCGGACGCATCCTCGGTTCTACCGGCGAGCCCATCCGCAACGCCACGGTTGAGATTTGGGAAGCCGACGCGAATGGCATCTACATCCACAGCGGGAGCGGCGGTGACAAATCGCACGCCGACAAAAATTTCCAGGGCTATGGCCGCTTCCTCACCGGCAGCAGCGGCGAGTATCTTTTCCGCACGATCAAGCCCGTAGCCTACACCGGCCGTTGCCCGCATATCCACTTCGCCGTCAAGGCACCCGGCCACGACAAGTGGACGACGGAACTGCACATCCAAGGCGACCCCAAAAACGACAAGGACGGCGTGACGCGCGGTGTGAAGAATCCCGAACTGCTCTGCGCCGAGTTCGCGCCCATCCCCGGCGCCAAGGCCGGCGAACTCTCCGCGAAGCACGATATCATCCTGGGCTTCACTCCAGCCGCGTAACCGGACGCGCGGAAACTGAGAACTCAGAACTAAGCACTAAGAACTGCTCACATCGGCAGTTCCTTTTGTGCCTCTTTCCCGCCCATGAAATTCCCGCTTCACGCTTTCTATCTCTCCGCTCTCTGCGCTCTCACCCTGCACGCGGAATATGCGCCGGTGCCGCCCACGGCACCGCCTTACTACCGCGTGCGTTATGAGGCTTCCAATGCGCCTGACGGCCTGATCTTCCCGGTCAGCTATACCATTTGGATTCCACCGGGCGTAAAGACGCTGCGCGGGGTCATTGTTCATCAGCACGGTTGCGGCGAGGGCTCTTGCAAATCGGGGCTCACGGCTGCTTTCGATCTGCAATGGCAGGCGCTGGCGAAGAAGCACGAGTGCGCGCTGATCGGGCCCGCGTATGAGCAGCCGGAGAAAGCGGTCTGCAGCATGTGGTGCGATCCGCGGAACGGCTCGGAACAAGCATTCCTCAAGGCGCTGGGCGAGCTTGGTGCGCAGTCGCACCATCCCGAACTCGCCACGGTTCCGTGGGCGCTGTGGGGACACTCCGGGGGCGCAAATTGGGTGGGCAACATGCTCGCGCTACACCCCGACCGCATCGCCGCTGCATGGCTGCGCTCGGGCACGCCGCGCATCTCTCCGCGCGATGGTTCACCGGCGACGCTCGCGGAACTTCCCGACGCCTCCTGCGCAGTGCCGACGATGTGCAATCTCGGCACGCGGGAAGGCGTGACGGAAAAGGATCCGCGCTTCGGCGGCCTGTGGCCGAATGTGCAGAAATTCTTCACGGACATGCGTGCACGTGGTGCGCTCATCGCGGTGGCAGCCGATCCGAATAGCAGCCACGACTGCGCCAACTCTCGCTACCTCGCCATCCCCTGGTTCGACGCCTGCCTTAGCGCGCGCCTGCCCGATCATGCGGGGGATGCGAAGTTGAAGCCCATGCCTACCGACGGCGGTTGGATTGCACCCGTCCTCAATGGAGACGTACAGCCCAGCGCCAAATTCACCGGCGACGTAAAGACCGCCGTGTGGCTGCCGAACGAGCGCGTCGCCAAGGCCTACGCCGAATACATCAAGGACGGCAACGTCAGCGACACCACTCCGCCCCCTGCTCCCACCGACGTGAAGCTCAACGGCAACGAACTCACCTGGAACGCCGAAGCCGATCTCGAGAGCGGCGTCGCGGGCTTCATCATCGAGCGCGATGGCAAGGAACTGGCACACCTTCCCGAAAAACCGCCAGCCCGGCTCATTGGCCGTGCCATCTTTCAAGTCAACGGCTACAGCGACTCCCCCACTCCGCCGCTGGCCGAAATGCGCTTCACCGACACCACCGCCGCGCCCGGGGAAAAGCACACCTACTCGGTCATTACGGTGAACAGCACGGGCCTCAACTCGGCACCGGCGAAAACGTCGCCTTAAGCACGCACTTCCCAGATTCGACGGCGGCGGGCGGACGAAACCTCCCCAGAGTGGGGTTTCCACCTAATTTCGTTTCGTTCCGCTGATTGTTTGAGCTACATCCAACGCTCCCTTGCGGGCGGCGCCCAGTCGCCGTTTGCACTAATTACCTCCGTTCGAATTTCATGAAGTTCTCCATTCGTCTCGCCGTCGCTGCCAGCCTCGCTTTGGCCCCATTCCGCCTACACGCTGCCAACTGGTGGGAGGAGATGGATTACGGTCGCTTCCTTTCCGCGAGCTTCATCGACAATGTGCCGTCCAAGATCACGGACGACCAGGGCAAGACGAAAGACCTGCCGGGCAAGAGCACGCTCGACCACGCCGAGCGCATCGCCGCGAACAAAGGCATCGCCGTGAAGCTCGGCAAGGACGGCGAGGCCGGTCTGATTTTTGATACCGAACTCCTGCGCGTCACGGGCGGCTGGACCGGTGGTTGGCTGAAGCTCAAGGGCGTCGTCTTCGACGGCGGCCACGGCCCGAATCCTTCCGCGCCGCAAAATGCGCAGATTTATTTTGGCACGCACACGAACACGCCCGGCTGGAGCAAGGGCGACAGCTTCGCCGATCCACGCGAACTGCCGAAAGGCCCGCGCAAGTCCGACGTGAAGGCTGGCGATCCGTTCTTTGCCGATATTCCCTTTGGTCCGCTTCCTCGTGAATGGGCGAAATATCGCGGCCTCTATCTCAGCGGCGATCGCGTCGTTTTCGCCTACACCGTGGGCGAAGCTTCGCTCCTGGAATCGGACGATCTCGAGACCGTCGACAGCCAGGCGCTCATCACCCGTACTTTCAATGTCATCGCTCCCGGCAGCGCTTCCAATTTGCTGGTGGCCGATGCGCCGGAAGGCGTGACGCCCGCCATCGAGGGCGACAAGGTGATCTTCTCGAATGCCGCCAACAATTTGGAGGCCGCCAAAAATATCGGCGACCGCACGGTGATCGGCCTGGTCGGCGCACCCGCCGGCGCGAAGTTCGTCGTCGACGGCACGCGCGTCAGCCTCAAGCTGCCGCCGTTCGTCGCGGGACAGAAATTCAAAGTCGTCTTCGCCCACGGCACCGCCGCCGATGTAGCCAAGCTGAGCGACGCGGTAAAAGCCGCCGCGCAACCCGCCGACCTGCAGCCCCTCACCCACGGCGGCGCGCCGCACTGGGCGGAGACGGTGAAGGCCAAGGGCACGCTCGGCACAGAAGACGGCGCCTTCCCCTATGTGGTCGACAACCTCGCCGCCCCGCTCGACAACCCCTACAAATCCAAGATCCGCATCGCGGGCCTCGATTTCTTCAAGGATGGCCGTATCGCTTTCAGCACCTGGAGTGGTGACGTGTGGATCGGCAAAGGCATCGACGACAAGCTCGAGAACATCGAGTGGAAGCGTTACGCCACGGGCCTCTTCCATGCGCTCGGGCTGAAGATCGTCGACGATCAAATCTACGTCCTCGGCCGCGACCAGATCACGCGCCTGCATGACCTGAACAACGACGGCGAAGCCGACTTCTACGAGAACTTTAACAACGACGTGCAGGTCACGCCGGGCTTCCACGAATTCACCTTCGGCCTCGAGACGGATTCGAAAGGCAACTTTTACTTCATCAAGGGCGGCCCGGTGAATCCCGGCGGTCGCGGCTGGGGCCCGCTGAGCGACCACAACGGCTCCATGTTCAAGGTCTCGAGCAACGGCCAGAAGTTCGAAGTCTTCGCTACCGGCGTGCGCGCACCGAATGGGATCGGCGTAGGCCCGAACGATGAGATCACCACCGGCGACAACCAGGGCACTTGGGTGCCGGTCGACTACATCCACTATGTGAAGCAGGGTGAATTCATTGAGGTGCCCGATCTCTCCCACCGCGTTCCCGTGCCCACCGCTTACGCACCGCATCTCTGCTGGCTGCCGTATGATTGGGATAACTCGAACGGCGCACAAGTATGGGTCACGAGCGACAAATGGGGCCCGCTGAAGGGCAGCATGCTTTACCTCTCCTACGGCAAGTCCTCGCTCTTCGGAGTGCTCCAGGAAAGCGTGGGCGATGTCAAGCAGGGCGGCGTCTTCAAGTTCCCGCTGAAGTTCGACACCGGCATCTGCCGCGCGCGCTTCAGCCCGACCGATGGACAGCTCTACCTCGCCGGCCTCAAGGGCTGGCAGACGAATGGCGCCAAGGACGGCGCGATCCATCGCGTGCGCTACACCGGCAAGCCGGTGACCGTGCAGCACGAGCTCCACGTGACTGACAAGGGCATCACCATCGCCTTCACCAATGAGGTCGAGACCTCCAGCGCGAGCGATGCGGGCAACTACTCCATCGAGCAATACAACTACCGCTGGACCTCGAACTACGGCTCCGCCGAATACAAGGTGAGCAATCCCGAGGAGAAGGGCCACGACAAGCTGGACATCAAGTCGGTGACCGTGGCGCCGGACAAGAAGTCCGTCTTCCTCGAGGTGCCCGGCCTGCAGCCGGTGATGCAGATGAAGATCAAGATGAACATCAAGGCCGCGGACGGCACCACGATTCCCGATGCCGTCGGCAACACGATCAACGTCGTCCCGCCGGACACCCAGCGCGGGTCGAACTTCACCTCGGCGCGCTAACGTTCCGGGGCGTTGACGCTCCTCTCTCAAAAACATTAGTTTCCAAGGGCTGCGAGCGATCGCGGCCCTTGGTATTTTCCCTCGTATCGATTTTCCCGCTGATGAAGATTTCGCTTCCGCTGCTCGCTCTCCTCGCCCTCGGCTCTTCCCTCGTCCATGCCGGAGAAAGTTCCGTCCAGGCCCCACCACTGGCCGACAAGGCTCCCGCAGCCAAGCAGGGCCTCACCGTCACCTTCAGCGCGGGTGGCAAGACCGATACACGCAGCGCGCGCCTAATCGCGCTCTACGTCCCCGCGAATGAAGGGCCGACACCGTTCCTCGCGCCGGGTTCCTTCACCGCGAAATGGGAGGGCGAGATCGTCTCCGATCTGCGCGCGGAATACACCTTCGACGTCGCAACCAACGGCGTCGTCACCGCCACGCTCAATGGCGCACCGATGCTGGACAGCCGCCAGCGGATCGCTCCGCATCCCACACAATTGCAAAAGGGAGCCAACAAGCTGGTCGTCGAATTTCAAAGCCCCGAAAAAGGCGACGCGGTAGTGCGGCTGAATTGGTCCTCAAAGGAATTTCCATCCGAGCCCATCTCGCCGACCGCCTTCCAACACGACAGCAATGCGAAGGACCTTCGCACGGGCGAACGTCTCCGCGAAGGCCGGCTGCTTTTCGCTCAGAATCGCTGCGCCGCCTGCCACGACGGCACAGGCACTCTGCCGCCGAAGGGCGAAGGCATGCCGGAGCTCGCGCAGGACGCGCCGGCCTTCGACGCCATCGGCGAAAAATATCGCGAGCCGTGGCTCGCCGCGTGGATCAATGATCCGCACAGCATTCGCCCGCACGCGCTCATGCCGAAAGTCTTCGCTGGGGAAGCCGGGAAGATCGATCAACGTGCCGCCGATGTCGCGGCTTACTTCGCCTCCACTGCTCCACACGTGGAAGACGACAAACCTGTCGATGAATCGCTGGCCGCGCCAGGCGGCGCGCTCTTTGCCAATCTCGGGTGCATCGCCTGCCACACGAAGCCCGATGCGGATGGACAGGATGAGCACGACCGCATTCCGCTGAACCATATCAAAGCGAAGTGGCATCAGCACGCCTTGAGCGCCTATCTCCAGGACCCCGCGAAAAGTTACGCGTGGAACCGCATGCCGCACTTCCGTCTCAATGAAACCGAAGCGGGGCAGCTCACCGCCTATTTGATCACCGCGTCGAGCCGCGAGTTCACCGGCGCACCGCAGGGCGACGCCACCCGTGGCGCACAGCTAATGGCCACCTCCGGTTGCTTGAACTGCCATGCAGGTGTCCCGCCGATGACCACACCGGCGCTCGCGGCCACGTTGAAGAGCGGCTGGACCAAAGGCTGCCTCGGCGCCGATGCCGCCGCACGCGGCAAGGCTCCCGATTTCGCCTTCACACCTCCGCAGCGCGAGGCGCTTATCGCCTTCGCCGCCGGTGGTTTCGACTCGCTCAAGCAGGACACCTCGGCAGAGTTTGCCGAGCGCCAGATCAAGAACCTGCGCTGCACCGCCTGCCACCAGCGCGATGGCCAGCAGAGCGTCTGGTCGCAACTCGAAGAAGAAGCCGTCGCCTTGCAAAGCGCCGCCCCGCTCGAGGAGGGCGAGGGCAAACCAATCTACACCACCGCGCTGCCGGCGCTCACGTGGTTTGGCGAAAAGCTGCGGCCTGCCTACATGGGGAACTTTATCGCGGGCCACGAGAAAAACAAACCGCGTCCGTGGCTGATCGCCCGCATGCCCGGCTTTGCCACTTACGCGGAAAACCTCTCCAAGGGCCTGCCACATCAGCACGGCTTTGGCTATTCGATCGGACAGGAGGAACCGGCGGACCCCGAGAAGACCAAGATCGGCGAAACGCTCGTGGGAGAGAATGGCGGCTTCAATTGCGTGCAGTGTCACATCCTCGGCAATCGTGCGGCTACCGCCGTCTTCGAAGCGCCCGGCCCGAATCTCGCTTGGGCACCGCAGCGCTTGCGCCGGGAATACTTCCTCCGCTGGGCGCTCGCGCCGACACGCATCGACCCGGATACCAAGATGCCGAAATTCGCCGATGAGGAAGGCAAGACACCGCTCACGGACTTTTTCCAAGGTCAGGCGAGGGAGCAATTCAACGCCATCTGGCAGTTCTTGCAGACGGTTCCCCGGTAGCGCTCCGAATGGCGCGTCGTCTTAATCTTAATCCTAATCTTACTCTTACTCTTTGGGCTGAGGGATTAAGAGTAAGAGTAAGGTCACGATTAAGAGCAGCGGACCACCCTGCCCCATGAAGCCAAAACCCACCGCCCTCCCACCGGTCGACATGGAGACATACGTCCCCGCGGCGATCACCGTCGTGCGGCGCTCCGTGGGCTGGCCGGGCATTATCGTCCACGAGCGGCGGGGCAAATCGGGTCACGTGGATTATCCGGGCGGAATCCGCCAGCATGTTCTCTACTGCTTTCTTGAGCCGTTGCGGAGCGATGTCGTCCTGGCTGGACAGAAAGAGACCGTCGACTACGAAGCTGGCGATTGCCGTTTCACGCCGGCGGGACGTCCCGTCGCCTTTCGTTGGACGGACGACGTGCGCGTACTCATGCTCGGTTTCCAGCCATGGTTCTTCGAACGCGTCGCGGCTGAACTCGGCACCACCGCCGCGCTCCCTGCCGAGATCAATACTCGCAAGCTTCCCCACGGGCATCCCGCTTCCGTCCTCATGCAGCAGCTTTACCATGAGCTCGAGGGCACCCCGGGCGCGGGAGTGGCCGCCGAAGGTCTGGCCCGGGCGATTGCCGTGCAAATCCTGCGGGAGTTCGACCACATCCGCGGCACCAAACCCGCCCCAGCCGTTCCGCCCCTCGCCGTGCTGAAGGTCGTGGAGTTTATGCGCGGGCGCCTCACCGACTCCCTCGCTCTCGAGGAACTCGCCGAGGTCGCCGGGCTCAGCCCGTTTCATTTCGCCCGGCAGTTCAAGACTGCCACCGGTCATCCTCCTCACGACTATCTCATTCGACTGCGTGTCGACCGCGCCCAGGAGCTCATTCGCCAGCACAGCCGGGAGTGGACCATGGCAGCCATCGCCAATGAATGTGGCTTCTCGGACCAAAGCCATATGGCCCGGCATTTTAAGCGCGTTCTGGGCGTCAGCCCCGGCGAATTTGCGGACGCCAACCCCAGCGTGCGCTGATTTCCGCCACAGCCACGCTACAAACGGTCCGCAAGATCATCCTCATACGACCGCAAGCGCGTCCAATCGCGAAAGCGCTCCTTCCCTGACATTAGCCAACCTGATCGCCCCATGTGGATCGTCCGCCTAGCGCTTCGGCGCCCCTACACTTTCATCGTCGCGTCCATCGTGCTGCTGCTGCTCACGCCTTTTGTGCTGCTGCGCACGCCGACCGATATCTTTCCCGCGATCAACATCCCGGTCATCTCGGTCATCTGGCAATACGCCGGCTTGAGCCCGCAGGAAGTCGAGCAGCGCATCATCTACAACCATGAACGTTCGCTTTCGGCCACGGTCACAGATATCGAGCACGTCGAGTCGAACAGCTACAATGGCGTCGGCATCATCAAGGTCTTTCTTCAGCCCGGCGCAAACGTCGACGGCGGCGTAGCCCAGATCACCGCGGTCGCGCAGACCATCCTGCGCCAGATGCCGCCCGGCCAGACCCCGCCGCTGGTCATCCGTTACAACGCCTCCACCGTTCCTATTCTCCAGTACAGTCTCAGCAGCAAAAAGCTGAGCGAGCAGGAAGTGGCCGACCTCGCGTTGAATCAGGTGCGCGTGGGCATTGCGAATATCCCCGGCGCGCAGATCCCGTGGCCCTATGGTGGTCGCCAGCGCACGGTCGTGGTCGATCTCGACCTGAATGCCCTCAAGGCCAAAAATCTTCGGGCGCAAGACATCGTGGATGCGGTGAATGCGCAGAACCTCATCCTGCCCAGCGGCACTTCAAAGATCGGCGAAACCGAGTACGACATCTCGGTGAATAGCAGCCCACGCATTCTCGAGGATCTCAACAACCTCCCAATCAGGCGGGTCAATGGCACCACCATCTACATCCGCGACGTAGCCCAGGTGCGCGACGGCTTCAATCCGCAGACCAACGTGGTGCGCATGAACGGCCAGCGCGGTGCGCTGATCACCATCATGAAGAGCGGCTTTGCCTCCACTCTTGATGTGGTGGCCCGGGTGAAGGCGCAGTTGCCCCGCGTCATGGCCACCATCACATCCGACCTGGACGTGAAGGAGTTCGCCGACCAGTCGCTCTTTGTCCGTGCCGCCATCAGCGGCGTGCTCAAGGAAGGCACCATCGCTGCGGCTCTCACGGCCGTCATGATTTTGCTCTTCATCGGTTCGTGGCGCAGCACGGTCATCATCGCCCTCTCCATTCCGTTGAGCATCCTCGTCTCTCTCGCGGTGCTCAGCGCCCTCGGAGAAACGATCAACCTTATGACCCTCGGCGGCCTCGCCCTGGCGGTCGGTATTCTCGTCGACGACGCCACCGTGGAAATCGAGAACGTCCATCGCCAGATGGGCATGGGCAAGCCGCTGATCACCGCCATTCTCGACGGCGCGGAGGAAATTGCCCTTCCGGCCTTCGTCAGCACGCTCTGTATTTGCATCGTGTTCGTGCCGATGTTTTTCCTCACCGGTGTCGCTCGCTTCCTTTTCGTGCCACTGGCCGAGTCTGTGGTCTTCGCGATGCTCGCGAGCTATTTCCTCTCCCGTACGCTCATCCCTACGCTGGTGATGTATTTCTACCGGAACTCGCCCTACACCGGTCACAACGAGGGCGACGACCATGCCGACGAACCGCCGCCTCAGGGCTGGAGCGCGCCGTTCATCGTGATCCAGCGCGCCTTTGAAAACGGTTTCGCCAAGTTCCGCGACGGATACCGCAACATACTTTCCGGCGTGTTTCGCAAGCGAGGGACGTTCGCCTTGGTGTTCATGCTCTTCTGCCTCGCCACGTTCACGCTCACTCCCCAGCTCGGTCAGGATTTCTTTCCCAAGGTCGATGGCGGCCAGTTCCGCCTCCACTTGCGCGGTCGGAGCGGCACGCGCATCGAGGAGAGCGCTCAGCTCGTAGAGCGTGTGGAGAAGGTCATTCAGCAAGTGGTCCCGAAATCGGAGCTCAGCGGTATTCTCGATAACATCGGCATCCCCTTCTCCGGCATCGCGCTCAGCTACAGCAACAGCGGCGTCATCGGGACGAGCGATGCAGATATCCTCGTCTCGCTTAATCACGAGCATAAGCGCCCCACCGAGGAATATGTGCGGGAGTTACGCGGTCGCCTGAATCGCGAATTTCCCGGCACGATCTTCTACTTCATGCCGGCGGATATCGTCAGCCAAACGCTGAACCTTGGTCTGCCCGCACCGTTCGACGTCCAGATCTACGGCCGTGACCAGGTCACCAACCGCGCCATTGCCGCCCGTCTTTCGGACAAAATTCGCCGAATCAATGGCGCCGTCGACGTCCGCGTGCAACAGCCCGCCGATCTCCCGCGTCTCTCCATCAATGTCGATCGCGACAAGGCCGGCGAACTGGGTCTGCAGGAACGCGACGTGGCCAACTCGGTCCTGCTCTCGCTCAGCGGCAGTGGTCAGGTCACTCCCGTCTACTGGCTCAATCCCAAGCTCGGCATTCAATATACGATCAACATCCGCGCGCCCGAGCACGTGATGGATTCCATTTCTGCCTTGGAAGCCATTCCCGTGAGCAGCAGTCGCGCAAACGAAGGTGACGGCCAGCTCCTCACCAACGTCGCCACGATCCAGCGCAGCCAGACCACGCCCGTCTTTTCGCACTACAACGTCCTGCCCGTGATCGATATCTACGGCGGCGTGGCTGGTCGCGATCTTGGCGGCGTGCTGCGCGATATCCAACCGTTGCTCGAAGAGGCGAAAAAGGAACTTCCGCGCGGCAGCTTCATCGAAGTGCGTGGTCAGGCGGAAACCATGCGCAGCAGCTACATCGGCCTTGGTCTCGGTCTTTGCGGCGCCATCGTCCTCATCTACCTGCTACTCGTGGTGAATTTCCAAAGCTGGCTCGACCCTTTCATCATCATCAGCGCCTTGCCCGGCGCGCTCGCAGGCGTCATCTGGGGCTTGTGGGTCACGCATACGGCGCTCAGCGTGCCGGCGCTCATGGGCGCCATCATGAGCCTCGGCGTGGCCACGGCGAACTCCGTCCTGGTCGTGACCTTCGCACGGACCAACTTCCACGATGGTATGGACGCCACGGCGGCCGCCTTGCTCGCGGGCGCCACGCGCTTGCGGGCCGTGGTCATGACCGCGCTGGCCATGATCATCGGCATGCTCCCCATGAGCCTCGGCCTCGGCGAAGGCGGCGAGCAAAATGCCCCCGTCGGCCGCGCCGTGATCGGCGGCCTCCTCGTGGCCACCGTCGCCACTCTCTTTTTCGTGCCAGTGATCTTCAGCCTCTGCCACCCGCGGCACCATGTGAATACGGCACCCGTCATCCCGGATGAAACTCCCCGTGAGTCCCGCGAAGAGGAACTCGCCTCCATCTAAACAATCTCGCCATGAATGCGCACTCTGACTATCTCACAGATCACAGGTCCGATCACCCAGGCGCCGATATGCTGGGGGTGACCGAAAAGCCCGCACCCGGGCACCAGCCTGATCATTCTGTGAAAGAACCGCCTTCCAAACCGCCGCGTCTCGGCCGCATCGTCTTCTTCCTGGCCCTCCTCGTGGTGGCAGCCCTGGTCATCGGCTTTGTCCCGCGCCTGCGCGAACGTCGGCAGGTAGCGGATGACACGCGCGACCTCGCCGTGCCGACCGTCAGCGTGGCCAGTCCCGGCCCGGCCAAGATTACCGAGCCGCTCGTCCTTTCCGGCGAATTGCGTCCGGTGATCGAAGCCTCAATCTATGCGCGTGCCAGCGGCTACGTGCGCCGCTGGTTGGTGGATCTCGGCGCGCACGTCGAGGCCGGTCAGTTGCTCGCTGAGCTCGATACGCCGGAGATCGATCGCCAACTTTCACAGGGTCAGGCTGAACTTAATCAAGCTGATGCGGCCGCCGCACTCGCACAGACCACGGCTAAGCGCTGGAAGGAAATGCTTCAAGCCCGCACGGTGAGCCCGCAAGAGGCCGATGAGAAAGCCAGTGATCTCGTGCTGAAAAAGGCCACGGTGGAAGCCGCCCGCGCCAATGTGCAGCGCCTCACCGAACTCGTGGGCTTCGCCCGCGTGACGGCGCCGTTTGCCGGCGTCATTACCGCTCGCCGTCTCGATGTTGGCCAGTTAGTCAGCGCCGGCGCCGGACAGGAACTCTTTCGACTCGCACTGATGGATAAGCTGCGCGTGTTTGTGCGTGTACCGCAAAATTACGCCCGCAGCACGGTGGTGGGCCAATCCGCCGAGCTCACTCTGCCTGAGGCCCCGGACCAGAAATTCGAAGCGAAGGTCGTGCGCACCGCAGGCGCGCTGGATCTCTCGACTCGCACCCTGCTCGTCGAGCTCGAGGTCGACAATGCGAAGAACGAAATCCTCGCCGGTAGTTACGGCTTGGTGCGCCTCAGCGACGCGCATCCCGAGGCAGCGCTCACCCTGCCGGCCAGCGCGATCATCTTCCGCTCCGAAGGCCCGCAAGTGGCCGTGGTGGTAAACAATCACCTCACCCTCCGCAAGATCAAGATCGGCCGCGATTTCGGGGCAATCGTGGAAGTGCTTTCCGGCGTCACTCCTGAAGACCATGTCGTCACGAATCCCTCGGATTCCTTTGCCGAAGGCATTGAGGTGCGCGTGCTGGCCAAGGCCGAAGCGCCTGCTGCCGGTGACAAGGCTGCGCCTCACGGACACTAGGCAGTTTCTTCAGCGCCAGAAGAGGCGCTTGAACTTAACACTGAATTGCGGTGCGCTTTCGTAGCCGACTTGCGCAACTGCGAGCCCGGCATTGATTCCCTCGCGCACCATTCATCGCCATGAAACACACCGACAAAATCGCCCTCGTCACTGGAAGCAGCCGCGGCCTCGGCCGCAACACCGCGCTCAAGCTCGCCCATGATGGCGCCGATGTGATCATCACCTATCGCGAACGCCAGGAAGAAGGCGAAGCCGTGGCAGCTGAGATCGAAAAACTCGGACGCAAAGCCGCCGTGTTGCAGCTCGATGTCGCCAAGGTGGCGGGGTTCGATGCCTTCGCCAAAACCCTCGGCGAAACATTGCAGACCAAATGGCAGCGGCCAAACTTCGACTTCCTGGTCAACAACGCCGGCATCGACCGCGCCTCCCCTTTCGCCCAAACCACCGAAGAGGATTTCGACAGCCTGCTAAATGTCCACTTCAAGGGCGTCTTCTTTCTCACCCAAAAGTTGCTGCCATTGATCGCCGATGGCGGACACATCGTGAATACCTCCACGGGCCTCGCTCGCTTCTGTGTTCCTGGGTATGCGGCGTATGCCGCGATGAAAGGCGCGATCGAAGTCTTCACCCGGTATCTGGCCAAGGAACTCGGACCGCGCCGCATCTCGGCCAATGCGGTGGCGCCGGGCATCATCGAAACCGATTTCACCCGCGAGGCATTGGAAAATCCGCAGAGGAAGGCATTCCTGACGGCCAACATCGCGCTCGGTCGCGTGGGTGTGCCTGATGATATCGGCGGGGTCATTTCATTCCTCTGCTCGGAAGAAGGTCGTTGGGTCAATGCGCAGCGGGTCGAAGCTTCGGGCGGGATGTTTTTGTAAACGGCATCCGCTCTCACTTTCACCGCCATTCACAAACCTGGAGGCTGTGATGTAGGCACAATTGGATCATGCCCTTCTTTCTCCGGTTTCTCTTCATCACCGCTGCCTTAATCGCGCCCATCGCGAGGGCTGCGGAACCCGTGCCGGACGAAGCGGCGCTCTCGCAGGCCTTCGTGCAGCAGGCGCAAATCGTAAGCAAAGTCGCCACCGAGCAGTACGCGCATCAATCCTCCCTGCGCATCGTGAATGGCATCGGTTACGCAGTCTACCAGTGCAACGAGACCACCCCGGAGGAAAACAAAGCCGGCCAGATCGCGCGACTGGCCATCTTCGATATCAACAATCCCGCCGCGACGGCGAAGTGGGTGGACATTTCCGCCTCAGGAGACTCTTCAAATGGCCTGACGATCGGTGGAAAATTTGTCACCGCGCCTATGCTGCACCGCATCGGCGACGACACTTTGCGTGTCTTTTTCACCTCGCGCTTCGCGAGCGATCCCGGGCCGGCCTTCCGCGTCTTCTATAAAGACTACACCATCTCGACGGGGGCGCTGTCGGGCCTGCACGCAGTGCGCTGCACCATCGCGAGGCAATCGGAAACGGTGCTCGATCTTACCCAGGAGGCCTTGCAGAAGCATCTCGACTTTCTTTTCGGCGCGGGAGTCGGCGCACAATTCTCCAGCGGCCTCAGCACGGCGGGCGATTTCGTGCCGTTCGACGGGATGCTCTACAGCACCATCCAGATCAAAAGCTCGCTGAATGGCCGGACGCAGTTGCTGACCAACATTCTCATGCGCAGCGCTGATCAGGGTGCGACTTGGGAATTGCTCGGCGCGCCCGATCCTCGCGGCCTGCCCAGCGCGACCAGGATTCTCGCCGAACCCGCGCTGACCCAGGACGCCAGCCATGTTTATCTCCTGCTCCGATCCAATGTCGCAGAGACCGGTTACATGCTGAGCAAGGCTGCCAAATCCGATCTCTACCATTTCGATGCACCGGTCACGAAGTGGACCTATGGCATCGGTCGCCCGGCAATCTGCGATGGCGGTCCTGCACTCGGTCTCGTCGCAATGCTCGCGGCGCCGACGGTGAACATGGGGCCGAAAACAGTGACGCGAAACAAATGCGACGTCGTCCGCATCGATCCCACCTACACGACCTGCACCCGGGCGTTTTCTCTCGTCGATCCCGATGCGGTAAACACGCCATTCATGCAACTCGACCACGATCAAATCTACGTCACCTACACCACCGGCCGGCGACATTTGATCCCGAAATTCGGCACGTCCGAGATCGTCTTCAGTAAATTACCGCAGCTGACACCGACGAGACAGCCGCAATAAGATCCGCTGGCATCGTCACACAATACAACGCTACCGTTCTCGGCTCATGTCTCAATCTCCCGCTTCACCCTCGCCGCAACTGTTCTTCGACACGATCAACGGCTTTCACAAAACTGGCGCGCTCAAGGCGGCGATCGACCTCGGTCTTTTCACGGTCATCGGCAATACTCCCAGCACGGTTGCGGAGATTGCGGCGAAATGTGAATGCCCCGAGCGCGGCATCCGCATCTTGAGCGACTATCTCACCCTCATCGGCTTTCTGGCCAAGGATGGCTCCCGCTACGCGCTTACACCGGACTCCGCCACTTTTCTCGACCGCAAGTCGCCCGCTTATCTCGGAGGCACCATCGAATTCTTCCTCACCTCGGAGCTCACCGAGGCCTTTAACGATCTCTCCCGCACCATTCGCAGCGGCCGGCTGCACACCTCCGAGCACGGCACCACCGCGCCGGATCACCCGGCGTGGATTGCCTTCGCCCAGAAGATGGGACCAATGATGTATCCCACGGCCAACGGCACAGCCGAGCTCGTGAATCTCGATCCCTCGCGCGATACACGCGTCCTCGATATTTCCGCCAGCCACGGCGTCTACGGCATCACTCTCGCCCGGAAGAACCCTCGCGCTCATCTCGTGGCGCTGGACTGGGAAGCGGTCCTCGCGGTGACCGAGGAAAATGCGCGTGCCGCGGGCTTGGGAAACCGCTTCAGCAAGGTCGTGGGCGACGCTTTCACCGCCGATCTCGGCACTGACTACGACGTGGTGCTCGTGCCAAATTTCCTCCATCACTTTAACGCTGCCGATTGCACGCGGTTCCTGCGTCGCGTGCACGCCGCGCTGCGCCCAGGCGGCCAGGTGGTCATCGTCGAATTCGTGCCGAATGAGGACCGCGTCACTCCTCCAGGAGCCGCTGGCTTCGCGATGGTCATGCTCGGCACCACGCCTGAGGGCGATGCCTATACTTTTGCCGAGTATCGCACGATGCTGGCCGACGCTGGCTTCCGCGATTTCTCACTGCACCCACTGCTGCCGACCGCGGAAAGCGCAGTGATCGCGAGCAAGTAGATCCATCCTCCCATGTTCCCCTACATCGCCCTCGCCGACGACAAGCCGTGGCAGCCGGGCCCCTACGCTGGGGTTGAGCTGAAAATTCTGCACAAAAATGAAGCGACCGGTGGCGTGGTGGTGCTGCGCAAATTCCATGGGGGCGTAACCGTGCCAGCGCACACGCATCCACAGGCGAACGAATGGGCCTATGTGCTCTCGGGCGGCTGGGAGGAGGGCGATACCATTTACACGCCCGGCACGATGTTCTTCGCACCGAAAGGTGTGCAGCACGGGCCGCACATCGCGAAAACCGAAGTGATCAGTGTGACTGTGTTCGATGGGCCGCTAACCGTGGCTTGAGCCCAGGACGAGGCAGCGCCTCGTTACGAGCGCTTTCGCGTCAGCATGATCTCGTTGCCTTCAGGGTCCACGCACATCGCGAGATGCGGCGGTTCGCCATCCTCGGGCTCTGGCTCGCGCGTGAGTTGTCCGCCAGCGGCCACGATTTCACGCGCACCCGCGATGACATCCGGCACCTGAAAGCTCAGCCCCGTCCACGTGCGCTTTCCCTCGCCGCCGCCGTGAATGCCGATCACTCCACCACAGATCGAGACCTCGCTGATGATCTCATTCTGCTTTAGCACCGTGCCGCCGAAAACAGTCGCATAGAAATTCACCGCACGCCGCATATCCGCCGCCCAGATGACATACTTGAGTCGCTCAACATTCATGATGCGCCATGTGTGGCACAGAACGTCGCGAGGCAACAGGGAATCTTACTGCTGCGCCTTCTTCTTCTGCAGCATGCCGGGCGAGTTCCACTTGATGACGTGATAAGTCGCCGGCGTATCGCCTGCATTGCGAATGGCGTGAAGCTGATTCGCCGCTTGGAAAATGACCGAGCCCGGACCCACGCGCTTCCATTCTCCATTTACGAGTGCCTCGACGGTGCCTTCCTTGATGATAAGCAACTCTTCATCCGGATGCTGATGCGGCGGATGCGCCTGCTCGCCGGGATTGAGCGTGGTGACATGCATCTCGAGCTCATCGAGCGTGGCCGTGGGCGCCTGTGCAATTCTGCGCGATTCTCCTTTCGGCGTCTTGTGCACGGCCAGTTGCGTCCAGTCGAAAACGGTCGAGCCCATGATCTGCGGCTCCGGCTTGGCGTCTTCCCCCCGCGCGGACATCGCCAGCGCACACGATAGGAGGGACAAAACGACAAAGGAATGGCGGAGGGGAATCATCCCTCCACCATTCCTCGTTTCGCGTCCGATGAGGAGCGCGATTTTAAGAGCGATGTCCGGCGGGAGTTACGCGACTGCCGCTGTGCCGAGTCTCTGCCGCACCTTGTACATGTGCGGGCAATCGCTCGCGACCTCACGCACCTCCGTGATGAGACCGTATTTTGTCATCGGATTTTCGCGCGCGAGCTCCACGGCCTCTTCAAATGAATCCGTATTGACCACGATGTATCCGCCGATGGCTTCCTTCGCCTCGGGGAATGGGCCATCCGTCACGCTGCGGTTGGTTTCAGCGGAGACCGTCACCGCACGATCGAAGAGCGGGCGCCCACCCGCGAGCTTTCCTTCGCCGTCGAGTTTGGCGAACCACGCGTTTACCTCGTCCATGATCTCTCGCAGTTTATCATCCGAATACCCGGCGGTGTACCACGGGCGTCCGCGGAAGAGGAGCATGTATCCCTCGCCATGCGGGGGCGTGTCGGTATTGAGTAACGTAGGCATAGTTTTGGTGCAGGTTTGGTGATTGAATGTTACTGGCACATTTGCGCGGAAGCAGCCTGAATTTCCTCGTGCGTGAGGTCACGCACATGGGTGGCGATGGACCAGTGATGACCGAAAGGGTCTTGCACGATTCCATAGCGATCGCCCCAGAACATATCCTGGATCGGCATCAATACTTTCGCGCCTGCGGCGACGGCAGTCTCGAAAAGCGAGTCGGCATCCTTCACCTGCAGGTGAATCGTCACCGGCGTGCCCTTCAGAGCCGTTGGGCCTTGGATGTTCCACTCCGGGTTTTCGTCCACGAGCATGACTGCCGAATCGCCGATGCGAACCATGGCGTGCATGAGCTTGCCATCCTTGCCCGGCAAACGCGTGAGTTCTGAGGCGCCGAAGGCCTTCTGGTAAAATTCGATCGCCTTCGCCGCACCGGCGCAGACGAGGTGAGGAGTGACCGTGTGCATGTGATCCGGCACAGGTTTGACGGGTGCGGTTTTCGTCGCGGTATTCATGGTGTGGAGTGGAGTTAGGATTGGTCTGATGCGGCATCACGCCCCCATTGCTGGAAAGAGTGCTTCATTCTCTCGACGAACGGCCGGACGCTCTTAAGACAGCCATCGAAAGATTTTTCCATTTTGCCGAATCGCCGTTGACACGCAACCATATGGTTGCCTATTTTACCCATGTCATGGATGCCGTTTTCAAAGCCCTGGCCGATTCCAGCCGCCGCAAGCTGCTGGACCTGTTGCATGAGAACAACGGCCAGACCCTCGCCGCCCTCTGCGAGCACCTCGACATGTCCCGCCAGGCCGTGACCAAGCACCTCAATCTCCTTGAGCACGCCAACCTCATCGCCACCGTCTGGCACGGTCGGGAAAAGCTCCACTTCCTCAACCCCGTCCCCATTCACGAAATCTACGAGCGCTGGATCAGCAAGTACGAGCGTCACCGTCTGCAGGCTCTCAGCGACCTCAAGAAGCATCTCGAAAAACCCGCACCCGAACCCCATGGAGAACCCGAAATTCGTCTACGTCCTGCACATCAACACGACCCCGCAGAAGCTGTGGAACGCACTGACCCAGCCTGAATTCACCCAGCAATACTGGGGCGGGCGTCGCATCCAATCCGATTGGACCGCCGGTGCCTCCATCAAGCACTTCAAGCCCGATGGCGCCGTCGAGCTCAGCGGCGAAGTGCTGCAGGCCGATCCCCCGCATCGCCTTTCCTACACCTTCGCCAAGCCAGCCCACGAGGGCGAGCCGGAGAGGCCGCCCACGCGCGTCACCTTCGAAATCGCCGTCGCCTTCGGCGTCACCAAGCTCACCATCGTCCACGACGGCTTCGAGCCCGGCAGCAAGCACTTCCTCGAAGTCTCCAACGGCTGGCAGGCCATCCTCAGCAGCCTCAAGACCCTGCTCGAGACAGGCGTGCCCCTCCCCTTCACCTGGAAAGGATAACCCCACATGAATACTGCACCCAAATTCGTCTACCGTACGCTCATCGCCACCACACCGGAGAAACTCTGGGCCGCGCTTACCGATCCCGAATTCACCGAGCAATACTGGGGCGGCACGCGCTTGGAATCCGAATGGACCGAGGGCTCCCGCATCGTCTTCCGCTGGAAAGGCAAAATCGTCCACGACGACAAGATCCTGAAATCCGAGCCGCCGCGCCTGCTCTCCTACACCTTCAAGCCGCTGCACATGGAGGAACTGCTCGCCGAACCCGCCTCGCGCGTCACTTTTGAAATCGTCGAGTTCGGCGGCCAATCGCAACGTCAGGGGCCTGTCGTTCAGCTTACGGTCACCCACGAAGGATTCCCCACCGACAGCAAGATCTTCCCAATGATCAGCCAAGGCTGGCCCGACATTCTCAGCAGCATGAAGACACTGCTCGAGACCGGCCACGCCATCGAGTTTGCGAAAGGGTCCGCGGAATGAATCTTGACCAATTCAAACCCAAAACCGTCTACGTTACCTATATCGCCGCCACGCCGGAAAAAGTCTGGCAAGCCCTCACCTCCGGCGACATCACGAAGCAGTTCTTCTTCGGCCGCCGCATCGAGATCGAGCTCCAGCCCGGCGGCGCATTTCGTTTCTGGCAGCCCGATGGCAAGCTCGACGTCGAGGGCAAGGTGGTGGTGTGCGATCCCCCGCGCAAACTCGCCGTCACATGGCGCGTCATGTGGATCGAGGAAATGCGCAAATTGCCCGAGTGCCTCGTCACCTATCAAATTGATGACCTCGGCAAAGTCGTGCGCCTCACGATGACGGAAGCGCATCAAATCGAGCTCGACGAAAAGATGCTCGAAGGCGGCCGCCGCGGCTGGCCGGTCATCCTGAACAACTTGAAGACCCTGCTCGAGACCGGCAGTCCCCTGCCCGCGTTCGACTTCATGGGCGAAGCCAAACCCTCCCTCGACGAAATGAAAGAAGCCGCCCGCAAATTCACCGAGAGCACCTGACTTATTAAACCGTCTTCGGTGGAGTCGGAAGCGGCTCGGTTACTGCGCCAGGTGTTTTTCCAGAAAGTCCACCATCTGCTGCGGCAGATCTCCGGCAAAGAATTCCTTGCCGCCATGGCCGGCGCCGTCGATCACATCCAGCTTCACCTCCACGCCGGCGGTCTTCATTTTCTCGCATAGCTCGGTGCTCTGCGAGGTCGGCACCAGTGGATCTTTCGTCCCGTGCAGGATGAACAGCGGAGCGGTATTTTTGTTCACCCACGACACGGGACTGGCCTTCCTCGCCAGTTCCATCTTCTCGGTCAAGGGTCCGCCGAAAAGCTGATTGAGCAAAGGCCGACCGGTCTTCCCCGGCTCGTCGGGCGCCTTGCCGGTGGGGAGAAAGGCAAGAAAATCGGTTGGTCCATAGAAATCGATCCCACACCGGATCGCACTGGACTGATCCAGGTTGTCACCTTGGTCGAAATCGTGCACGTCGCCGGTTGCCGCCAGGAGAGCAGTCAAATGTCCGCCTGCACTATCTCCAGCGGCAGCGATGCGCTTCGGATCGTAACCATACTCCGCGGCATGCGCGCGCAACCAGCGGATCGCCGACTTGCAATCCTCGATCTGAGCCGGGAAGACCGCATCCTGGCTGAAGCGATATTCCACGCTGGCCAGCGTGTAGCCGAGGTTCAGCAGCGGCAGCCCCATCGGCGCGCTCTTGCTGCCGCCCGACCAGCCTCCGCCGTGGATGTAAACCAGCAGCGGGCCTTTGGGCGCCACGGGCACATACAAGTCCAGCTTCTGCCGCGCGTGCCCGTTTGGCACATAGGCCACGTCACGCACCACTCGGGCCGCGCCCGGAGGCAAGGCAGGCGCCGCATTTAAATGAAGCAGCCAGGTGCCGAGAAGACAGACCACAGAGAGCAAAGAGAGAGGGCGGAGCGGTAGCGATTTCATGGCACGAGTGAGGGCCGCGCAGTCTTACATCGTCCGCCCGCGTGATCAACCACGACCGAGAATTGCGGCTATCGGCAGGCGGCGGCACGATCCAACCAGCAGTTTGAATCACCTAAATCGCACGGGTGCGGCGTCTTGAACCATCCTCCCCCCTACCCAGCAACGATACATGTGTATCATGAAGATCATCACCCTTGCCACCCTTGCCGCTCTCAGTTTCGCCGCTTGTGATTCCAAACAGGAACAAGCCCGCAAAGCAGAGATCGACGCCCAAGCCACCCAACTCGACCAAGCCGCCAAGTCCGCCAAGAAAAACGCCGAGGCACAGGCCGACGTGACGAAGAAGGAAGGCGAAGCCAAAGCCGAAGCGCTCAAAGACGAAGCCGGCCGCGTCCGCGACCAGAAGAATAACAACTAGTGTCCTGTCAGGGAAGTCCACCCCTAATTCGGGGCGCTTATTTCGGGAAGTATTAGTAATTAACCACGAAGACGCGAAGGCACGAAGGTGGGCGCAATCTCAGCAGCTGCCCTCGCTCTTTGCCCCTTCGTGCCTTCGCGTCTTCGTGGTGATCTTCCTTCT